>JASGGL010000072.1:0-14474 GCA_047605065.1 Asticcacaulis sp.
CCGCGTCGATGCGACGGCGGCGGAGCGTGCGGCCTATCTCAAGCACACGGCGTCTCTGCGCGCGGCCGTTTCCGGTGAAGGCGAAGACGCCCCGATCACCGCAGATGACGATGGTGAAGAGGGGACCGAAGAAGCGGCGTTGACGGTTGAGCGTATCGCCGAACTGGGCGCAGCAGAAGAGTTCATCCTGACCATTGCCGATACGGGTTTCGGCAAGCGCACATCGTCCTACGATTATCGCCGCACCGGTCGTGGAGGTCAGGGGATCGTCGCCATCGACCTGAGCAAGCGCGGCGGGCGACTGGTGGCCTCCTTCCCGGTCGAAGACACCGATCAGCTTCTGCTGGTTACCGATGGTGGGCAGCTTATTCGCACGCCGGTGTCGCAAATCCGCGTGGCGGGCCGCAATACGCAGGGCGTCACCATCTTCCGCACCTCCGGCGAAAAGGTCGTGTCGGTCGAGCGTCTGGCCGAAAGCGGTGAAGACGAGGGCGGCGAGGACGGTCCGGATGGCGCAGAGGTTGCCAGCGGGGGCGATGCCGGATAAAGGCGATCCTGTTAGTTGACGCGCGCCCCTTTAAATAGGGGCGTTCATAAGGAGCCAGCCAATGGCCAAAAGGATAGGGCTTTATCCGGGAACTTTCGACCCGATCACCAACGGGCATTCGGATATTATCGGGCGCGCGGTCAAGCTGGTCGACCATCTGGTCATCGGCGTGGCGCGCAATACGGGCAAAACCCCGATGTTCACGCTGGACGAACGGGTCGAGATGATACGCGAAAGCATCATTCCGTTCGCCGATCGCGTTGAGGTCTTGCCTTTCGACAGCCTTTTGATGCACTTTGCCGAGGAACTCAAAGCCTCCGTCATCATTCGCGGCCTGCGCGCGGTGGCGGACTTCGAGTATGAATTCCAGATGACGGCGATGAACCAGCAGATGAACCGTGAGATCGAAACGGTGTTTCTGATGGCTGATCCCCGGCATCAGGCAGTTGCGTCGCGGTTGGTCAAAGAAATAGCCCAATTAGGCGGCAATATCTCGCCATTCGTTTCAAAACGCGTCGCTGAGCGGCTCCTGGCTAAGGTTGGAAAAGAGTAATGACGTCTAAGATGGGGGCTGCGTGCGCGGCGGGTCTGGCAATCGCTGCAACGCTTCTGGCATCGCATGCCGTGGCCGCGACACCGGGTTATCGTCCGGTCGATGCCGACAATACGCTGGTCATCGACACGAACAAGGGCCGTGTCATCGTTGAAATGTACCCGGAACTGGCACCCCAGCATGTGGAGCGCATGAAGCAACTGACGCGTCAGGGCTTTTATAACGGGCTGAAATTCCACCGGGTCATCGAAGGCTTCATGGCGCAGACCGGCGACCCCAAGGGCACCGGCGAGGGCAATTCCGACCTGCCGAACGTGCCGGCGGAATTCATCACGCGCCGCGACATCAACTTCCCCATCGTGCCGGTCGTCAATGAGCGCGGGCATATGACCGGCTTCGTCAAGGCTATGCCGGTGCAGTCGCAGGTCAACGACCTGATGGCGATCACCAGGGACGGCAAGGTCGAAACCTGGGGGCTCTATTGCTCCGGTACGCTGGGCATGGCGCGCGCGGGCGACCCCAATTCAGCCAACAGCCAGTTCTTCCTGATGCGCTCTTACAACGACGTGCTTGAGCGCAAATATACGGCTTTCGGCATGACGCTGGTCGGTCTCGATGTCGTGCGCAAGATCAAGCTGGGTGAGCCGCCGGTCGATCCGGACACCATGACCAAGGTGCAGGTGCTGGCCGATATACCCGAAGCCGATCGCCCGAAAATCGAAGTCATGGACACCGGTTCGGCGGAATTCAAAACCTTCGTCGAGGCCAAGCGCAAGGAAACCCCGGCAGGGCTTTCCGGTTGCGACGTGACGGTGCCGGTCAAGGTGAACTAACCTTTGTAACCTGTTCAAAAGAAAAGGCCTTCCGTCACCGGAAGGCCTTTTCTTTTTGTACGCAGGGTCTTCGGCTCAGGGCCTGTCCTTATCCAGAGCCGCCGTCGTGACGGCGCACCCTTTGAGCACCTCGTCGTTGATATTGGCTTCGGCGGTCAGCGGGTAAACGCGGTCGCTCATGCCGTCCGAGCATTTCTGAGCGATCAGGGTCAGGCTGAATTCCTCGGAAATAAGCTCGGCGCGGGCGGCCCCGTCCTTATCCTCGTTCACTTCGAACTTGTAACGGGGGTAGGACTTGGCCTCCTGACCGGGTCGCTCGAAGGTCATGGTATCCCCGGCGAGAGTCAGGTTCCAGAAAGGCTCGGTACCGATGACACTTAAGGGCGTGTTGAGATCGACGCCGCCGAGCTTATCGACCGCCTTCGATTTGGGCTCAGGCGGTTTCGGTGCCTTGGCGGGCGAGCAGGCGGTAAGCCCCAGAAGAACAGGAACAACCAAAAGACAGGGAAGGCGACGCATCAGTCTTCGTCCTTGTCTTTCTTTTTGTCCTTCTTGTCTTTCTTCTCTTTTTTGTCGTCGCCATCGGGAATGGCGGCACCGACCACCTTACCCGTCGTGCCGATGACGGCTCCTGTCACTCCCACCGCAGTCCCTACGGCCGCGCCGGTAACGGCGGCGGCAACGCAGCCCTGAAGCATCAGGGGCAGCCCCAGAAGGGCGATCAGACCGGCGGTGCGGGTGACAAGAGATTTTGACGGCATTCAGGCAGCATCCAGAACAAGAATTTCAGCGTCTTCGAGCGCTTCGAAGTTCAGCACATCCTCATCGATGATGGCCGCCCCGTCACGCGCTTTCAGCTCAATACCATTAAGCTTAACACGCCCTGCCGCCAAGACTACATAGATATGACGGCCTTTTTCAGGCGCGTAGGTTTCCGTTTGGCCGTTGAGCAGGGTCGCTCCCAGAAGCCGGGCCGGGGTGTTGATTTTCAAGGCGTCTTCATCGCTATCGAACCCGGAGGCCAGAGCGACGAACTTACCGGCGCGGTCGCCCTTGGGGAAGGGTTTGGCGCCCCAGCTCGGGGCGTGACCGCGTCGATCGGGAATCACCCAGATCTGGAAGATGCGGGTCAGTACGTCTTCGACATTGTATTCGGCATGACGAATGCCGGTGCCTGCCGACATAACCTGAACGTCGCCCGCTTCGGTGCGGCCCTTGTTGCCGAGGCTGTCCTCATGGGTGATCGCGCCTTCGCGGACATAGGTGATGATTTCCATGTCAGCGTGCGGATGCGGTGGGAAGCCCGACTTGGCGTCGATTTCGTCATCGTTCCACACGCGGATCGAGCCCCAGCCCATATTCTTCGGGTCGTAATAGTCCGCGAAAGAAAAATGGTGACGGGCGTTCAGCCAGCCGTGTTTGGCGTTGTACAGTTTTTCAAAGGGGCGATGTTCGATCATGGCGGACCTTCCGTTCGACGGTTCTGCGTCGGCAAGCGTTGCTGTTGAGGTCAATATAGAGGCTTACATCGTTGCAAAAAGGCGTCAATGTGGAAACTAAGGGTTGCTCAAAAAGGAACGCCTTGCGATTGTTTTAGGTCTGTTGTCCGGCGACGGCTTACGCCAATATGGATGCAACAGGGGGCGAGGTTGGATAAGGCACTCACATACGGACAGGCGCTGGCGCAATTGCGCATGAAGGCCCGCCTGTCGCAGGACAAGGCGGCGGAACAGGCCGGGATATCGCAACCCACCTGGGCGCGGTATGAACGCGGCGATAGCGGCGTCTTTCTCAATCGGATCAGTACGCGGACGCGATTGGTGCGGGCGCTGGGGTTCAGCCTGCGCGATCTGGAGGCCGAGGTCAGCGCACTCGAAAGCGATATGGTCTACGTCGCGCCTGACGTTGAAGCCATAGAGGGGGTGGCTGCCGAAGCCTTTGATCTCAGCCGGTTTGCAGGGCCGGATATGCGCAGGTTCAGGATTCACGGCGACGAGGGCCTGCCCTATGTAAGGGCGGGCGGCTTCGTGATCTGCAGCCTGAGCGATGTCCCCAAGGCCGGCGAAAGGGTCGTCGTCCGCAGGCATGACGGTGGGTGGCAGATCGGTGTTTATCAGCGGCAAACGGCGTCGGGCCTAGACCTGACGCGGCTGGAGGCCGTGGACGGCGGGTTTAATTCGGTAACCGAGCATGTGCCGAGTGCCGAACTGGCTGGCGTTTATCCAGTCAGGTTATGCGGCGATGTCGCATAAATTGCATGTTTTGAATAAAATGAATTGACCTTTGTGAGGTGTGTTGTCATTATTTTCCCGCAAGGGGAGAGTATATGCGGGGGCAGGGCAGCATTCATCCAGTCGACACGGCGGTAGGTGAGGCTATTCGTCGTATACGCAAGGCCAGAGGTCTGACGCAGGAGGCTCTGGCCGAAGGCGTTGGCGTGACGTTTCAGCAGGTGCAGAAGTATGAGCACGGCACCAACCGCGTCAGCTGCTCAACCCTGATCCGGATATGCGAACAGCTAGAAGCGCATCCGATGGATATCCTGCCGCCTTTGCGCTTTGTGCAGGACCCGCGCGTGCGCGCCGACTGGTATAGGCAGGCCCAGAGCCTGCATTATCGCAGTCCGCATCTGTTCGACGCTCTGATGCGGCTCAATCGCGCACAGCTTCAGGCTCTGCTGATGGCCGCCAGAGCGTTCAACTGAGCGCGTTTAAGCTTTAAGGGCCTTGTCTATGGCCGAGGTCAGGCGGATATCGTCCGGCGCGACATCGGGAGAGAAGCGGCCGATGACCTTACCGTCGCGCCCGATGAGGAACTTTTCGAAGTTCCACAGCACTTCACCCGGCGGGGTCGGCGGGAAGCCGTAACCTGCGAATTTTTCACGCATAAGCTCTGAGCCCGCGGCGGTTGGCCAGTCCTCGGTCAGGGCCTGATAGAGCGGGTGTTTGTCAGCGCCACTGACGCTGATCTTCGAGAAGAGCGGGAAGGAGACGTCGAAGGCCGTTTGACAGAAACTGAGGATTTCCGCATCGCTGCCCGGTTCCTGCCCCATGAAGTTGTTGGCGGGAAAACCCAGTATCTCAAGACCGTCGGCCTTTTTGTCGCGATAAAGCGCCTCAAGCGCTTCGTATTGCGGAGTCAGGCCGCATTTGGAGGCCACATTGACGATCAGAAGAACCTTATCGGCGTAATCGCCAAGCGAGCCCGTTGCCCCGTCTATCTGTGTGAGCGGGATGTCATAAAGTGTACGCATAGGTTCCTCCACTACGAGTGAGGAGGATAGGGCATCGTCCGTGGCATGCAAACGAAATCCGCTCTCAGGCCGTTTGGCGCGCCCCCAGCGCAGGGGAAAACTGCTTCAGGTGATAGGTCAGGTAGTCGCACAGGGTCAGGGCGTAGATGACCAGATTCGGCATGGCTGTACGCGCATGCAGGAACCGCTCGCACAGTCTCAGCATGTCGAGATAGAGGCGATTCTGGAACATCATGTAGTCGATGTCGAAGTGTGCCTCATCGTCTTCGCTGAGAGCGTCCAGTTCGCCTTGCCGCGCCGGTTCGGGCTGATAATCTGGCATCAAAGACGACCCTGCCTTTTCCAGCAGCGTCAGCAGGGCTTCATTGAGCCAGGCGTGGCTGTCGGCCATGTGGCGGGCATAGGCGCGGATATCGCCATTGCCGGTGCGCCTCAGCGCCAGATGATGAACCGACACCGCCAGACTGTTCAGCCGGGAAACCTGTCGGACGAAGTGGTCGGGATTGAACGGGACGGGGGGGCGTGACGCCGTTACGGCGCGACGCGGTGCGGGCGCGCTTTGCGAGCGGGCGCGGGGGAAATCAGGACGAGGCAGCGGGGTCATGAACCTCTTCTCCGGTGACGGTTGCGGCGTTTGCTGTGTGGCATCCGCTCTTTCGCGTCTTTATGGTATTGAAGTCCCGCAGCGTCTTTTGCCGATCATCCGCAGGCCGACCATCATTATGAGATATGGCCTTCGGCCTGTGTGCGTTCGGACTCAGTATGTAATTTGGGTTTGGCAAAACAACGGCCTTAACCGCCTGCTTTTTGCCGTTTTTCACGAAAAATCATCCGTGGGCGTCGTGAATGCCGTATCCTTGTATACGGGGCGTTCAGGTAAGAATGATATCGCGCAGGGCAGGCACGGTGTAAAAGTCGCATAAGTCCGTTACCTGCAAGCGATTGCGCAGGATCGTGCGCGCGAAGGTGATTGAATTTGCGTAGCGGGCGCGCTAATGGTCTGACCAATATTCATAATGGGTCGGATGAAAAGGGAGGCGCGTATGCGTTTATGGCGGATAGTGGTGGCGGTGTGGGCCTTATTCAGCCTGCCGGCTCTGGCGCAGGATGTGCGTCCGGCCTTTCTGCTGACCGGCGCGCTTAGCCGCGACGTGCAGGACCTGTCGGGGCAATGGACCTATTCCAAAGACCTTTACCGCACGGGGCTCACTGACATTAACGGCTGGGTCGCCAAGTCGCGTATGCAGCGTTACCGTGACATCGATGTGGCCGCGCTGGAAGCCAAAGGCGGGGCGACCTTCTTCGAATTCGATCTCGATCGCGGGCCGCAGATGAGCGTGCCGGGGGCATGGAATTCGGCCACGCCGGAACTGCGCTATTATGACGGACTGATCTGGTTCCAGCGCAAGTTTGTGTCGAAACCGCTGAACGGCGGCCGGGCCTTCCTGCGCTTCGAAGCGGTCAATTACAAGGCCTATGTCTATGTCAACGGCAAGGAGGTTGGGCGGCACGAAGGCGGCTTTACGCCCTTTGTAGTCGAAGTGACCGGCGCGCTCAAAGACGGTGAGAACCGCCTGAGCGTCGGCGTCGATTCCAGCCATGATGGTCAGTCGATTCCGACGCAGATCACCGACTGGGACCTCTATGGCGGCATTACCCGCCCGGTGAAGCTGATCTATACCCCGGCCACCTTTATCGATGATGCCACCCTGTCGCTGGGTGAGGATGGTCGTCTGAAAGGGATGGCGCAACTGAGCGGTGAGAAGGCATCTGGTCAGGCCGTGACGCTGAGCATTGCGGGCCTTGGGGTCAAGCTGAGCGCCACCACCGACGCCAGCGGTCGCGCGGTCTTCGATCTCAAGGCGCCGCGCAGCCTCAAGCGCTGGTCGCCGGAAACGCCGGTCCTGTACGATGTGAAGGTATCAACGGTTGATGATGTCGTGTCCGACCGCATCGGTTTCCGCACCATCGCCGTAAAAGGCAATCAGATCCTGTTGAACGGTAAGCCGATTTTCCTGCGTGGTATTTCGTTGCACGAAGAAGAAATCGGCAATAATCCGGCGCGCAACATGACCGAACCGGCGTCGCGCGCTCTGCTGTCGGAAATCAAGAACGGCCTGCACGGCAACTATGTGCGCCTGTCGCATTATCCGCATTCGGAAACGACGGTGCGTCTGGCCGACGAGATGGGGCTTCTGGTGTGGAGTGAAATCCCCGTCTACTGGACGGTGGACTGGGAAAATCCGGCGGTGCTGGATAAGGCGAAGCGCATGCAGGCCGAAGCCATCTACCGCGACCGCAACCGCGCCTCGGTTATCCTGTGGAGCGTCGGCAATGAGACGCCGGTGTCGGAGCCGCGCACGCGCTTTCACTCTGCGCTGGCCGATACGGTGAGGGCGCTGGACCCGACGCGCCTGATCGCGGCGGCGCTTCTGGTCGAGCGTAAGGGCAACGAAATCTATCTGGCCGATCCGCTGGTTGATAAGCTGGACGTGCTGGCGGTCAATACCTATGCGGGCTGGTACGGTGACGACACGTTGGCGGCGCTGCCCGGTCTGCACTGGAACATCCCCGCCGACCGGCCGCTGGTCTTTTCGGAGTTCGGTGCGGACGCTCTGGCCGGATATCACGACGCGTCGGGCAGCCATAAGTTCTCCGAAGAATATCAGGCGGAATATTATCGCAAGACGTTGGAAATGGCCGGGAAAATCCCGAATCTGCGCGGTATGTCGCCGTGGATTCTCAAGGACTTCCGCTCGCCGCGCCGCGAACATCCGGTCTATCAGAACGGCTGGAACCGTAAGGGGCTGATCTCGGAAACGGGCGTGCACAAGATGGCGTTCGACGTACTGGCCGACTATTACGAGGAAAAGGCGCAATGAGGGGCTGGCTGATCGCGCTGTGCGTTTTCGCGGCCCTGCCTGCGGCGGCGCAGATTTCGGTGACGCCCGCGCCGTCCTCAAAGGCGGCGAATCTCGACGGAGCCGCCATCGTCTATGATACGCGTGACGCGGAACTGGTCGGCATCGCGGCGCGCGATCTGGCTGACGATATCGCAAAGGTCGGCGGCAAAGCTCAAGCCGTTAAGGGGCAGGCGCAGGCCCGAACGCAAGCCCGAACGCAGGTATGGGTCGGCACGCCGGGGCATCATGCCGGGATCGACGGCCTGATTGCCGCGCGCAAGCTGGATGCCGCGCGGCTTAAAGGGTGCTGGGAGTGCTACCTGATTGCTGTCGTCAATAAGCCGGCGGCGGGCATAGATCGGGTGCTGGTCATTGCGGGGTCTGACCGCCGTGGTGCGGCCTATGGCGTCTATGACGTGTCGCAGGCCATCGGCGTATCGCCCTGGCAGTGGTGGGCCGATGTCGCGCCGGTGAAGACGGGCCTCAACGTCTCGCTCGATAAACCCTATTTCTCCAAACCTTCCGTCACTTATCGCGGCATTTTCATAAACGATGAGGACTGGGGCCTGCTGCCGTGGGCGGCGCATACGCTTGAGCCGGAGACCGGCAATATAGGTCCGAAAACCTATGAAAAGGTCTTTCAGCTTCTGTTGCGGCTCAAGGCCAATACGCTGTGGCCGGGTATGCATCCGACGACGACGCCATTCAACGCCAATCCCGAAAACGCCAGGCTGGCCGACCGTTATGGCATCGTCATGGGCTCATCCCACGCCGAGCCGATGCTGAGAAACAATGTCGGAGAGTGGACGCAGGCCAAGGACACCTACAACTATGTCACCAATGCCGACGGGGTGAAGGCCTACTGGGCCGGGCGCCTGAAGAGCAATGGCGGGTTTGAAAACCTCTATACAGTTGGCATGCGCGGCATCCACGATTCCGGCATTGTCGGCGTGTCTACCCTGCCGGAAAAGCAGGCGCTGCTCAGTCGCATCATCGCCGATCAGCGTGCGCTTCTGAAAACCCATGTCGGCGATCCGGTGAGCGTGCCTCAGGTCTTTGTTCCTTATAAGGAGGTGCTGGACGTCTATCGCGCGGGCATAGAATTGCCTGATGACATTACGCTGGTCTGGCCCGACGATAATTTCGGCTATATCAGATACTTCCCCAATGCAGTGGAACAAAAGCGTAAGGGCCGGTCGGGTGTATATTACCACCTGTCCTATCTGGGGGCGCCCTTGTCCTATCTGTGGCTGTCGACCACGCCCCCGGCCTTGGTCACCGAAGAAATGACCCGCGCCTACGACAACGGGGCGGACCGCATCTGGATCGTCAATGCCGGTGACATCAAACCTGCCGAGGTCAATCTCAGCCACTTCTTCGATCTGGCGTGGGATGTGAAGGGCGTGCGTGCCTTAAGCCAGAAGCAGTATCTGACGCGGCTGGCCGGACGGTTGTTCGGGCCTGAGCACGCCGAGGAACTGGGCGGGCTCTGGGATCGTTATTATCGCCTCAATTTCGAGCGCAGGCCCGAGCATCTGCAATTTTACCTGCCGGGTGAAAAGGTGAAGCGGTCCGGCCTGTCGCCCATGGAGGCCTTCAACCGCGTCAGTGCGTTTGAAAATCTGAGCCATGACACCGATACGCTTAAGGCAAAGATACCGGCGGCGCAGGCAGACGGCTTTTTCCAGATGGCGGAATATCCGCTTAAGGCTTCGGCTCTCGCCAACCGGCGGTTCTTCGCGCTGGAGGCCTATGCGGCGACCTATGAGGCCAATCCGCGTCTGGGCAATATCCACGGCGCACGGGCTTTGGCCTTCGATGCTGAGGTCAAGGCACTGACCAAGCGCTACAATACGGGTAAGTGGGCGGGGATCATCGCCGAAGAGCCCGCCGACAATCTGTGGACCTCTTACCGCCTGTCGGCACCGCTTCTGCCTGCGCCGACCCTGACTCAGGACGGCGAACTGCCGGTTTATCGGCTGGCTTCGGACGGGGTGATCCGCATTGAGGCCGAAGGCGAGACCATGGCCGCCGCGCCGAAGGGCTGGGGCAAGGTCGAAGGTCTCGGGCGCGGCGAGGGGAGCCTGCGCGCGCTCAATGCCGATGCGGCGCTTGAGCTGTCCACAAGCCTGCCTAAGGCGGGCGCGTGGTGCCTGTCGGTCCATATCCTGCCGGTCTTTCCGACCGACGGTGCGGCGCAGTGGCCGCTCAGTGTAGCGGTTGATGGCGGTGCGGTTCAGGCCTTAAGCTATGCCCGTGGGCCACAGGACAAGGCCTGGCAGCAGGGCGTGCTCAATAACCGCCTGACGGCGACGCTGCCGGTGTCGCTCAATGCCGGAACGCATCGCGTCAGGATCGTGTCGCCGCGTCCCGACCTCCTGCTGGATGGCATCGATTTCACCCCCGAAGCTTGCCGATAATTTAGTTTCGGTCGCATCGGACCTATGATTAACTCCCCGGCGCAATCATGCCGGGGAGCTGAATCATGCTGAAATCGATGAAGGGCGTAAGCCTGTCTGTGGGTCTGTGTCTGGGCGCATCGCTGCTGCCGATGGCGGCCTATGCCGACGCCGAAAAGCCGGCCAATCTGATCGCCGACGGCATTCCGGCCGTGCCGGATGAGATCGTGGCCAAGACCCGTCCCTATATGGAGTTCCGCACGGCAGCCTTCCGTGGCTGGAACACGGTCGACCGTTCGGCGCTGATTTCCACGCGCTTTGGCAATGTGGCGCAGCTTCACGTGGTCAAGATGCCGATGGGGGCGCGCACCCAGATCTCGTTCGAGGCCGAACCGGTCGGCGGGACGTGGTCGCCTCAGGGCGACGTGCTGCTTGTCTCCAAGGACACCGGCGGCAGCGAATTCTATCAGCTCTATACGCTCAAGGACGGCAAGCTGACCCTGCTGACCGATGGCAAGAGCCGCAACGGCTTTCAGGGCTTTTCGCACGATGGTGAACTGATCGCCTATAGCTCGACGCGCCGCAATGGCACCGACAGCGACATCTATGTGATGAACCCGCGCGATCCGAAGACCGACCGGCTGGTGGCCGAAGTCAAGGGCGGCGGCTGGGGGCTGACAGACTTCGCGCCGGACAAGAAGACGGCGGTGGTCGCGCAATATATCTCGGTCACCAAGTCGAACCTCTTCCTGCTCGACCTCGCCACCGGCAAGATGACGCCGATCGGCGATCACAAGAAGGACATCGCCTATGGCGGCGGCAAGTTCGCGCCGGACGGTACCTTCTGGGCGACGTCGGACGAAGGCTCCGACTTCCAGCGTCTGGGGACGCTCGATCTGAAAACCGGTAAGTTCACGCCGAAATCGCCCGATCCGAAATGGGACGTCGAAGAGTTCGATATCTCCGATGACGGCAGCTTCATCGCCTATTCGGTCAATGAGGCGGGTGTCTATCGCCTCAAGCTGCTCGATCCGAAGACCGGTAAATCGACGCCGGTTACCGGCCTGCCCGAAGGCACGGTAGGCGGTTTCGAAATCGCACCGTGGGGTGAAATCGGCCTCACCATGGCCTCGGCCAAATCGGCGTCCGACGTCTATTCGGTCGATCCGAAGACCATGGCGGTGAAACGCTGGACGCAGTCGGAAACCGGCGGGCTCGATCCCAATGTCAATGTTGATCCGCAATTCGTCGAGGTCAAATCCTTCGACGGTGAAAGTGTGTCGGGCTTCCTCTATCGTCCCGATCCGAAGAAGTTTCCGGGCAAGCGCCCGCTGATCGTCAATATCCACGGCGGCCCGGAAGGCCAGTCGACGACCGGTTTCTTAGGGCGCAACAACTACCTGCTCAATGAACTGGGCATCGCCATCTTCTATCCGAACGTGCGTGGTTCGACCGGCTTCGGCAAACGCTTCGTGTCGCTGGATAACGGGCCGTTCAAGCGGGAGGATTCCGTAAAGGATATCGGGGCTTATCTCGATGTGCTGGAGAAGGACCCCGCGCTTGATGCGTCGAAGTTCGCGGTCACCGGCGGGTCGTATGGCGGCTATATGTGCTATGCCGTTGCCATCCGTTATGGCGCGCGCCTGAAAGGGGCCAACTGCATCGTGGCCATTTCGAACTTCGTCACCTTCCTTGAAAACACCCAGAGCTATCGCCGCGACCTGCGCCGCGTCGAATACGGCGACGAGCGCGATCCGAAGCAACGCGTCAAGCTGCTGGAGATTTCGCCGATGACCAGCGTGGATAAGCTCAGCCTGCCGCTCATGGTGGTGACCGGTGCGAACGATCCGCGCGTACCGAAGTCCGAAGCCGATCAGATGGTCGCTGCCGTCCGCGCCAAGGGTGGCATGACCTGGCATCTGGTGGGGATGGACGAAGGTCACGGCTTCGCCAAGAAGGCCAATCAGGACTATCAGTTCTGGACCAGCCTGATGTTCTGGCAGAAGACCCTGCTGGAGGAGTAAGCCCTGTTCTCCTCCCCTGTATAGCGGGGGAGGTGGCGGCGACTGTTTTTGCCCCCTCCGTCTCGTCGCTCTCGCTCCGATCCACCTCCCCCGTACGCTTCGCTACAGGGGAGGATGTTTTTACAGCAAGCCCTTCGCCCTGAGTGCTTCGATGTCCTTAATCAGCGTGGCTTCGTCGCCAGTGCTGATGAGCGCCTGAATCCGGTCGGCCCCCAGCTCCGACATGACGACATGTCGGTACTTCATCAGATAGCCGGGGGCGGCGGGGTCATAGCCGAAGCGTGGGGCCAGCTTTTTCAGCATGGCGTCGGCGGCCGTGCTTACCGTGTGCGAGTGGGTGTAGTTGTCGTCCGAGGCATTATGGATCAGGCATTCACGCCAGATGCCGTCTTCGCCTGATCTCCCGTTGCCCCAGTTGATGTCCAGCCCTTTGTCGCTATTACGCAGGTAGCCGGTTTTCACCGGATCGACGCGGGCGATGATGGCGGCGGCCTCAAGCCAGACGGCGACCTTTGGGGCGTCTTCGCCGAGAGGGGCGGCGTGGGCGCATGCCTGCGTAATAACCAGACGCGGCGACATATGGCGCGCCATAGCTTCGGCGAGGCCCAGAATATGGTGCGACCCCGTGGCCGCCGTGCCGCCGATGCGCAGTTCCGGCGACAGGGTACCGTCGCCCTGCCACTGAAAGACGATGACCTTGGCCCAGTCGTGCCAGATGGCGGCGGCGGACACCAGATCGGCATCGACAGCGGTATTCCCGGCGCGGGCAAAGGCGCGCGACAGATCGACGCCGATTTCCTGATTGACGCGCTCGTGCTCCGACAGGCCGCCGGGCCAGCCGTGATGCGAGTAGAGCGTGCCACCGGGAGCCGCAGCGAAACTGCCCAGAGGATGGGGGCAGGCGCTGGCCTCATCGGCCACAGGTGGGAAGACGCCAGCGGTGGTGGCGGGGCCGGTATCGGCGACGAAACCGCGTGCCGCCAGCCGCGTCAGGATGACCGCCTTGCCTTCGTCCGTCAGGCCGGCGCGGTGGCGCAGGCAGGTGCCGGGTTTAAGCGCGTCAACCGTTGCCGCGCGCAAATCCGGGTCTTTCAGCGCCTTAGCCGTGGTCTGCAAGGCTTTGTAATCATTGAGGGCGCGTTGCGAGACGTGCGGCTCTGCGGCGAAGGCTGGTGCGGCCACTATCGCCAGAGCGAGACCAATGGTTGCGGGAGCGAGATCGGAACGGACGACTTTCATTTCACCTTCCCGATCAGGGCCATGGCGGCGTGCGGGTTTTTCACCTTATCGCCGCTGATGACGTAGGCGAAGACCTGACGCGGCGTTGCGGCTTTGGCCGTGTCGCGGGCGCCGACGCAGGCGATGTCGTCGGGGACGATGCCTGCGGAAATGGCCTTCAGACGCCCCGACCATTCGCCGAGCGCGGCCTCAGAATAGCCGATGGGTTCGTTTTCTTCGGTGCCGAGCAGGCGCAGATAGGCGAAATCCGCCGTCTGATCGCCGATCTGCGGGAAGTCTTCGTCGAAGGCATTGACCACCGCCACGCCGTAGTGGCGGGCCATGTCGATGAATTCCGGCGTCTGGAAGGTCGGGCTTCTGACCTCGACGGCGTGCCGCAGGGTGAGGCCGTCGTGCGATTTCGGCAGCAGTTTTAGGAAGGCCTCGAAATCCTCAGGATCGAACTTTTTGGTGGCCATGAACTGCCAGTTGAAGGGGCCGAGCTTGTCCTTCAGTTCGGTGACGCCGGAGGTGATGAACTTCTCGATCGACTCACCGGCTTCGGCCAGTACGCGGCGATTGGTGGTGAAGCGCGAGCCCTTGACGGCGAAGACGAAGCCTTCGGGGGTGTCGTCGCGCCATTTGGCGAAGGTTTCGGGCTTTTGCGAGCCGTAATAGGTCGAATTGATCTCGATGGAGGTCAATTGACGGCTGGCATATTCCAGCTCTTTCTTCTGCGACAGG
>JASGGL010000073.1:0-14367 GCA_047605065.1 Asticcacaulis sp.
ATGGCCTGCGCATGCGCGGATGGCGCTTCTATACCTTTATCGGCGGTGGCGCGCGCTTCATGTTCGCGTGGGATGCCGACCCGGCCCGCGTGGATCAACTGACCGCAGATATAAAAACGATCACAAGCACTGTTCATTCCGTCTGAAATCAGATCGTGCCATGACCGCATCAGCGCCCTGTTCCTAGGCGTAAGGCTAGGAACAGGCGGCTTATAGCTGTCGCTTTACTGGAAGTTAAGCGCATCCTTTATGTCGATAAAAGACGCCCCGGCATCGACAAATATACTATCCTCTACAGCCGAGAAAAATTCTACGCCAGACGATGAAAACCTGCTGACCCATTGTGAAATCAATTCAAAATGGTTCATCGCGTAAAATGCTCTGGAGCGAAGCACGTCAGGGCTTTCAAGAAGCCCTCTCATTATATTCAAAGGCACTTCATAAGGATGATCAATACCCAGAATGTCGTAATGATTGCTCACAACCCTACACATGTCCCTTACGATCAGGCCCAGCGCTTCGTCATCCTGGTTGTAATAATGCAGCCCATTCCGCTGTTCGCAGCCCAGATAAACTAACCTTTTTGCTCCCATAATGAGCGCAAGATTCGTCATCAAAAAAACGACGTTGTTGCGAGTGACAAGGTACGGGGTCTCCGGATCGAAATGTTCAGGAACATCCTCCACCCGTTCGCTATATACGCGTTTCAATGTAACAAAATCGCCCTTCAAAAGGGCTTCTGATGTCGGACGTGTATGTATGAGCATCGAGTCATGCAGTGTCTGCGACGCAAGCAGGACCTCACTCGGATACGATGATACAAAATATTTTACAGGAACCTTGTATTGAACCCTATTGGTGCCAATCGTGATTTTCTGGCTCAACGCGTGGATATCTTCGGGCTGCAAAAAATTAAGCGCCGGACCACTTCCAATAATAAATATTGTTTCGCCCGAATGCTTTCCGTCTAAGTCTAATATATTCATATCCGCACATAAAAAAAGTGCAGCCTTTACGGCTGCACTTGAAAGAAATATCAGGCGGCACCGCCACCACGTTTTTCGGCATAGATCAGCAAGGGCTGAGCGCGTTCTTCGACGACCTCGGCATTGATCACCACCTCTTCGACGCCCTGCATGTTGGGCAGTTCGTACATGGTGTCGAGCAGGATGCCTTCGAGGATCGAACGCAGGCCGCGCGCGCCGGTCTTACGGACAATGGCCTTCTTGGCGACGGCGAACAGCGCCTCTTCCGTGAAGGTCAGGGTGACGTTTTCCATTTCGAACAGGCGGGCATATTGCTTGACCAGCGCGTTCTTCGGCTCGGTCAGAATCTTGACCAGCGTGGCTTCGTCGAGGTCTTCGAGCGTTGCCAGAACTGGCAGACGACCGATGAATTCCGGAATAAGACCGAACTTCATGAGATCGTCAGGCTCGACCTGATGGAGCACTTCGCCCAGACGACGCTCTTCGGGGTCTTTCACAGCGGCGCCGAACCCGATCGACGTACCTTTGCCGCGGCCCGAAATGATCTTTTCCAGACCGGCAAAAGCGCCGCCACAGATGAACAGGATGTTCGTCGTGTCGACCTGCAGGAACTCCTGCTGCGGATGCTTGCGCCCGCCCTGCGGCGGCACGGAGGCGACAGTGCCTTCCATGATCTTAAGCAGGGCCTGCTGCACGCCTTCGCCCGACACGTCGCGGGTGATCGATGGGTTGTCCGACTTACGCGAAATCTTGTCGACTTCATCGATATAGACGATGCCGCGCTGAGCGCGTTCGACATTGTAATCCGCCGCCTGAAGCAGCTTCAGGATAATGTTTTCGACGTCCTCACCGACATAACCGGCTTCGGTCAGGGTCGTGGCGTCGGCCATGGTAAAGGGCACGTCGATGATGCGCGCCAGCGTCTGAGCCAGCAGCGTCTTACCCGAACCCGTCGGCCCGATCAGCATGATGTTCGACTTGGCCAGTTCGACGTCATTACCCTTGGCTGCGTGGTTCAGGCGCTTGTAGTGGTTATGAACCGCTACCGACAGAACCTTCTTGGCCTGCGACTGACCGATAACGTAGTCGTCGAGCACCTCACGGATTTCCTTCGGAGTCGGCACGCCGTCCTTGGACTTCACGAAGGCGATCTTGTGCTCTTCACGAATGATGTCCATGCACAGTTCGACGCATTCATCGCAGATGAAAACGGTCGGACCGGCAATGAGTTTGCGCACCTCGTGCTGGCTCTTTCCGCAGAAGGAGCAGTAGAGGGTGCTCTTGCTGTCGCCACTGGCGGCTTTCGTCATAAGCGCTTCTCACCTTCGTTTGCGCCCGCATCCCTCCCGCAACGGAAGAAAAAACGGCGCCATTCAACACCAATACTATGCACCTTTGAGCCTTAAGAAAAGGTCATTCCGGTGCAATTTTGAGCCAACTGGCCTTCGCTTTGGCCATCTATGCACAGATTAGACCAGCCCTCAACCTCCGCCTTCGGAGGCATAATGGTTAAAGGGCTTTTTTCCCGAACCTGTTGCTTATATGGGTTTGGGTTCCTGAACTTTAAAGACTGGCCAGCCGTCGTGACCTCTGATCACCCACACATTCACGCCTTCGACTTCGACGGCACCCTGACCTATACGGACAGCTTCACGGCTTTCCTGATATGGGAATGCGGACAGGCGCACGTGGCAGCGGCCTTTGTCAAACACCCGTACATGTTGTGGAACTATCTGCGTACCCGAGACCGGGGAGCGCTGAAATCCCATCTGCTGTTCAATCTGATGGGGCCAATCGATAAAGACGCGCTTCAGGACCGCTTTTCTGCCTTTGCCCGCGAAACCGCAGACCGTCTGTTCCGGCCCGACGCCATGCAAACCTGGGCGGATGTTGCAGGCGAGAAGACCTTACGGGTGATCGTCACGGCTTCACCTGAAATGCTGGTCGGTGAATTCGGGAAGCGACTCGGCGCGGACCGCACCATAGGTACGCGACTGGGCTTCGATGATCAGGGCCAGCTGACACCGCATCTGGACGGCCCCAACTGCCGGGGCGAGGAGAAGGTCCGCCGCCTGAAAGCGGTCTATGGCGAAAACCTCTCCCTTGAAGCCGCCTACGGAGACACGTCGGGCGACCATGAGATGCTCAGGGCCGCCCGACAAGGATATTACAGACGTTTCGTCCAAAAGCCTTAGAGGTCAGAAACCTCAGAAACCAACAACCTTAGACAACCGTCAGGTCGACGCGCTTTTCATAGACGTGATCGACCAGACCGAACTCCTTGGCTTCCAGCGCCGTCATATAACGGTCGCGGTCCAGAGTACGCTCGATGGTCTCATAGGTCTGACCGGTGTGCTTAACGTAGATTTCGTTGAGCAGTTTCTTGGTCTTGCGGATGTCTTCGGCCTGAATTTCGATATCCGAAGCCATACCGCGCGCACCGCCCGACGGCTGGTGCACCATGATCTTGGCGTTCGGCAGCGAGATGCGCTGCCCGGCTTCACCTGCTTGCAGGATCAGCGAGCCCGCCGAAGCGGCCATGCCCATACATACCGTCGATACCGGCGACTTGATATATTGCATGGTGTCGTAGATCGCCAGCGCCGAGGTCACCTGACCGCCGGGGCTGTTGATATACATGGCGATTTCCTTCTTCGGGTTTTCCGATTCAAGAAACAGGAGCTGAGCGCAGATCAGCGAAGCCATACCATCTTCGAACGGACCGGTCAGGAAGATGATGCGCTCCTTGAGCATACGCGAAAAGATGTCGTAGGCACGCTCGCCGCGGCTGGATTGCTCCACCACCATCGGAACGAGGTTCATGGTCAGATTGTCGATAGGATCGCGCATGGAAGTCCCTAAAGTATTATGGGTTATGAGGCGGCATCTAAGGCCAAGAATCTTAACCGAAGGTGTGCGCCGCCTCACGCCTTACCAACTTGGCAATTTGCCGGGGCCTTTTCAAGTGCATAAACGCAACGCCCGACAACACGGGTGCGCAACTGCGTCCGATTGGTATTGCGGCAAAAAAAAAGATGCAGGAGACAACACCTCCTGCATCTTTAATTTTCAGATGGCACAAACGCGGTCACCGGCTCCATGTCATGGGTGCAGGGACCACGTCCCTGCTCAGGCTTCTTCTTCAGCCAGAAGCGCTTCCTTGGAAATCGGCTCTTCGCTGACATTGGCAACCGCGAAGATATGGTCGACGACCTTTTCTTCATAGATCGGCGCGCGGATCTGAGCGGCAGCGGCCGGGTTCTGACGATAGAAGTCGAACACCTGACGCTCCTGACCGGGGAAGTTGCGGGCTTCGCGGGCGATGGCCTGAGCCACTTCCTGCTCGGACACCTGAACATTGTTCTTGGTGCCGATTTCCGCGAGGACCAGACCGAGGCGCACGCGGCGCTCGGCGATCTTCATGTACTCGCCCTTCAGTTCGTCTTCCGACTTGGCAGCGTCTTCTTCCGAAAGCTGACCGGCGGCCTTGTCCTGCTCGACCTGTTGCCAGATGCCCTGGAATTCAGCTTCCAGCATCTTCTTCGGCAGTTCGAACGAATGCTTTTCGTCGAGGATGTCCAGCAGGGCGCGCTTCATCTTGAAGCGGGCGGCCTGAGCGTATTGCTGCTGCAACTGGCCCTTGAGCAGTTCCTTCAACGCGTCGAGGCCTTCGAGACCGAGGCTCTTGGCCCACTCGTCGTCGGCAACGGCATCCTTAGGCGCCGAGATTTCATGAACGGTCGTCTCGAAGGTCGCGGCCTTACCGGCCAGAGCGGCGGCGTTGTAATCTTCCGGGAAGGTCACGTTCAGAACGCGCTCTTCGCCCTTCTTGGCGCCGATCAGCTGCTCTTCGAAGCCCGGAATGAACTGACCCGAACCGATGACCAGTTCAGCGCCTTCCATCGAGCCACCGTCGAACACTTCGCCGTCGATCTTGCCGACGAAATCGATCTTCAGCTTGTCGCCGTCCGCTGCCTTGGGGGCCTTGCCACCCTTCGGCTCGTACTGCTTGGTTTGCGTGAGGATGTTTTCGAGTTGCTCGTTCACTTCCTCTTCGGTCGGCTCATAGACCGGGCGGGTCAGGGCCAGCGAAGCCGGATCGACCGGTTCGAATTCCGGCATCTGCTCGACCGAGATTTCATAAGCCAGATCGGCCTCGCCCTTGATCACGGCGTCGATGTCACCGACCGGGGTCAGTTCAGGCTGGCTGGCCGGACGCACCTTGTGCTGGTCCAGAGTGGCCTGCGAGGTTTCGTTGAGCTGCTCCTGAAGGACTTCGCTCATCAGTTCCTTGCCATAGAGCTTGCGGACGTGCGCCGCCGGCACCTTGCCCGGACGGAAGCCCTTGATCTGCATCTTGGGCGCGATGTCCTTGATCTTGGCGTCCAGCTTGGCGGCCAGAACGTCCTTGGCCACGGTCACTTCGTAGACGCGCGACAGACCTTCATTCAGTTTTTCAACGACTTGCATCGATCTATTTTACCTGTTGCGAAGGGCAGCTATCGAACATCGCGTTCGATCACCGGTTCGCGGTTAGAGAAAAGCAACCGCCCGCACATGCGGCGGGCGGCAAATTCAAAGATGCGCTCTTATGGCATGAGCGGGGATAAGGTCAACGATAAAAGCGGGTTTAATGGAAAAACAAAGACCGTTAGGATGATGGGCAAATCATGAGTTTTTAAGCCGATGGTCATGAGCCTGCTATACGCTTTCCTGTTCCCGAAGCATCGCTTCGACTGGCAACTGGACATTTCTGCCCGCGATGCAGAAAGGCGATTGCGTCGCGCGACGGATCCGAGACCACATTATACTCCCTTCGATCAGGACATCGGCCTTTTTCGAGGTGAAATCGACGCCAGAGCGTTCAAACTCAAGCTCAGGGCGCCCGGTGGGCTCAGGGCAAGTAATGTCCCATCCCCTCTTGTTTTTGGGGAGCTTGAAGATCAGGACGCAGCTTCCATCTTGCACGGTCGTGTAGCACTGCAAAATATCAGCCTTATCCTTTGCCTTCCATCCACACTCTTCGCGGCATGGTTCTTTGGCGGTTGGGAGGTTTTGGGCGGCCGCTTCGAAAGCCTTCTGCCATCTCTGACAGCCGGGTTACTGGCCTTTTGTATCGCCAACACCCAACGGGTACTATTGCTTCACGGTCAGGTAAAAAGCATAAAGGCCGCCCTGCGGACGGCCTTGAGTGGTGATGAAAGCAGCTTTTACCCCTTTTCAGGCTGAGCCTCTTTTTCAGGGTCGGTCAGTTGCCCTTCCCATTTGGCCACAACCGCCGAGGCGATGGAATTGCCGACCACATTGGTCGCTGAACGGCCCATGTCGAGCAGGTGGTCGACACCAAGAACGATAACGATCCACTCATCGGGCAGACCGAAATAGCTGAGCGTCGCCATGATGACCACCAGCGAGGCACGCGGCACACCGGCGATACCCTTTGAGGTCACCAGAAGCAGGAACAGCATCATGACCATCTGCGAGGTGGTGAAGTCCACGCCATGCGCCTGCGCGATAAACAGGGTCGCAAAGGTGCAGTAGATCATCGAACCGTCGAGATTGAAGGAATAGCCCAGCGGCAGGACGAACGAGACGATCTTGCGCGACACGCCGACCGTCGGCAGACCAGCCAGAAGCTTGGGGTAGGCCGCTTCCGACGACGCCGTGGAAAAGGCCAGAAGCGCCGGCTCGCGCGCCACGCCCAGAACCTTGAAGATACGCCCGCCAACAAAGATCAGACCGGCCAGAATAAGCACCAGCCACAGCACGCCCAGCGCCGAATAGAAGCCGCCGATAAATTTAGCGTAGGTGGCCAGAATCGGCAGGCCCTGCTTGGCGACCGTTGCCGCCAGAGAACCGAAGATGGCAAAGGGTGCAAAGCTCATGACCAGTTCGGTCACCTTGAGCATGATCGACGCACCCTGTTCGGCCAGACGCATGATGTCGGGCGACTTGTCATCCAGCATGGCGATGGCCGTGCCGACAAACACCGAAAAGATAACGATTTGCAGGATTTCGTTCTTCGCCATCGCATCGATGATCGATGACGGGATCATGTGAACAATAAAGCCTTCGAGCGTGAAACTGTCGGTGTTGGGGGCCTTGATGGCCTCACCGGCGGTCTGAAGGTTCATACCCGCGCCCGGCTGAAGCCATTCCACCATGACAATACCAAGCAGCAGAGAGACGACCGACGCACCGATGAACCAGCCCAGCGCCTTACCGCCAACGCGGCCGACAGCCGCAGCGTCTTCCATATGGCCGATGCCCGCGACCAGCGTGAACAGCACCAGCGGGGCAATGATCATCTTGATCAGACGCAGGAACACCGTGGTCAAAAGACCGAAAATCGATACGGCCTGTTCAAGGTCTGCAGGTGCCAGATATTGATTACACGCCCAGCCGGTAGCGACGCCCAGCACCATGGCGGCGATGATAAAAAAGGCAAACTTATTCTTCACGGTATACTCCCGCCTGATCCACTGCCTTTGACACTAAACATGTCCGCCGCATTGGCAAGGGGCCTGCGCACAACACCGGTGAGGTTTTGCGTATAAAACGCCCTGGCTTTTTTACGCGGAAATCTGGAGAGAGGCCTCGCCCTTACGTCGCCTCCCCGGCCATTTCGATCAACGCCTCAAGCGTTCGCAGATTGCGCGCGGTCATTTCAGCCTTAAGAAACCGCGTCAGCTTTTCCGCCACCACAGACTTACCGAAGCCCTCGGGCGTATAGAGATAAAAGACGCCGCCCTGCATCGAGAAGGCTTCGCCCTGTGTCGCCAAAGCCGACAGGCCTTCCGCGTCGTAACGCGTCACATCTCCCTTAATGAAGAAAACATGCACCTGTTTATGCGCGTCCTCGCCCTGAGGCCGGTAGGGACAATCGGTCAGCGCCCGTTGCAGACGTTCGCGTTCAAGGACGTGACATACGGGCGCAAAGCCGAAATGCGCCTCAATATCCGCCGAAATACGCCCCGCAACCTCTTCGGAGGGCAACTCGCTTTCCACAACGGCATTGCCGCTCTGGATATAGGTGCGAACGCGCCCGAAGCCTGAGGCCTCAAGTCGCCCGCGCCAGTCCTTCATCGGCAGACGATTATTGCCCCCGACATTTACCCCCCGCAGCAGTGCAATATAAACCGTCATGACGCCCCTCACCTCATCTGTGTGCGTACATAATCCGCCGCCGCAGCGTTTAGCCACAGCTTTTTGTGGCATAAAAAGACAATGCCCCTCCGGACACTAGCCAAAGCGGAACAATGCGTCTAAAAGCACCCCCGCGCGGCTATGGCGGAATTGGTAGACGCACCAGGTTTAGGTTCTGGCGCCAAAAGCGTGGGGGTTCGAGTCCCTCTAGCCGCACCACCCCCCTTTAGTTTTACACGACAGAGTCGCAAGACAATGTTACCGCAGAGCATGCGGTCACACAGGTCGTTTCATTTTCACCACAATTTCCTACTATTTTTATTTTAATATAACGATCTTATTCAATTCGATCACAACGCAACATGAGGCGATATAAATTTAATTCACTGAATATAATAAAAATATTTTATATTGCAAAATGCAATCATTTTTAAAAATTAGAAAATCTAATCCCTGAATTCAAAATATTTTCCTCTGCACAGCTCTTTAAATAAGCCTATGCCCTGCCGAGATATGGCCCAGTTTTCGCCATAGCTGTTCAGGAGTCAGCTCTCATGTCACATTCCCGCCGCGCACTCGCCATCACGCTGAGCGCCACAACTGCCCTTACCCTCATTGCCCTGCCCGTATGGGCTCAGGACACCGCCGGCCAAAACGCCGCCAATGATGACGTCACGGAAATCGTCGTCACGGGCTCACGCACTCAGCCGCGTTCGCGCCTCGACACTCTGTCGCCCGTCGATGTCATCCGTAAAGACGCCCTCGATGCACAGGGTTCGACCGAACTGGCTCAGGCCCTGTCCCGCGTCGCCCCGTCCCTGACCTTCCCGCGTCCGGCGGCGGTCGACGGCACGGATTCGATCCGTCCGGCTTCGTTGCGCGGCCTCAGCCCCGATCAGACCCTCGTTCTGGTCAATGGCAAGCGCCGGCACGCCTCGGCACAGGTCAATACCAACGGCTCGACCGGACGCGGTTCGTCAGCAGTCGACCTCAACGCCATTCCGACCGCAGGATTAAGCTCCGTCGAAATCCTGCGCGACGGCGCATCGGCGCAATACGGCTCTGACGCCATCGCCGGCGTTGTCAATCTGCGCCTGCGCGAAGCCCGCTCAGGTGGCAGCCTGACCGCTGCCTACGGTCAGTATAATACCGATGTCGATGCCGCCCGCTCATCGCGCAAGGAAGAAGACGGCCGCACCTATAATGTCAGCGGCTGGGTGGGTCTGCCTCTGGGGAGCGACGGCTTCCTGACGGTTTCCGGCGAATACCGTAACCGTGAAGCCACCAACCGCGCCGACACGGACCCCCGCGTCACGCCCACCCGCGTGACCGGCCGTTATGGCGACCCGGAACAGGAAAGCCTGGCCCTGTTTGCCAATGCGGGTAAGCCGCTGCAAAACGGCTGGGAACTCTATGGCTTCGCCAGCTTCCAGGACCTTGAGTCCGAAAGCGCCGCCTTTTTCCGCAACAGCACCAATTCCGGCAACGTCGTCTCGATCTATCCCGATGGCTACCTGCCGCTGATCAATGTCAAGTCGAAGGACTATTCGGCGACCGTCGGCACGCGCGGTCAGTGGGGCGACTGGACGTCCGACTACTCGCTGACCTGGGGGCGCAATGAGCTGGAATACAACACGCTCAACTCCGTCAACGCTACCTATGGCACGGCCTCCAAGACCAGCTTCTATGACGGTAAGGTCGTCTACGATCAACTGGTGCTCAATGCCGATATCAGCCGCGAATACGCCATCGGCCTCTATAGCCCGCTGACCTTTGCTCTCGGCGTCGAAGGCCGCCACGAAAACTACAGCATCGAAGCCGGTGAACTGCAGTCGTGGGCCATCGGCCCCAACAGCAGCCTCACCGGCGGCGCGCAGGGCTTTATCGGCTTCCAGCCGTCAAATGCCGTCGATGTCAACCGTGACAGCTTCGGCCTTTATGCCGAACTGGGGGCCGACATCCTGCCGCAACTGAGCTTTGACTTTGCCGCCCGCGCCGAAAAATACTCGGACTTCGGCGACAATCTGTCGGGCAAGCTGGCCCTGCGTTACCGCCTGACCGACAATCTGGCGCTGCGCGGTTCGGTGTCGACGGGCTTCCGCGCCCCGTCTCTGCAACAGCAGTACTTCACCTCGACGGCGTCGGTCGTATCGGGTGGAGTCGTGGTGGAAACCGGCACCTTCCCGGCCTCTTCCACTGTCGCGAAAACCCTTGGCGCGCCTGAACTGAAGGCCGAAGAATCGACCAACTTTGCCGCAGGCCTTGTGTACCGCAAAGGACCGTTCGAAGTGACGCTCGATGCCTATAAGATCCGGATCGACGACCGTATCGTGCTGACGGAGAACCTGACTGGCACCACGGAAATCACTAACCTGCTCAAACCCTATGGCGTGACCGCAGCCCGCTTCTTTACCAACGGCGTCGACACCGAAACGACCGGCATCGATCTGGTGGCCAATTATCGCCTGCCCACCGACCGCTTCGGCCGCTTCAACTTCAACCTCGCCTGGAACAACGGCAATACGGAGATCAAGCGTCTGCCCGGTGCCAATACCGTGTCCAGCCTGCAAAATCCCCCGGCCCTGTTCGCCCGCATACGTCAGTACATTCTGACCAATTCGACGCCTGAGAATAAGGGAGCCTTCACCGTCGACTGGAACGGCAGCAAGTGGTCCGCCAATGGCCGCGCCACCTATTATGGCGATGTCATCGACTCCGCGGCGGTCTACACCAGCGACATCCATACGGGTGATAAGACCCTGATCGACCTGTCGGCCAGCTATAAGCTGAGCGGCAAAACCTCGGTGACGGTGGGCGCGGACAATGTGTTCGATGTCTATCCGGACAAGACACCTGCCGCCCTGCAAGGGTCGCAGGGGGCGCTGGCCTTCACACGCTTCTCGCCCTTCGGCTTCAATGGCCGTTACGTCTATGCGCGCCTGACCCACAACTGGTAAGCATAACCACATCATGAAGACGGCCCTCGCGGTGAAATCCGCGGGGGCTTTGCCATGTTCATGTTACCCCTGAGGACTTGCGAAGGGGCAAATATCGTGGTCATCATTCGACCATGATGCATTTCAAACTGATTACATCCGCCCGTCTGCTCCTTATGGCCGCCGCCGTCGCGGCGCTTAGCGCCTGTGGTGGCGGAGGCGGCGGAGGTGGTGGCGGAACCAGCACCGGTACAGGCTCGACAGGCGGCGGCACGACCGGCTGGGTCTCCGGCGTTTTTCAGGCCGCCAGCACTTTCAAAAGCAAGTGTGAAACCGTGCGTACCGGCCTCGATATCGAAGGCAACCGTTATACCGATACGCAAGGCACGGCGACCGACGAAAAGAACTGGCTGAGGTCGTGGACGAACGAAACCTACCTCTGGAATACCGAAGTCACCGACACCAACCCCGCCAGTGGCGGAACACGTACGGCCTATTTCGCCACGCTTAAAACCCTCGCCAAAACCGCATCGGGTAAGGACAAGGACGAATTCCATTTCAGCGAGTCCACCGCCGACTATCTGGCGCGGCGCAATGCCGCTGCCACGGCCAGCTACGGCATGGAACTGACGGCGATTTCGAACACCATCCCGCGCGATTTCCGCATTCTTTATACCGAGCCCGGCTCTCCCGCCGCCGGTGTGGTGCCGCGCGGCGCGCGCATCATGAAGGTCAAT
This sequence comes from Asticcacaulis sp., assembly GCA_047605065.1. Lineage (GTDB taxonomy): Bacteria > Pseudomonadota > Alphaproteobacteria > Caulobacterales > Caulobacteraceae > Asticcacaulis. The sequence continues at coordinate 11,806 of JASGGL010000073.1, forward strand.
GACGTCAGTCTGGTCAGCGACGGCACTCAGGCCGGAGTCAATGTGCTCAATGCCGGCCTGTTCCCGACCAGTGCAGGAACCTCGACCAAGTTCGAATTCCAGCTGGTCGACGGCACCACCAAGACCGTGACTCTGGTTTCGGCCAATGTCACGCCCAAGGCCGTCAACACGACCGCCGTTCTCGATCAGTCGGGCAGCAAGGTCGGCTACATCCTGTTCAACACCTTCAGCCCCTACGCCAGCGAAAGCGAAATCATCGCCGCCATGCAGCAGATGCAGACGAGCGGCGTGACCGATCTGGTGCTGGACCTCAGATATAATGGCGGCGGTCTGTTGGCGGTGGCCTCACAGCTCAGCTACATGATCGCGGGCAGCACCCGCACCACGAACAAGACGTTCGAGCGGCTGCGCTTCAATGCCGCCGCCGGTACGCGCAACCCTGTGACCGGCGAAACCAACAGCCCTGTACCCTTTTACAGCACCGGCCTCGGCTTCAGCGCCCCCAGTGGTTCCGCCCTGCCTGCCCTCAACCTGTCGCGTGTCTTCATCCTGTCGACCGCCGATACGTGCAGCGCCAGCGAAGCCGTCATTAACGGCCTGCGTGGTATCGGTGTCGAGGTCGTGCTGGTCGGCGGCAAGACCTGTGGCAAGCCCTACGGCTTCTACCCTCAGGACAATTGCGGTGAAACCTACTACACCGTGCAGTTTCAGGGTGTGAACGAACTGGGCTTCGGCGACTATGCGGACGGTTTCGTGCCGCTCAACACTACGGAAACCAGCGGTGTAAAGCTGTCGGGCTGCGTCGCCTCCGACGACCTGAACCACGCCCTCGGCAATTCGGGCGAAGGCCTTCTGTCGACCGCCCTGACCTACAGGCGCACCTCCGCCTGCCCCACCACGGCATCGGCCAGCCTTCTGGCCGTCACGAAAGCTGTGCAATCCGATTCCGCTTCTGTTGGCGGGTCGGGTGCAGCGATCGAGCTTCCGGACAAATGGATTATGGCGCTCAACCGTGACATGACCATGCCCGGAGGGACGCACTGATGCGCTTGGGATTGCGCACGACGGTCCTGACGGGCCTGATCACGGGGCTTTGCGGCTGCCAGACCGTCGGGGCCTATACGCCGGTGCCCGCCACCGTGGATATGAGAGCGCCGCAAACCGTAGAACGCGTTAAAACCGCGCTCGCCAAAGCCGTCGGGCGGGCGCAGATCGAGCTTGGGGCCTATGAATACCCGACGCCTTCGGTCCTGTCCGTCCTGCCGCCCCCTCCGGGGCCGCAGGAAACGCATTCTATGGCCATGCCCACAGTGTTCGACATCGCCATTCGCAACGGCAAATGTTCGGCTATTCGGCGCGATGATGGGGTTGCCTTTGGACTTGACGGCGTGACCTGCCATCGGATCACGCCCTGATCTATCCCCGTTATTCACAGACTGTGGATTTACACACGGTGGACGGCGGTGGTATCGCGCCACTCCGCTGGCGACAGCGCTGGCCATTCCCGTTTAAATCCGCCCATGAACACCACCATGCTTGACGCCCCCCTGCCCGTTTCCCCGGACGCGACGCCGCAGTCCCTGCCGCACAATCTCGAAGCCGAGCAGGCGCTTCTGGGCTGTCTGATGTTCGATAACGGTGCCTATGAACGCCTGTATGACGGGCTGGCGGCGCGGCATTTTTACGAGCCCTTCCACCAGAAGCTGTTCGCGGTGATCGAAGAGCAGATCCGCGTCGGTCATCTGGCGGAACCCATTGTCCTGATGGACAAGTTCAAGAGCGATCAGGCCTTTATCGACCTTGGTGGCATCCGTTATCTGGCCGATCTTGTCGATCGCGCGCCGCCTGCGGCCAATGCTTCGGACTACGCCCGCGTCATTTACGACCTTGCCCTGCGCCGCGACCTGATCCGGCTTGGCGGCGAAATCGCCCGCGCCGCCTCGGTGGAAGGCAATGGCCGCGAACAGATCGAAAAGGCCGAAGCCCAGCTCTATGACATGGCCGAAAAGGGCACGTCATCGACCGGGTTCAAGACCTTTTCCGAAGCCGTGACCGGGGCTATTTCCAATGCCGAAGAGGCCTTCCACCGCGACGGCGGCCTGTCGGGTCTGGCCACGCGACTGGACGACCTCGACCGTCAGATAGGTGGTCTGCACAAGTCCGACCTGATCATTCTCGCCGGACGTCCGTCGATGGGTAAGACGGCTCTGGCCACCAACATCGCCATGAACGTGGCCAAGAAGTTCCGCTTCGAAATCCAGCCCGACGGCACGCGCAAAACCGCCGATGGCGGAGTCGTCGCCTTCTATTCGCTCGAAATGTCCGCCGATCAGTTGGCGACCCGTCTGCTGGCCGATGCGTCGGGGGTATCGTCCGACCGCCTGCGTAAGGGCGAAATCGACGCGGTGGAGTTCGGCCGTCTCAAGGACGCGGCTATGGAGATCGCCTCCTTTCCGCTCTATATCGACGATACCGGCGGTCTCAGCCTCGCCAAGCTTACCGCCCGCGCCCGCCGCCTGAAGCGCACCTCAGGCCTTGACCTGATCGTGGTCGACTACCTTC
>JASGGL010000074.1:0-14247 GCA_047605065.1 Asticcacaulis sp.
ACTCCGCTTCGCCCCTGTTGCCGTACCAGTTGATGTTGCGCGTCAGGATCATCACTGCGGCGATGACGACGAAGGCGGCACAGGCGCCGACCAGAAGCGCGAAATCCTCGGCGCGCATCAGCACATAGATGAGGGCATAGAGCCCGCTGAACACCCCAAGCGCCGCGAGGAACCGCCAGCGGGAGTGGAAGACCATGCCCGCATATCCGGCGATCAGCAGGACGGTGGCGCTGGCCGCCAGCAGGAAGGCGGCGTCGAAGCCTATGCGCTCGGCAAAGGACAGCAAGAGCAGGTAGAAGGTGATCTGAGCCAGCCCAACAAGGATATATTGCGCGGGGTGCAGTTCCTTCTTCGAGGTGCTTTCGAACAGAAAATAGGTCAGAAAGACGAGGCCAACAAAAAGAAGCGCGTATTTCAGCGACCGGCCGACGCTCTGATACGGATTGGTCGGTTCGACAAAGGTGACCGACAGTTCCGAGCGGCTCAGGCTGGGGAGCTGATCCCGGTCGATGACGGCGGGCAAACCGCGTGCGATGAACGGCACCGACCATTGGGCGCTGAAACCCTTTTCGGCGCTCTGGCGCGAGACCGGCAGGAAGCCACCGCCGAAGGACGGGTGTTTCCAGTCGCCGGTAATGGTCGCTTCCGACGACTTGCCATAGGCCAGAACGCCCAGCTTGCGCGTGCCGGTAAAGGTCATGCTCAGGTCGATTTTGAGCGGGATTGTGGCGTCGGTGACGGGCAACGGCATGGCGAACAGGTCGAAGCGCCCATTTTCCGGTCCGAGGTTTTCGGTCTCTGACGCCGGGGACAACATGGCAGGCACGGCATTGACATGGGCGATGATATCCTTGCGTGCTCCGCGTGAATCCGATGCGCCTGCGATCAGTTGTGCCTTATCCCACATAAGGACTGCGCCGGGTTTACTGGCCTGAATGTCCTTCAGGTCGAAGTCGGCGGTGAAGTTGAGGTCCGCCGTATAGACCGGTATGCGGAATATCGAACGCGAGCGCACATCGCTGCGGGTGGCGACCTGTGCCTTGCCGGAGCGGGGAAAGACGATCAGGCGGCCGGTTTCCTGCGACAGGACGATGCGGTTGCCCTTTTCGTCGGTGGTGGTGCGCGCAGGCACGACATAGGGCACCTGCACGACGGGGCCGAGGAAGACCTGTTCGCCGCCCATCTGCTCGCCGATTTCCTGCGCCACGCCTTCGGCACGACCGGTGCGTTCAAGCAGAAGCGCGAAGACCAGCAGGGCGGGAATGGCCATCAGTACGGCCAGTGCGCAGACAATGAGGAATTTGGCCCCTCTCGACCGGGCTTTTGGGGGGCGGGGAGGGCTGAGGGCGTCGTTCATGACGGGGCTCCGAAATAATTTGAACAATGTTCATATCATCTCGGATTACGGCGGTTTTCGGGCGCAGTCCGGATATTTGCGCGCCGGGCTATTTTTCTGAAGAGAGGGTTTTCAGGCGTTGTTGCGAATGGCGGGTCGCGCTTTCCAGAAGCGTTTCCAGTTCATCCGGGGTGATGTCGAGTGCGGTGCCGGTCTCCGCAAGGGCGGCGCGCATGTCGGCTTCGCTGATAGGAGCGGGCAGAGCTTCGGGCTTTGGCGGAACGGGGACGTGCGGATAGTTGCGTTTGGTCACGACGCTGTAAGCGGCACCGACGGCGACCAGAACGGCGGAACTGGTGAAGGCGGGAAACAGCACGAACAAGGGGTCGGTGGTGTGGGTCAGCACGATCAGCAGCGCCATGGCACCGCCCGGCGGGTGCAGGCTGCGGGTCATGTACATGATGAAAATGGCTGACGCCACGGCAACGGGCGCGGCCACAAGCGGCTCCGGGATCAGGTGCAGACAGATCAGGCCGACGACGGCGGAGATGGTATTGCCGAAAACCAGCGGCCAGGGCTGCCCCAGCGGCGAGGCGGGCACCCCGAAGACCAGTACCGTCGAGGCGGCGATGGGCGCGATCAGCCAGACCGACAGGCCAAGCTGCCTAGCAATCAGATGGTCGATGAGGCCGGTGACGGCGATGCCGATAAACGCGCCTAATACGACGATCAGGCGCTCACGCCATGAGGCGGGCGCCTGTTTCGGCGTGAAGGCATCAAACCAGGCGCGCAAGGAGGGTTTCATGAGGTCTGCCTTTTTCAGGCAGGCATAGACCATCGTTTGCACGATGGCAAAGGGCTACTGAATGCGCAGGTTCATCCCTTCACCCGAGTAGGTAAATTCGAATGAAGAGCGATAGACGAAGCGCAGCATTTCTGCCGAAGACCTTTTATCCGACATTACCTTTGCCCAGTGCAGGGCGTCGGCGACCATGGCCTTGCGGGTGTCGTCCGGCAGCGCATCCTGCGTGTTCAGGAAGCTATTGATGGCGATGACCCAGTCGGCGCGTATCTGCGCATAGACCGCTGTTTCGTTTTCAAGGGTTATCCTCCTGAGACGGGTTGCCGCCTTCTGCCTGAGGACATCCGTCAACATCAAAACGGTATCTACCTGTGCTGGGGTCAGCCTCAGACCGTCCGGTTTGGCCGGAGGGGAAAGTACATTCAGGACTGTATCCGTCTGTTGCGATGCGGATGCTTCAGGGGGCTGGCCGTGCGTAGCCAGCAGGCCTGCCAGTAAAACGGCTTTGAACGGCATCATCCCCCCTTTTTTATGTAATCAGTGCTGGCTTTCGGGCAGGCGCACGATCAGGCCGTCCAGCGCGTCGGTGACGCGGATCTGGCACGACAGGCGAGAGGTCGGTTCGACGTCCTGCGCGAAGTCGAGCATCGATTCTTCCATAACCGAGGGGCCGCCGGTCTTATCGAACCATTCCGCGTCGACATAGACATGGCAGGTGGCGCAAGCGCAGGCCCCGCCGCAATCGGCATCGATGCCGGGGATATTGTGCTTGATCGCCCCTTCCATGACCGAGTTGCCGGTTTTGACTTCGATCTCGTGGGTTTTGCCGTTGGATTCGATGTAGGTGATCTTGGGCATAGGGCCTCTAAACAAAAGCGCCTCCCCTGATTTCAGGGGAGGTGGATTTGACGCCTAACGGCGTCGAAGACGGGGTTAATACCGCCGGATTAACCCCCCTCCGGCTTTCAGCCGGTGTCCCCCCTGATATCAGGGGGGAGGCTCGGCGGATTATCCCTTTGTCGGCATCATCTTCTTGATTTCGGCGATGGCCTTGGCCGGGTTGAGACCCTTGGGGCAGACCTGCGCACAGTTCATGATGGTGTGGCAACGGTACAGCTTGAAGGGGTCTTCCAGCGATTCCAGACGCTCTTTCGTGTGATCGTCGCGCGAGTCGGCGATCCAGCGATAGGCCTGAAGCAGGGCGGCCGGTCCAAGATACTTGTCCTGATTCCACCAGTAGGACGGGCAGGAGGTCGAGCAGCAGGCGCACAGGATGCACTCGTACAGACCATCCAGCTTGTCGCGGTTCGCCGGGCTTTGCAGGCGTTCCTTGTCGGGGTCCGGCGTTGTCGATTGCAGGTACGGCTCGATCGAGGCGTATTGTGCGTAGAAGCCCGACAGGTCCGGTACGAGATCCTTGACGACCGGCATGTGCGGCAGCGGCGAAATGGTGATTTCGCCCTGATATTCCTCATGCCCCTTGGTGCAGGCCAGCGTGTTGCGCCCGCCGATATTCATGGCGCACGAACCGCAGATACCTTCGCGGCAGGACCGGCGGAAGGCCAGAGTCGAGTCGACATTGTTCTTGATGTAGATCAGCGCGTCGAGAAGCATAGGGCCGTGGGCCTTGGAATCGACCTCGTACTTATCCCAGCGCGGGTTTTCGCCCGTGTCAGGATCGTAGCGGTAGACCTTGTAGACGCGGACGTTCTTGGCACCCGACGGGGCCTTGTAGCGCTTGCCGTTCTTGATCTGCGAACGCTTGGGGAGAGTCAGTTCAACCATGGTTCATACTCCCCTTAGTAAACCCGCGCCTTGGGCGCGATGTAGGCGATGTCGTTGGTCATCGTGTAGGTGTGGACCGGACGGTAGTCGGCGGTCACCTTGCCGGTGTCCACGTCGAGCCACATCAGGGTGTGCTTCATCCACTTTTCGTCGTCGCGGTTCGGGAAGTCTTCGCGGGCATGTGCGCCGCGCGATTCCTGACGGTTGAGCGCCGAATTGACGGTGATGACGGCTTGGCCAATCAAATTGTCGTACTCAAGGGCTTCGAGCAGATCGGTGTTCCAGATCATGCCGCGGTCCTTGATGCCGATGTCCGAAGACGCCGTGAAGATTTCGGCCAGACGGTTGACGCCCTGTTGCAGGGTTTCGCCGGTACGGAAGACGGCGGCATCTTCCTGCATGGCGCGCTGCATGCGCAGACGCAGGTCGGCGGTCGGGGTCGAGCCCGAAGCGGTGCGGAACTTGTCCAGACGCGCGAGGTGCGCATCGACAGCGGCGGAACCGATGTCCTTATGGGCTTCACCGGCCTTGACCAGCTCAGGGGCGCGCTTGCCCGCCGCGCGGCCGAACACCACGAGGTCGATCAGCGAGTTCGAGCCGAGGCGGTTGGCTCCGTGCACCGAAACGCAGGCCGCTTCACCGACGGCCATCAGGCCCGGCACGACCGCATCGGGGTTGCCGTCCTTCAGCGTGACGACTTCACCGTGATAGTTGGTCGGGATACCGCCCATATTGTAGTGGACGGTCGGGATGACCGGGATCGGCTCCTTGGTCACGTCAACGCCGGCGAAGATCTTCGCCGATTCCGAAATACCCGGCAGGCGCTTGTGCAGCAGTTCCGGCGGCAGGTGGTCGAGGTGCAGGAAGATGTGGTCCTTGTGCTCACCCACACCACGGCCTTCGCGGATTTCCATGGTCATGGAACGCGAAACGACGTCGCGCGAAGCGAGGTCCTTGGCCGAGGGGGCGTAGCGCTCCATGAAGCGCTCACCCGCCGAATTGGTCAGGTAGCCGCCTTCGCCGCGTGCACCTTCGGTGATCAGGCAGCCCGAACCGTAGATGCCGGTCGGGTGGAACTGAACGAACTCAAGGTCCTGCAGGGGCAGACCAGCGCGCAGCACCATGCCGCCGCCGTCGCCGGTGCAGGTATGGGCCGAGGTCGCCGAGAAGTAGGCGCGGCCATAACCGCCGGTGGCGAGGATGACGAGGTGGGCGCGGAAGACGTGGATGGTGCCGTCGTCGAGCTTCCAGCAGGTGACCCCGCGGCAGACACCGTCATCCATGATCAGGTCGAGCGCGAAATATTCGATGAAGAATTCGACGTCTTCCTTCAGCGACTGACCATAGAGGGTGTGCAGCATGGCGTGACCGGTACGGTCGGCGGCAGCGCAGGTGCGTTGCACCGGGCCTTCGCCGAAATTCTTGGTCATACCGCCGAACGGGCGCTGATAGATCTTGCCGTCTTCGGTGCGCGAGAAGGGCACGCCCCAGTGTTCCAGCTCGTAAACCGCGTCCGGCGCATTGCGGACGAGGTATTCGATGGCGTCCTGATCGCCCAGCCAGTCCGACCCCTTGACGGTGTCGTACATGTGCCACTGCCACTTGTCTTCGCCCATATTGCCGAGCGAGGCGGCGACACCACCCTGGGCGGCGACGGTGTGCGAGCGGGTCGGGAAAACCTTGGTGATACAGGCGGTCTTGAGGTTGGCCTGACCGCAGCCCAGTGCGGCGCGAAGGCCCGCGCCACCGGCACCCACGACCACCACGTCATATTCGTGTTCGATGATCTTATAGGACATGTCAGGCACCAACCGGAGAAGTGTAAGCAAGGAACAGGCCGCCCAGTGCTGCAATCAGCAGCCCGAGGCAGAAGAGAGCGCTGATCAGTTTGAGGGCGCGCGAGTTCGGGAAATAGTCCAGAACATTGGCGGTCAGGCCCATATGGGTGTGCCAGACGGTGATGACGAAGGTCAGGGCCATCAGGCCGGCATTGACCGGCGACTTGAAGAAGAGCAGGGCGGCTTCATAGCCCTGATTGGCGAGGCCGAAGGCGCTCCACAGTGCCCAGCCGGTCAGCACGATCAGCGCTACCGAGGTCCAGCGTTCGGCCAGCCATTCACCGGCGCCGTGCTTTTCGGACTTTTTCCAGTCCTTGGGGGCGCGTTGTTTCAGATAGGAGTCGACCATTACAGCACCACCTTGCCGGTTGCGAAGAGAACGGCCCAGAAGGCGAGCGTCAGGGCGATACCGAGCAGCAGGCCCCACCACGACAGCGCATTGGCCGACTTAAGCTGAAAGCCGAGGCCCATGTCCCAGATCAGGTGGCGCAGACCGCCGGTCAGGTGGATGAAACCTGCCAGAGTCAGGCCGAACCACACGAACAGGCCCAGCGGCGACGCGCCGAAGGTCAGGAACAGTGTGTAGGCCTGCGGGCAGCAGCCCGAAGCGGTCAGGCCGATGGCCAGAAGCCAGGCGGCGACCAGAACAGCCCCCACGACCAGAGCCAGACCGGTGGCCCGGTGCAGGATCGAGGTGAACATGGTGATATGGAACTTCCACACCTGAAGGTGTGGCGATAACGGTCGATAGGCCGTTTCGGTGGAGGGAGGCTTGGACATGGTGTGCGTGGCCCTGAAATACCCGGTGTGTGCAATGCGCGGCCTGTACGCGCAAGCCACGCTTTTTCGATGCACGGAAAAGGTTAAGTTTCCGCGTCTTTGGCGCTTTTTAGACCTTGACGGCCCCGTGTCAACATAGCGCATGGTCAGGGGCGTGCTTTTTCGCGTTTGCGAAGTCATTTTGACGACGGGCGTGGCGGATGGGCGGCGGCGTGGCGTTCACAAAAACGCCATCACGGTGCACCTGCCGCATTTCGGCCTCGGTTCAAATGGTAAGGTCAGGCGGGTTTCGGGGGATAATTCGCCTTTTGGGCGAACGGACTTTCGTCAAGACAGCGTTACAGAGTGTAGTTCGGGTGATATTCAGCGTGATCAGTTTGCCTATGCGCCACAAAGCTCTTACGGCCCTTCTCCTCACTTCGGCCCTAAACCTTACACTGAGTGCCGCTGCACCGGCCTACGCCGCCACTGCGGCTGCGGCGGCGCGCGTCAATGCCCGCGCCGAAGAGGCGGCGGCCAGCGAGAAGGGCGAGGCCAAAAAGGTCAGTCCGGCCTCGAAAGGCAAGATAGGCGCGAAGGAGGCATCCAAAGCATCGGCTTCGTCTTCCGGGAGCGCGTCATCGAAAAGGGCGACGACTAAGGCAGATCCCAAGGCCAAGGTGACCGCCGAAAAAAGCACCAGCACGAAAAAGGCGAAGGCAGACGACGACGCTCCGGCTAAGGGCCATAAAACCCCAGTTAAGACCAGCAAGACCGCTGACAAGAGTACACCTGCCAAAGGCAAGGCGAAGTCGAGCGCCGACAGCAAGGCGGTAGCGGCGAAAGATAAAAAGGCTCCGGCAAAGTCGACACCCGCTAAAAAGGATGTCGACGACAAGGTGGAGGCCACCGCTTCGGCGGGCGGCACGCCCTATGTCACCCCCGGTCAGGCGGACAAATACGGTGCGCGCAAGGGCGAAGGCCTGAGTACGAAGGCCAGGGCCGTCACCCCTCCGGCGAAAACGGTTGAAAAGCCGGTTGTGGCGGCAAAGGCCGACGCGCCCGCGGCGCGGGCACCGGCGCTTAAGGCCGATGCCGATAAGGCGGTGAATGATCTGCTGGGTGCGGCACCCGTCAAGGTGGCCGCCCAGACGGCGGCAGTAAAGACGGACGCCCCCGCACCGGTGAAATCGGAGCCGAAGCCAGAACCTAAAATAGAGACTCCATCTGCGCCCATCCCGTATAACGCGGTGACGGCGCAATCTCCGACCCGAAGCAGTGTTGCAGAAACGAAGGTCGAAACACCGCAGCTGAAAACGGAAACCGTGGCCACGCCGCTCACGGCTGAGCCTCGGCCTTACGGGGCAACCGGCGAAAAGCCGACGGTTGAAATGGCGACCGCCGTGCATACGCCGCCCGCGAAAATCCCGGAAGCCGCTCCTGCCGTTCCTACGGTAAGCAATGCGCCTCAGCCAACGCCGAGTGAGGCGGCGAAGGCCCTGACCTCGGTTAAGGTTGACTCCTATGGCCGCGACTATGAAGGCCAGAAGACGGGTTCCGAAATCCGCTACGATTCCGGCATCCGGTCGGGCCTCATGGCGCGTCAGAGCCGGGCGGGTGACCTTGAAGGGAACTGGCTGATTAGCTCACTGACCGGGGATAAGCTGTTATCGCTGGCGTTGCGCGGTGGCGGCTCTCAGGTCGAAGGCGCGTGGCGGTCCCTGCAAGGGGGCATGGGCCTTAACCGGTCGGGCCTGATCGATGCGGCCACCCAGAGTGAAGATCGCCTGACCATCGATTATCGCGGTGTAAGCAAGGGGCGGTATCGTCTCGACCTGCGGCGCGAAGGTGATGGTCGCTGGCGCGGTGACCTGACCGATCCCGATGGCACAGCCACTGCCGTGGTCATGCAGGCGCAGTAGGCGGCTTAATAGCGCATTTTCAGATCGTAGGGCTTTATCTCCGCGGGCAGATTTTGGGTCAAACTCTGCGGGAGGTGGCCGTATTCCACCGGTGCGATGGTGTGCGCGACCTGTATGGACAGCACCCTTACTTCGCCCTCTTTCGCCAGACGCACCCCCTGCGACGTAAGCAGGGCCGCCTGTGGCCCGAGATAGGCTTTCAACTGTCCATCAGCGCTTAAAGCTCTGGAAATGTTACGCGCCAGTTCGTCAGCATTCCCCGCAGGTGAGATGGAGGGATGCGGGGCGGACCTGAGCAGTAGCAGTACGCGCTTTTCCGGCGTCGGGATGTCCAGAGCTTCCCCCAGAATGCGGCATCGTCCCGGAACCCGGGCACGGATAGAGCGAAACGGGCCGGGGCAGGTATAGGCCTGTATTGTCGAGGCGGAATAGAGGTCGCCATCTACCTCAATAATGGCGGTAATGCGGAAATGCGTTCCCTTTTGTCCGGCGTGTCGGCTTTGCAGATAAGAGAGGGCGGCGATGGCGATGATTATGATCAGGCACAGACCGGCGGCTCCGGCGAACACCCATTTTTCTTTTGGGATACGGATGCCCATAGCGCTACCCTAGCCGATCAGGCCGCGAAGGGTCGTGGCAAGCTCATGCAGCGCGTCCTCCCCAAAGGTCTCTGATGTGCCGTATCCCCACACCGGGCCGGGCCATGCGGCGTCCTTATCGTGGCGGGCGATGACGTGGATGTGCAGCTGTGCGACGATATTGCCGAGATTGGCGATGTTAAGCTTGGTGACGGGGCGGTTCATTATCTCGGCGGCGCGGCGGACCATGGCTTCGGCCACAAGCAGGTCGTTACGCATGTCCGCGTGTTCGGTGACGCTGAGTTGTGTCAGTTCCGTCAGGTCTTCCCGGCGGGGCAGCAGCACCAGCCACGGAAAGCGCGCGTCGTTTTGCAGACGGACCTGACACAGGCTCAGATCCCCGATCAGGACGGATGAGGCTTCGATGCGCGGGTCGATATTAAACGCAGACATTGGAAACTGAGACATTGGTCGCTCTTCCGGGAAAATTAAGGTCTGATGTTTATAGGGGCTGCGGGTTTCGCGCATCACATCCCATAGATCATTTTTTCACAAAAAGGGTCTAATCGTTTGAGACGACGCGCTTTTGGTCCGAAAACCGCCATGCACTTTTCGGAAAGCGCTGGGATGTTGCATCGCAAGGTCTTGCGAAGGGCTCTTAACAGGTTTAGAGGGCCGTTAATCTTTGTCGCCCCCTGCGGGTTCAGATTGAAAAGGGAATGCTTATGGCACGCGCCAAAATTGCTTTGATCGGTTCGGGTATGATCGGGGGCACGCTGGCCCACATCGCCGCTCGTGAGGAACTGGGCGATGTCGTCCTGTTCGACATCACTGAGGGTGTGCCGCAAGGCAAGGCGCTGGATATCGCCGAAGCCTCGGCCGTGTTCGGTAAGGACGTCGCGCTTAAGGGCGCCAACGACTACGCCGACATCGCGGGCGCGGACGTCTGCATCGTCACCGCCGGCGTGCCGCGCAAGCCGGGCATGAGCCGCGACGACCTGCTGGGCATCAACCTGAAGGTCATGAAGGCCGTCGGCGAAGGCATCAAGCAATACGCGCCGAACGCCTTCGTTATCTGCATCACCAACCCGCTCGACGCCATGGTCTGGGCGCTGCAAAAGTTCTCGGGCCTGCCGACGGCCAAGGTCATCGGCATGGCCGGTGTGCTCGACTCGGCGCGCTTTGCCTACTTCCTCGCGGAAAAGACTGGCATCTCGGTCGAAGACATCCACGCCTGGACGCTGGGTGGCCACGGCGACGACATGGTCCCGATGGTGCGTCACTCGACCGTCGGCGGCCTGCCCCTGCCGGACGCGGTGGCTGCCGGTTTCCTGACGCAGGACGAGCTGGATGCCATCGTGAAGCGTACCCGTGGCGGTGGCGGCGAAATCGTTGCTCTGCTGAAGACCGGTTCGGCCTTCTACGCCCCGGCGGAATCGGCCATCGCCATGGCTACGTCGTACCTGAAGGACAAGAAGCGCGTCCTGCCGTCGGCGGCCTATCTGACGGGTCAGTACGGCCTGAACGACCTCTATGTCGGCGTGCCGGTGGTGATCGGTAAGGATGGTGCGGAACGCATCATCGAGTTCACCACGAACGACGAAGAAAAGGCTATGTTCAAGAAGTCGGTCGAAAGCGTGCAGGGCCTGATCGAAGCCTGTAAGGCGATCGATCCGTCGCTGGCTTAAGCTTTAAAGGCCCCAGGGCTTTTATGAAAACCGCTCCGTGAAAACGGAGCGGTTTTTTATGTGCGCAGGGCTAGACTCTCCGGGATAAGGAGGCGTGCCATGCGCTGGACTTCTCTGTTTCTGGTCAGTCTATCTCTGACTGGGGCTGGTCTTTCGTCGTGTGGACGACCCGAGCCTCAGTCATCCGCCCAGTCCGGACTTTCGCCGGGACGCGACGACACCATGCCCATGCAGGCGGTGGCGAAGTCGGCAGCGGCAGCACTGGCCGAAACCCCGCCTAACGAACGCGCTGACCCCGATCCGAAACCGAAGGTCAGTCCGGCCAGCTTCGATTGCGCCCGTGCTTCGGCGGGGGTGGAGCCGGTCATTTGCGGTGACCCGGATCTTTCGGCGCTCGATCGGGAAATGGCCCGGCTTTATCATCTGGCCGAGGCCGAAAAGCCGGGAGATACGCTGAAGCGCCTGCAACGCGGCTGGCTGGACAGCCGCAACGCCTGCGCATCGGCGGGCAGCGCGCCGGATTGCCTCAAGGCCGCCTATGCCGGGCGTATCCACGACCTGAAACTGTCCTATGCCGCAGCCCGTGCGCCGGGTGGCCTCAGCGAGGGGCCGCAGGTCTGGCGCTGCGACGACGATGTCCGTTTGAACGTGCTTTACCTCAATGTCTATAAGCCGCTGATGCTGATCGATGCCTCCGCCGGTCAGGTGCTGCTGAGCCGCGCCGACAGCGCCTCAGGGCAGCGTTATGCCGCAGGTGGGTACGAGTTCTGGCAGAAGGGCGAAACGGCCAGCTATGCGCGGATGGGCCTGCCTGTGACGACCTGTCGGCGGGCAGAGGGTGCCGGTAAATAACGCAGTTGTAAGTGGTAACGGGGTCGTCAGGACGGTATGGAAGGCCATGACCACGACACTGCCTCTCACGTCGCCGCTTGGCCCCACGCTCGAAACGCCGCGCCTGATCCTCAGGCCGCCGGTGGCCGAAGATTTTCCCTATTTCTGTGCCTTTCACCGCGATGAAAAGGTCATGGAGCATCTGGGCGGGATAACGCCCGATGCCGTGACCTGGCGCGTGACGCGGGCCATTGCCGGGGCGTGGGCGCTCGACGGATTTCATATGTTCAGCGTTCTGGAAAAGGCGACCGGATCGTGGATCGGGCGTATCGGACCGCTCTACCCGCACGAATGGCCCGCCCGCGAAGTCGGCTGGGGCCTTCTGTCTGAGGCGCAGGGCAGGGGCTACGCCACCGAAGCGGCGGCGGCCTGCATCGATTACGTGTTCGATACGCTGGGCTGGGCGGATGTGATCCACACGATTGCGCCTGCCAATGCGGGCTCGCAGGGCGTGGCGAAGGCGCTGGGTTCGGTCAATCGCGGACCGGGACGCCTGCCTGCCCCCTATGCCGATGTGGAGGTCGATATCTGGGGTCAGACGCGCGATGACTGGGCCGCCAATAGGAAACGGTTTGATCGCTGACGTTTTTATTTTGACCCGACCCTATTGACTCACAACACGGGGTTATGTATTTAACCGAAGAGTTATTTAGCTGAATGGTTAAATTTATGCCCGCCTCGCCCGACAGACTGTCTGCGACTCTGAATGCTTTGGCCGATCCGACGCGCCGGGCCATTCTGGCGCGGTTGTCTTTGGGTGAAACGACGGTCAATGAGCTGGCCGAACCCTTTGAAATGAGCCTTCCGGCGGTGTCCAAGCATCTGAAGGTGCTGGAAAAGGCCGGTCTGATCAGCCGGGGCCGCGAAAAGCAGTGGCGACCCTGCAAGCTTGAGCCTGAGCCGCTCAGGGAGGTCGATATGTGGCTCACCAAGTATCGTGCCATGTGGGAGGCGCGCCTCGACCGGCTGGAGGCCTATCTGCATCAGCTTCAGGCAGCGGCCCCGACCCCGCAGCCTTCCGTTCCGCCAGAGACATCTGCGCAGACAGGTGCCCGCACGGGCGATGATCAGGAGACGCCGTCATGATCCGTTTGTCAGAGCGTGCGCCTCAGGCCCTTTCGGGGCGGGCCTTTTCCGATTTTGAGGTTGCGTTCCCCAGCGCCATCGAAATCGTCATGTTCCGTACCTTCAAGGCGCCGCGCGCGCTGGTCTGGGAGATGTGGACCCGGCCTGAGCACGTCCGCCGCTGGTGGGGACCGCACGGTTTCGAAAACCGGACCTGTGAGATGGATCTGCGTCCGGGCGGTCGCTTCCGGCTCGACATGGCGGCGCCTGATGGCACGCCGTGTCCATGCGAAGGCACCTATCTCGAAGTCGTCGAAGGCGAGCGCATCGTCTATGAGGGCTTGCCGCATGTGCACCCTTGCGGATCGGGGCTGCCGCCGGAATCGAGGGTGGTCATCACCTTTAAGGATGCCGGAAAGGATTTGGGTACGCGCGTCACGGTACACGCGACCATGCTGTCGCCTGAGGGCACACAGGCCGCTATTGATCAGGGATTTGCTATCGGCTGGGCCGATAGTCTGGAGCGTATGGAAGAGGTTATGTCGGAAGGCCGTTTTGAAATCGTCACGTCACGCCGTTTCGCGGCATCGGCAGCGGAGTTGTTCGCGGTGTTTGCCGATCCGGAGCACCTGAAGCAGTGGTGGGGGCCGGATGGCTTTACCAACAGCGTTCCGGAGTTCGACTTCCGCGAAGGCGGCGCGTTTCAGATCGTCATGCACGGGCCTGATGGCCGCGATCACGACAATCAAAAACGCTTCGTGGAAATCGTGGAGAATGCACGCGTCGTTTTCGATCATCTGCAGCCGACGCATCAGTTTCGCATGTCCATCGACTATGTGCCGGTTCCGGGTGCGGAGGCGACGCATACTGACATGATCTGGCACATGGATTTTGCACCTTCCGAACACGAGGAGCTGCTGAAGACCTTCATTCCGCAGGCCAATGAACAGAATTACGACCGCCTCGAAGCCTATCTGGCGGGTCGCAGGATTTAAGGGGACATCATGCTGACCATTGTTTTCGCACTGATTATCGCCGCCATTGCCGCCGTGCTGCTGGTTGCCGCCTTTCGGCCGGCGCACTTCCGGATTCAGCGCACCGTGACCATCGCCGCCGCTCCCGACACGGTCTTCGCCGAGCTTCAGGACTTCCGTCGCTGGCGCAACTGGTCGCCG
Organism: Asticcacaulis sp.; assembly: GCA_047605065.1. Lineage (GTDB taxonomy): Bacteria > Pseudomonadota > Alphaproteobacteria > Caulobacterales > Caulobacteraceae > Asticcacaulis. The sequence continues at coordinate 13,840 of JASGGL010000074.1, forward strand.
TGGGAGGATGTCGATCCTGAGCTTCGCCGCACCTTCAGCGGTGCGCAAAGCGGTGAGGGTGCGGTCTATGACTGGGATTCCGACAACCCCAAGGCGGGCAAGGGCCGCATGACCATTCTGGAGGCACGCGCGCCGAACAAGCTGGTCATCGAGCTGGCCTTCATCAAGCCGTTCGCCGCCACCAATACCGCGGAATTCACCATGCAATCGTGCGATGACGGGGCCATCCTCACCTGGGCCATGCACGGTCCATCCCCCTTTGTGTCGCGGCTGTTCGGGCTTGTCTTCAATATGGACAAGCTGATCGGCAGCGATTTCGAGAAAGGCCTGGCGCGCCTCAAGTCGCTCACGGAAACACGGGCGGCCGCCTGAGGCCAGCCGCATACAGGAGAAACGTCCCATGGCGAT
>JASGGL010000075.1:0-14061 GCA_047605065.1 Asticcacaulis sp.
CCGACGGCTATGACGCCACGTGTCGAGGCGGCGATGATGCTGGCGCAGATTTACCTCATGGGTGACGGCGTGCCCCGAGATTTCAAAACGGGCCTGCGTTACGTGGAACAGGCCAGTGCCATTGGCTATGTCCCCGCGACCAAGCTGGCGGGGGATTTCTATTACAAGGGGATCGGGACACCGAAAAACCTGAAGAAGGCCGTGAAGACCTACGAAGTGGCCGCGCTTCTGGGGTATGCGCCTGCGCAATATGCCTGGGCACAGATTCTCGATGCCGGACAGGGCGATATTAAGGCCGATCCGGTCAAGGCGCGCGATCTGTATGCGCTGGCCGCGCGCGGTGGACATGCCGGGGCGCAGTATCAACTGGCGGTCGCTTACGAGAGCGGCGAGGGTGTCGCCAAAAACCCGAAGACCGCCCTGATCTTTTATAAGGACGCGGCTCTGGGTGGGGATGCCGATGCCCAGAACGCCATTGGCACATGGTTCTATCAGGGCGATGCCTTGCTGCCTAAAGATGAGGCAGTGGCGCGTCAGTGGTTCGAGGTCGCGGCGCGAACGGGTCACGCCGAAGCGGCGTTCAATCTGGGTGTGATGTACGCCAGAGGCGAGGGTGGCGCCAGGGACCCGGTCAAGGCCTGGCTGTGGTTCGATGTGGCGCGTCGCACCGGGCACCCGAACGGTGCCACGGCGGCGAAACAGGTCGAGGCGCAGATGACAGCAGCCGAAAAGGCTGAGCTGGCGGCCGTGCTGGCCCCGAAAAGTTAGAGCACATTTCGTTCAAATTGAATCGAAAATGTGCTCTAATTTTTTGTTTTACCGCATTTTTTAACGCTCAAGCGGTGCCCGCTTGAGCGAAAAATGCTCTGGCCCGGAACCGCCGCAGGACGATCAGCGCTCCAGACTGACCGCCATCAGGCCGACCACAACCTCATTGGCCACGGCACGCACACTCAGGCTTTGCAAGGTCTTCGACGGGTCGAGGTCGAGGTAAAGCACGCTGGCAGCGCCGCCGTCGATCTTTTCCCGGTCGCGGCGGCCCTTGGTGTCCGGCCCCGGCACGGTAACCTTGCCCGTTTTGAGATCAAGGCGCACGGGCGCTTCGCCGCACAGGCGGAACTGATAATCGTCGATGAAATAGTCGCGTTCGATCGGCCACCAGTTGTCGGGGTTGCGCAACCGCAGGATGGCCGTCGTGCCGTCGCCATAGGTGACCAGTACCTCGGCATTGGTCAGGCGGCTTTGCATGTGGTTGGTCGAACCGGCCATCAGCAGATAGGCGCGTTTCGCCTGGCCGCTTAAGCGGACGCGGATCTCATCGGGATAGTTGTCCCACAAAGAGGCGAAGGCGATATTGTTGCCCTGAGCCGGGGTGGCAAAGCTTAAGCCGTTGAGCGGGGTGATCCGTCCACCCGCTTGTCTCAGGGCAGCGTCATCGATGGTGGCGCTGGCATTGACGTGGCCTGCCCACGCGCCGATACCCTGCGCCGGCATGGCCAGCGACACGAAGGGCGAGCGCGGCGAGCGGTACTTGCCCGGCTGGAAGATGTCGGTGACCTTGTCGTTGAAGGCGACGCTCAGGTCGACTGGCTCGGCGGTGACGGCCTGACCCGGCGCAGCCCAGCCGGGGCCTTTGACCGGACAGGAGGCGAAGGCAGGTGCGGCGGCCTTGGGCGTCAGCCAGTTGAACCTGCCCTGATAAAGGGCGTTGAAATAGGTCTCGGCACCGGGGGCGGTCTGTGCCCTGGCGGCGTCTATGGCCTGACCTGCCCAGACGACACGCACCTCGGCGCGGCCGCTCAGCGGGGCCTCGATGCGAAGTTTCGGCGCGCCAATGCCTTCGGGGGCGTCCCATTTGACGGCCTTGCCATTGATCGTCACCCTGGCCACTTCGTCGCGACGGGCGGGGATGTCGAGCACAAAGCGCGTGAAGCGTCGGTCCGATGGCGTGACGGTCCACAGGTCGGTGGAACCGCTGCGCCTGTAGGCGAAGCTCAGGTCCGGGTGATTCAGGCGGGCATGATCCCAGCTTTCCGGAAGTCCCGGAACGAGGGTCAGGGTGCGGCTCAGCGCATCGGGCTTTACGCCGAACAGGCCTTCGACCACGGTGCGGGCCATGACGCCCGTACCATCGGCGAAGTCGCGCTGGGATTCCCGGCGATAGACGTCGAGATAGTTGAGGCTGCCGACATTGCCGGGTGCTATGCCCATGAAGAAGCTGGCCAGTACGCTGCCGCGTGTGATGTCGTAGGCGCTTTCCGGACGCCCTGCCTGCCACAGGGCCAGCGCCGTATGCAGGTTCTCGCCCATCACCACATTGTTGATCGACCAGCTATAGGGCATCCAGTCGGAACTGGGCAGCATACGATAGGGCCGGTCGGCGGGAACGCCTTCGCCGGTGACGGGCAGGGGGCGCAGGCTGTGTTCCAGATCGCTGGCCATGCGCGCGGCCTGAAGTGCGTCGGGCGCGCCGGAATCGATGGTGTGATAGAAGCTCCACAGGCCGTAGCTTTCGTGCAGCATCTGCTTGCCCAGATAGTCGCGGAACTCACCATAAGCGCCGCGATCCTCCATCCACAGATAGGTCTGCATACCGCGCTCGATCAGGGCGGCTTCCTGTGCATAGGGGGCCGGGTCCTTGCCGATCAGGGGCGCGATGCGCGCGGCCATGCGGTTGTGCCAGAGGTTATAGGCCGTGGTGTAGGCCACGCCGCCGCCGGAATACTGCATGTCGTCGGACGCCCAGATGGCGGCATAGGCCTCATAGAGCGGCAGCTTTTCCGCACCGTATTCGCGGCGGAACAGGCGGCGCTCCCACGCCAGATGCCGTTCGATCACCGGCCAGACGCGTTTGGCGTATTCGAGGTCGCCGGTCCACAAAAGGTGGCGGAACATGGCGTCGAAAAAGCCGATATTCATGTCGTAGTGGGTGTTCGACAGGTCGCCATTGGTGTGCAGACCGACCGGGTTACGTGCCAGATTGGTGGCCTCTTCCGGCGGGGCGACGTGGTCGGGAATGGTTCTGGTGTTCTGCTTGCGGGTCCAGACGCCGAAGTTCTGACGGGCGCGGTCGTGCCAGCCCAGCGCATCGAGCGCATACGGCCCGCGCCAGCCGAGAAGACGGGCGCGCCAGGCAATGGCACCGTGCATGACACCGCCGCCGTCGCGTTCGTCCCACTGACCGTCCGAGGCGATGTTGAGCGCGCCCATAGCGGCATCGAGATAGGCGTCCGGCGTTTCGGTGCGCACGCGGTTGCGGATAGCGGCGAAGTGGCTGCGGGCGTCTTCGAAACGGGCGGCCAGTTCGGCGGGGGTGTAGGCCTGCGCGTGCGGCGGCGTTTCGGCGACCGGGGCGGTGTTTCCGGCGGTGACGTCGCGGTAGGTGCCAAGCTCTTCGGCGGCGCCTTTGCGGGTGACCTGAACGGCCATGTAGACAGGCGTGGCGCTCAGGCTCAGGGCCCCGGTCACGACCTTTGTCGCCGCATCGGACGGTGAGGCGAAAAGGGCGCTGGCGTCGGCCCATTGGGACGCATCGGCCAGAGTCAGACGGACGGGGGCCGACACCGTTCCGGTCAGGCCCGCCGCCTTGCCGTCGGCAGTGAAGCTCAGGGCGCTCAGGGCGTAGCGTGTGTCGGCGGCGAATTCGGGTTTGAACTGGAAATATTCGCTGATCGGCACGCTTTCGGTGCCGATGTCGCCGTCGCGCTTGCCGCGCTGACCGTTGCCGCCGCCATAGGCGAAGATCAGTTCGGTCCCGGACGGCAGGCCATATCCGGCAGCCTTCAGGATCAGGCTTTCACTTTCGTAATCGGCTATGACCTCAAGTGTGACGCGGCCCTTAGCTCCCATCAGCAGGTCGCGGATGGTGTAAAGCATTTCGCCGGGGCGATAGCGGCTTTCGATGTCGGCGGCATTGCTGAACCACAGGATACCGGTTCTGGTGCGCAGGCCCAGCCGCAGATTACCGCCGCGTCCGGGCAGGTAGAGGGAAAATTCCGGCCGGTCGCCCGCATCGACGCGAAAGGCGGTATGCCCGCCATAAAGGGCGCGGTTGAAGAATTCCGTGCCGTTGCGAATGACGAAATCGCCGTTGTCGGGCCGGTAACGCAGGGGCGTCGACACCTGCCCTTCGATATTGGGCCTGATCCCGCCAGTGGCCGAGGGCGCCTGAGCCAGAGTGGTTACCGGCGCGGCTAAGAGCAGTGTCAACGCAAGGGCGGACGTGCGCAAAAGGCGGGACATGTAAACTCCTTGGGGCATTTCCTGAGTGTCGTTTTTATAAGATAATATTTTAATTATAGAGACGGTCTGTGCGGCTCAAGACCCAAACGAACGGGACCAGCATAAACCGTTTCACAGGTCAAAAAAAGAACCCCTCCGTTTTCAGGAGGGGTTTAATAATGCATTCCGCGTCAGGGAGTGACAGAACGGAATACAGTCAGGCCTGACGGGCCGGGATGACGCGGCAACCTTCAGGCGGCATGAACTCTCATATCGGGACAATATTACACATATTGAAACGTTACAAGGGTGACAGCAAAGAAATTCGTGGCGATGCCACCTGCAATCGGTTGGGCGCGTCCCGAAGGCAGCGCGCAAAAACACGAAGGGCGCGCCACGTTCCGCATGGAAGCATGACACGCCCTGATGATACGGGGTTGATCTGATGTTCCGTCGCCTGAAGCCATCAGGACGAGCGCTTAGGGGAGGATATGCTGCGCCGTCAGGAAGGCTTTGAGATCGGCATTGATGCGCGCCTTGTCCTCATTGCTGAATTTGCCGTGGACGCCGCCCTGAACCGTATGGAACTGAGTGGGGACGCTGGCACTGGTCAGGGCTTCGTGCAGCAGGGTCGACTGGGCATAGGGCACGGTCGGGTCGTCCGTCCCGTGGACGATGAAGACCGGCGGCGCGCCCTTTTGCACATAGGTCATGGGCGACATTTCCTTCGCCAGCGCGGCCGGGTCCTTGACCGGACCGATCCAGTTGAGCAGCGATGCCCATGGCTTCGGGGCGGTAACGCCGGGGACAAGGTCGGTCGGACCGTAATAGTCGAGGATGGCGGCGGTCTTCGGCAGGGGGCCGCACGCGGCATCGGCCAGATGGGTGCTGGACGGCAAGAGCCCGGCCATGAGGGCCAGATGCCCGCCCGCCGAAGTGCCGTAGGCGACGATGCGCGATGCGTCAAAATGGTATCTGGCGGCATTGGCCTTCGTCCACGACAAGGCACAAAGGGCGTCGGTGACCGCAGCGGGGGCCGTGGCCTGCGCGGTCAGGCGGTAATCGACGCTGACGACCGAAAAGCCCATCTTGATGAAGGAGCCGAAGCTGGACGCGGCTTTGGGCCGTTCGCCGCGCGCCCATGCGCCGCCGTGGAAGTAGACGAGCACAGGCGCGGGCTTATCCGCCGTGGCTGACGGATTGACGAAGACGTCGACCATCTGATCGTGGGTATAGACGAGGTTGGGATAGGCTGTGGCGATAGGCGGCTTGCCCGTATCGGCGGCATCCGGCGTGTCCTGCGCGGTGGCGGGGCCCGCAAACAGGGCGAGGGCAATCAGTAGGGATTTACGCATTATTCGACTCCCATTTCGAAGGGCGTGACCGGCAGGTCATCGCTGTTGAACAGATTGACGATCGGGGATTCCACCCAGGCGTAACGCACAAAGGCCGTGCCGGGGCGGTTGGCACCGCTGAGGGTGACGCGGTTGCCCGATGCTATGGCCGGAATGTAGCGGCACAGGCGGCTGGCGTCGCAGGCCTCAAAGCCGATGGCGCTGTCGCTGCTGAGGGTGCGCAGGCCTGCGCCTGCGTCGCTGAAGGTGACGATGAGGTCGTCGCCCGTGCGTTCGATGCGTTGCGGGGCCGGGCTTTGGGGCACGGCTTCGCCATAGGCGATGCGGCGCGCGGTCAGAGCCAGCCGTTTACCCACCACGGATTTCTGAGCCGGATGGATGTCGTAGCGGTCGCCCAGATCGATGATGGTCGTCAGGCCGACCTTCGGCAGGCTGAGGGCCGTCTGACGCTGCGCTTCGCGCAACTCTGCGGTTTTAGAGGCCCGTGGGGCATCGCCAACCGCTCCGTAGGCGGGCAGGTGCACTATCAGAAAGGGCAGGTCGGGTGTGCCGAAGGCTTCGCGCCACTGGGTGATCAGGGCGCGTTGCAGCCTGCCGAAACCGGCAGGGTCGAAGACGTTGGACTCCCCCTGATACCAGGCGATGCCGCGTACCGTATAGGCGGTGGCCGGGGCGACCATGGCGTTGTAGAGGCTGCCCGTACCCTTGGTGGCTTCCCACGGCGTTACCGGCACGCCGCCCAGCGCATCGAGATCGGCAGAGATGCGATAGCGCCAGATCTGCGGCAGCGGAATTTTCACGCCGTCCGATTGGGTGAGGAAGCGCTGATCGTCGGTGTCGTAAAGCCCGCCGGAGCCGCCGGAATCGAGCACGCGCACGGCGATGAGGTTACGACCTGCCTTCAGAACGCCCTTGGGCAGAGCATAGGTGCGGCGCGTGGTGCGCCCTTCGCCGCCGCCGACCTTCACGCCGTTGACGAAGGTGGTTTCGCTGTCGTCGACAAGGCCGAGAGACAGGGAGGTGGCGGCCTGTGCCTGCGCCTTTGTGAGGGTCAGGGAGGTGCGATACCACACCGCGCCGTTGAATGCCGTCAGGGCCGGATCGCCGAAGCGTTCCCACACCCGGTCCGGGTGGGCGCTGGGCCAGCCGGAATCGTCGAAGGCGGGGGAGGCCCAGCGGGCTTTGTTTGTGGCATCGGGCTCATGCGCCGCCCACCACTGATCCAGATAGGCGGCCTGTCTGGTTTCGCCTGCCTTCGGATCGTCGGCATAGACGCTGAGGATATCGAGCGACGCATCGAAGGTTTTCAGCGGACGCAGGCCGGATTCACCCACCCATGCCTGAGTCTGGGTGCCGCCCCAGGTCGAGGTGATGAAGCCGACCGTGACACCGTACTGCTTTTGCAGGGCCTGCGCCATGTAGTAGCACACCGCCGAGGCCGGACCGGCGCTCGACGGCCCGATCAGCGCCCAGCCGCTGGTGGCCTTTGCCTCCTCCAGCGGGCGGACGGCGGTGTCGCGCGCAATGTCGATGAAGCGCAGCGCTGTGTTGGCGGAATCGCGGATTTCATTGGTGGCATTGGTGGCGTTTTCGAGCTTATAGCCCATGTTCGACTGCCCGGAGCAGAACCACACCTCGCCGACCATAACGTCCTTAAGCACGGTTTCGGCCTGACCGTCCGTGACCTTCAGCACATAGGGCCCGCCCGCCGGCAGGGCCGGAACGGTTACGCTCCAGCGGCCACGGGCGTCGGCGATGGCGTCGATACGCTGCGGCCCCAGCTCGACGCGCAGTCGCGCCCCGGCCCCGGCATGGCCCCATAGCCTGACCGGCTGATCGCGTTGCAGGACGGCATGGTCGCTGAACAGGTTGCTGAAGCGCGGCGTCGCATTGGGCCTTTCAGCGGCCACCTGCGCGGTGGCGGGCATGGCCAGCAGCCACACGGCCGCCATGGAGGCGAGGGTCGTTCTCATTCCTGTGGTTCCTCTGTTTCATGCCTGTTTTCAGGTCTGTTCTTGAGTGGCGTCTGGTCGCGGGATCACGCTCACCGCGCAGGCGCGCGGCGGGACAGGCAGGTGTTTCAGGGTGTCGTAATCGCTCAGGCGGCGCTGTGCTGTGTCGAAATCTTGAAGCGGTCGCGGTGTTCCAGCGCTTTTTTGCGCATTTCGGCCAGGGCTTCCTTCTCCTCGGCGGCCAGCATGGCCTCGAACAGACGGCTGAAATGTTCGCGCATGGCGGTGCGTGCCGCATTGGGGTCGCGGTTACGGATGGCTTCAAGCACGGCCATGTGCTCCTGAACACGGTCCTCGAAGCCGTTCTTGCACACATTGCTGTAGACCTGAACGACGTGCGGCGCTTCGTTGCGCACCTTCCACAGGGTACGCACGAAATGCTCGATGATCGGGCTGGCGGTATTCTGGGCGATGATGGTGTGGAACTCTTCGTCGGCGTCTTCGGCGGAGGCGTCGTTGCGCGACATGACGCGCACGGTTTCCTCAAGAGCCGCAAGGGCCGAAGGGGTGATGTTGAGCGCCGCCAGTGCCGCCGCCTCGCCCTCGATCACGGCGCGAACCGTGGTCAGTTCGAAGGCGTTGACGTCGTTGCGGAAGGTCAGGTCGTCGGCCAGACGCGGCTGCACATAGACGCCGGAGCCGGTCCGGATCGAGATGTAGCCCTGTGCTTCAAGCGCGATTTCCGCCTCACGGATGGTCACGCGCGACACGCCCAGACGCTCGGCCAGCTCGCGCTCTCCGGGCAGGCGGCTGCCTACCGGAAACTCGCCGGATTCGATCAGTCCGATGATCTGCTTGGCGACCAGCTGATAGCGTCTGTCTGTGCTCATAGGACTGAATTGCACTCCTTGTCCGGGTCCGAATCCGGATGATGGGACAGAATACCGAAAAATCATGACCCTGTGAAGGGAGGAGACGTCAGGGGTCTGGGAAAGCGGCTGACCCCTGACGCCTTAAGTGGCCTACATCCGGTAACGCAGGCCGACGGTGAACTGACGGCCGGTCGAGCCGTAAAGGGCGACGACGGGTGTATCAGAGTAGTAGTAGCGGTTGGTGGTCTGGTTGGTGAGGTTCAGGCCTTCGAGCGAGAAGGACAGACGCTTGGAGATGTTGTAGCTGAAGGCGAAGTCGACATTCAGCGTGTCTTCGGAACCGCCGAAATCGTTGATCAGCGGCGTATCGCAGGCCACGCCGTTGACGACGCCGGCGGCGCAGGAGCCGGACACCACCGGATAGGTGGTGGCGTAGCCGTCGCGCTGAGCCAGCGAGATGCGCGTATTGATCTTCTCATCCTCGTAATAGAGGGTGAAGTTGACGGCGTTGGGTGACGCGCCCAGCCAGGGCCCCTTGCCATAGATCGGAGCGGTCGTGTCGGTGCCCGGATCGAGGATATAGGTCAGCTCGGAATCGATGTGGGTGGCGTTCAACTGAATCCCGGTATTGCGCAGCAGGCCCGGCAGGAAGGTGAAGGCCTGCTGATAGTTGATTTCGATACCCTTGAGCTCGCCGCCGGGGGCGTCGCGGAACTGACGCGCCGTGGCGGAGTAGTCGGCCTGAATATAGGCGGCTTCGGCGCTGCCCGCGCCATACTGCTCGATCAGGCTCTGCAGGCCTGCCGGGTCGAGGAAGGTCGACAGCGGCGCGGAATAGCGGATGGTCTGCGGGTAGGAGTTGATCGTCTTCTTGAACAGGGCGGCCGAGATCAGGCCTCCTTTGGCGTAGTACCATTCCACCGCCAGATCGAGATTGTCGGCGCGGAACGGCGACAGCTTCGGATTGCCGATGGTCAGGGTCGCGCCGGACGAATTGCCGTCGGACGGGATCGACAGGGCCGTGATGGTCGGGGCCAGTTGCTGAAGCGTCGGGCGCGACATGGTCTTGGCGGCGGCGAAGCGGATATAGAGGTCGTTGCGCGGCCGGATGGCGATGTTGAACGACGGCAGGGTGTCGGAATAGCTGTTGGTGCCGGTGACGATGCGTCCGCCGGTCGAACGGCCCGACGATTCGATATCGGTCATCGCATAGCGTACGCCGAGGTTGCCGAAAGCGTTCCAGCCGTCGAAGAAGTCGTAGTTGAAATTGACCTGCGCATAGGCGCCGCCGGTTTTTTCACGGACCTGGAAGGTTTCGCGGCCCTGCTGACGGAACTGCGTCAGACGCCAGTCGCCCCATTTGTTGATACAGTTGCAGGTAAAGCCGAAGAGGCGGTCGAACGCGTCGATATCCGGGCCGTACCACGCCGTCGTGGTGCCTTCGGGCACGTCGAGGCCCTGACCGAAATTGATTACCTTACCCAGCGAGGCGATGGTCACGCCCGCTTCCTTTTCGGTCGGGTTGATCTGAACGTTCTGACGCTCGTACTGGGCGGTGGAGAAGCGGTAGTCACGGCCCGTGCCGCCGAACTTCAGCGTCAGGTGATCGCTGAGGTCGTAGGTGAAGTCGCCCTTCCACGAGGTGAAGCGGTTATCGACGTATTTCTTATGGTGGCGCAGGAAGGAGACGCCCTTCAGAATGGTCCACTGGGTCGGGTCTGCGGCATTGAAGCCCGCGTCGAACAACGGCATGTCGCCGCCCGCGCGTTCGTCATAGGTGAAGGTGGCCTGCTGGTCGTACTGACCCCATTCGGCCATCTTACCCGTCGAGTCGAGGTAGGAGCGTGACGCGCCGAAGGTGAAGTCACCGCGCAGGCGGTCGGTGAATTCGTGCGTCAGGTTGAGCGACAACTGCTGGAAGGTGGTTTCATAACTGCCCTGATCGGCGCGCGCCGACCAGTCGACATTGCGCAGTTGCAGATAGTCGGCCACGCCATTGGTCACATGCGCCGCCAGCACGTCGGTTGCCGGACGGCCGATCTGCTTGTCGCGGATGGCCAGACCGTCGGCGGAAGCGACGTAACCTACCGAGGTGGGGCTGTTGTAATAGTCGTAAACGTCGAGATTATACGGGTTGTACGAGAAGCTCGTCCCGGCCACCAGCGTCGTGCCGTAGAGCGATTGACCGCAGTCGATGGGCGAGGCGTAGGCGCTGCCCTGCGTATAGGTACAGGTGCCGGGATAGAGGCCGCGTTTGGACGACAGCGCCGTGGTGGACGAGGCCCGGGCATAGGTGGCGTTGGTGTTGTTGCGGTTCAGGCCGAAGGGCAGAAGCTGATTGAGCGTCGAAACGCTTTTCTGCTTGGAATAAAGAACGTCCACCGTGGCGCGGGTTCTGGGGGAAATCTGAGCCTGGAAGGACGAGGTGATCCCAAGCCGTTCCTGATGCAGATCCTGCTGTTCAGGCCCGGCCAGGGCGGGGAAGATGACCTGCGACCCGTCGAGTGAGGGGTGCAATATAGCGTAGGCCGCCGGATCGGAGCCGGTAATGGCGGCCAGATAGGCGGCGTTGGTGATCGGCACGGTCGTCGAGGTGGTGCCGTTGGCGTTCAGGCTGCCATTGGTGAAGACGGTGCCGGTCGGGGCGGAGAAACCGGCGCGGCGCGGGTTTTCCAGCGTCGCCCACGTCGCCGAGCGGTACACATATTCGCCGGTGACGATCTGACGGCGGTACTGGTCGTTTTCGGAATCCTTTTCCGAATAGGCGACCGAGGCGAGGAAGCCCAGCTTGCCGCCGGCCCAGCGCTTCGAAATCAGGCCGGTGACGCGCGGATTGTTGTGGCCGCCATTGTCGTAATAGGCGTTTTCGATCGCAAAGGCGTAGCGGTCCTTCTTATAGTCGAAAGGACGACCGGTTTGCAGGTCGACCGTGGCCCCGAGCGAGCCTTCGTCGGTTTCCGCCGAGCTGCTCTTGCGTACCTTGAGGCTGTTGAACAGCTCCGAGGCGAAGACGTTGAAATCGAAGGTCCGCGTGGTGTTCATCGCGGTCGAGTTGGTGTCGTTGGTCCCGGCGGTCGACAGGGCTTCGAGATTGTTGATGCGCACGCGGGTGAAATCGCCGCCCAGACCGCGCACCGTGATAGTGCGGCCTTCGCCATTGTCGCGGTCGATGGAGATGCCGGGGATGCGTTGCAGCGATTCGGCGAGGTTGGCGTCAGGGAAGTCGGCAATGTCTTCGGCATTTATGGCGTCGATCATCACATCGGCCTGCCGCTTGGTGTTCAGCGCGCTTTGCAGGCTGGCGCGATAGCCGGTGACGACGACGGTCTGCACATCGTCAGCGGGTGGCGCAGACTCCGTCGCGGCTTCCTGAGCATGGGCGGGGGTAAGGGCGAGGGCCAGAACGATACCGGTTGTGGCGCACAGCGCGGCGCGCAGGCTTTTACGCCTGAAGTGGTTTTCCATGGATGTTTCCTCCGGTTACCCGATTGGTATATTTATGGGTATGTGCCAATGGTTGACCCATTATTGACCAAATGTCAATCGTCTTTGCGGGTGTGCGCTGGGCACGCGGAGGTGATGCAAAGGATTGGTGGCGATGGGATCGCTATCAAGCTGCTGTCTGTGACATGGTTATGTTGAATAAATTCAGTGAATTATATGGCTGCGCTATAGGATTTGTCCGTATTTGATCAAGGTTTTCACACGGCTATTTGTGGCGCGCACGACAAATTGGCATGCTAATGGGTTGACAAATTGGTATGCAGTGACATGCTGAACCTACGAACAAGCCGGTCACGGCGCATATAATACAGGGAGAGCGGCCTTGGTCCGTCTCGCATCATATCTGGCGGCCGGTCTGGCGATAGGCCTGCCTGTTGCCGCACTTTGCGCCGAAGCGCCGCGCACGCTGCGCGTTTCCAGCGTTGCCGAGTATCAGGCGATCGCGGGCAGCTTGCGCGCCGGTGATACGGTTATCCTGAAAAACGGCGTCTGGCGCGACTTCGACCTTGGTCTGACGGGGGAAGGGCGCGCCGATGCGCCGATCCGTCTGAGGGCGGAAACGCCCGGCGGCGTGACCTTGAGCGGACAGTCGCGTCTGCGGCTGGGCGGCAGCTATATAGAGGTCAGCGGTCTTATCTTCCGCGACGGTTACGCTCCGAAGGACGAGGTGATCGCCTTTCATGTAGGGGATCGCGTGGCGACGCATTCGCGGGTCAGCGAAACCGTCATCGATGGCTTCAACCGTCCGAATCCGACGGGGAACGACAGCTGGGTGGCCCTGTTCGGATCGGACAATCGCTTCGACCACAATCACATTGCGGGAAAGACCACGCCGGGGGTGACGCTGGCCGTGCGACTGGAGAACGAGGCCGACCGGCCCAACCGCCACCGCATAGATCATAACTATTTCGGGCCGCGCGCGCCTCTGGGCTCTAATGGCGGTGAAACCATCCGTATCGGCACCAGCCATAATTCGCTGTCGGACTCCAACACTCTGGTCGAGGCCAACCTGTTCGAAAACTGCTCGGGCGAGGTCGAAATCATTTCGGTCAAGTCGGGCGGCAATGTGGTGCGCGGCAATCTGTTCCTGCGCTCGCAGGGCGCGGTGACGCTGCGCCACGGCAATGGCAATACGGTCGAGCGCAATATCTTCGTGGGTGGTGGTGAGGCCGGAACCGGCGGCGTGCGTGTCATCAATGCCGGTCAGACGGTGCGCGACAATCTGTTTATCGGCTTGTCCGGTACCGGTTTCGTCAGCGCGCTGACGGTGATGAACGGCGTGCCCAATTCGCCGCTCAACCGCTATAATCAGGTGCGCAATGCCGACATCCACAACAACACCTTTATCGATGCCGCCCGCCTGACTTTCGGGGCCGGAGCGGACGCCGAGCGGATCCTGCCTCCGGTCGACAGCCGGTTCCGCGACAATCTGATTATCGTGCCAGTCAACGGCGTGATGACGCGCCTCGACACCCTGTCGGACACCGCCGGAATCGCCTTCAGCGGTAATCTGATCAGCAAGGCGGCGACCCTGAGCCATGACGGTTTTACGGCGGCGGATGTGTCTGCCATTGTCTCCGGCGAGGGTAAGGTGCGCATCACCGCGCCTGAGGGCGTAGGTGCGTCGCGCGACCTGACCCCGCTGTCGCGGGCCGAGGTGGGCGTGTCCTGGTATCCTCAGGCCGGGGGGACGCACGCGTCTGCCACCCGCACGATCGAGGTGGCGGACGCCGCAGGCCTGACCGAGGCGGTGACGCAGGCCACAGGGCCGCTGCGCATCCGGCTGAAGCCGGGGCAGTATGCGTTCGATCGTCTGAGCGTACGTCATGCCCTCGATCTTAGCGGAAGCGCTATGCTCAAAGGGGCGTTCCGCCTGAGCGAGGCGGGCGATCTGACGCTTGAAGGGCTGACGCTCAGTGGCGCGAGCGCTATCGTCGCCACGCCGTCAAAGACCGGCCACGGCTATGTCGTGCGCCTGAAATCGGTAAGCGTTACGGGACTTGCCGGGCCGCTGATCACCGCCGAACCCGGCGGCTTCTACCGCGATATCCGCATAGAGGAATCCGGTTTTGCCGCCGCGCCCGCCGCCGTCATCGATCTGGCTGGACCGCAGGCCCTCAAAGGCACCTATGCCGCCGATGCGGTGAGCATTTCCGG
>JASGGL010000076.1:0-13947 GCA_047605065.1 Asticcacaulis sp.
GATACCGGTCCGGCCAGCGGCCTGATGGATCAGTGGATACGTCAGCATACGGGGCGTCTGTTCGACGAAAACGGCGCGGTGGCGGCCAAAGGGACGCCGGACATGGATATTGTCGCCGATTACCTCAGCCATCCCTATTTCGCCACGCCCGCGCCAAAGTCGCTGGACCGTTACGATTTCACGCTGGAGCGCGTGGCGGGGTTGGGCCTCGAAGATGGTATGGCGACCCTGATGGCCTTTACGGTCGAAAGCCTGAGGCACGAAATCGAGCGGGCGGGGGTTAAACCTTCGGCCATCGTCCTGTGCGGCGGTGGGCGCAATAATGTTCAGTTGGTCAAGGTCTTGCGCGAACGTCTTGCCGATCTGGCCGAGGTGAAGATTGCCGAGGATATGGGCTGGCGCGGCGGTGCCATCGAGGCCGAAGCCTTCGCCTATATGGCCGCACGGTCGTTGAAGGGCCTGCCGATTTCCTTCCCCGGTACGACGGGGGTGAAGGCACCGCTGACCGGCGGCAAACAATTCCATCCCGGGGCAATAGATAAGGGGAATGCTGCATGAAAGGGGTCATGCCTGGTATCGTGGCTGGTCTGTATTTTTGCCTGTCGGCCTGTTCGCCGACTAAACCGAAAGGAGATGAGGTCGAAATGGTGCCTGTCGCGGAAACGTCTGTGCAAAGCATGGCCGCAGACCCATCCCCCACTCAGCCCGCCACACGCAGTATTCCGAGGGATTTTCAGGGCATTTGGGATGCCGAGGGATCTCGTTGCGAAGAAGTAAGCGACATGAAGCTTGTTGTGTCAGAAACGGGGTTCGATTTTTGGGAAAGTCACGGAGAGGTTCGCAGCGTTATTCAGAATGACCCAAGTGAGATTGTAGTTGAGGCGTTTTTCAGTGGTGAAGGTGAAAAATGGACACACACCATGCGGATGCAACTTCTGGAAGGCGGTAACGTGTTGATGATCGATGAAGGTAAGGGCGGTGTGCGCCGCCGTTGTGTCAAATAAATCTGAAATATTCCAGTTCGCTCACCAGACCACAGTCCATATAGCTGTGGAGAGCCTTAGTCTTCTGCGGTTGTGTCCGGGCGCTTGCCCGCTACGTCGCCGCGCTCGATGCGGATCAGTTCCAGCACGCTGACGATCTGACGGGCGCGCCAGTGGCTGAGGAAATAGCCCGCCGGGGCCGCCGTCAGGATGCACACCCACTGGATAATTTCGCTGGTGTGGGCATGGGCGTAGGAGGAAAGGGTGTCCCCGGCGATTTCCGCCAGCACCGCGATGATCGACAGAGGAATGGTCAGGTAGCCGATGATGACGGCTTTCAGAATCTGTTCCTGACGCTTTTCATTGAGCGCGGCCATGTCGACAATGGCGGCAAAGGTCGCCGTGTCGACGCCCTGCATCAGTTCGAATGCCTTGCGCGTCGAGCCGTTACGCCTCAGCCCGCTGAGAAAATCGACGCCCATCATGGTCCATGCCCCCGGCGTGGCGAACGCCGAGGGGATGAGGCTCCAGCCGGGGAAAAGCGGCGTCAGCCGCTGCCACAGCGCCCAGACGGGCGTCTCGAAAACAGGGTCCGTTTTTTTAGCCGACATCGGTCAGGACGCGGACCTATTCCAGTTCACCGGCCAGACGGCGGTCCAGATAGCTGCCGACGCGGCCTTCGATTTCCGGCAGGTGCTCGGTCCAGAAGTGGCCTGCGCCTTCGACCAGTTCGTGGGCGATGGTGATGCCGCGCTGGGTGCGCAGCTTGGCCACCACGCGCTCGACTTCCGGCGGCGGCACGACCGAATCGTTGCTGCCGTTGATGAACAGGCCGGATGCCGGACAGGGGGCCAGGAAGCTGAAATCGTAGGCGTTGGCGGGCGGCGACACCGAGATGAAGCCGTCGGTTTCCGGGCGACGCATCAGAAGCTGCATGCCGATATAGGCCCCGAAGTTGTAACCGGCGACCCAGAACTGCGCCGCGGTCGGGTTCTTGGCCTGAAGCCAGTCGAGCGCGGTGGCCGCGTCAGCCAGTTCACCGATGCCGGCGTCGAATTCGCCCTGCGACTTGCCGACGCCACGGAAGTTGAAGCGCAGCACCGAAAAGCCACGCGTCATGAACAGGTGAAACAACTGCACCGTCACGGGGTTGTTCATATGCCCGCCCGCCTTGGGGTGAGGGTGAAGGATCAGGGCGATAGGAGCGTTTTCCGTCTTTCCGGCGGTGTACCGGGCCTCGATTCGACCGGCAGCACCGGCGAGGATCACTTCAGGCATGTAGAACCCTTGTTTCGTAACAAAATGTGTAGGTCGGCCGTATAATTCTTGACTACAATAGTCAGGATTACTATGTCCCCACCGGAACGGCGGCGCGCCTTTATGAGGCAAGCCGTTTAGCACACTCTTTCCGGCTTTGTGCAGGTTTTTCATCGCCCTGCCTTTGTTTTGACCTTAAGGACCGAACGGCATGAGATTATCGACAAAGGGACGTTACGCCGTCATGGCGATGACCGATCTGGCGATAAACGCGCAGGGCAAGCCCATCTCCCTGTCCGAAATCTCCGAACGGCAGCAGATTTCCCTGTCCTATCTGGAACAGCTGTTCGCGCGTCTGCGTAAGGCGGGTCTGGTCAGAAGCGCGCGGGGTCCCGGTGGCGGCTATTCGCTGGCGCGCACCTCGGACGCTCTGTTCGTGTCGGAAATCGTTCTGGCGGTCGATGAGCCGATCAAGGCGACGCGCTGCGCCATGACCTCGAACAAGCTGGGGGCCAATAAGCGTCAGTCGAAGGAAAACGCTGCGCGCGAAATCGGCTGCATGCCGGGCGGTCAGCGCTGCCTGACGCACAATCTGTGGGAAGATCTCGGCTTTGCCATCCACGACTATCTGTCGACCGTTTCGCTGAACGACGTGATCAACAAGCGTACGCGTAAGCGCGTGACCATCGAAAACCGGACCCCCGAACGGGTGCGTGAGGCGGTCTGAATGAACGCAACTGATCCCATTTATCTGGACCATGCCGCCACCTCGCCGATCCGGCCGCAGGTGCGCGAGGCCATGCTCCGGGCGTGGGAGGTCGGGGCCAATGCCTCGTCGGTGCACAGCCTTGGGCGTAAGGCCAAGCTGCTGCTCGAAGAGGCGCGCAACGCGGTGCTGGGCTTTGTGGGCGGCATCGGCCCGGCGCGTCTGATCTTCACCTCGGGCGGCACCGAAGCCAATCAACTGGCCCTCAGCCAGTCGCGGGGGTATGAGCGCATCATCCTCAGCGCTACCGAACACGACAGCCTGCATAAGGCCGCCGAAAGCTATGGTTTGCCCGTGGCTTACGTGCCGGTGCTGGCGTCGGGTCTGATCGATATGGCGGCGCTTGATCAACTGTTGAGCGCAGGCGGGCGTCCGTTCGTGGCGGTCATGCGGGTCAATAACGAGACGGGCGTGATCAACCCGGTGCGTGAAATTGCCGATCGCGTTCATGCTGTCGGCGGCTGGCTGCATACGGATGCCGTTCAGGCGGCAGGCAAGATCGAGATTGATTTCGAGGCGCTGGGGGCCGACAGCCTGTCTCTGGCGGCGCACAAGATCGGCGGGCCGCAAGGCGTCGGTGCGCTGATCTACAGCGCCGAGCGCGAGGTGCGCGCGACCGTCCCCGGCGGCGGGCAGGAGTTCGGTAGCCGCGCGGGGACCGAAAATATCGCCGGGATCGCCGGTTTCGCCGAGGCCGTGCGTCAGGTGCGGTTGGTGCCGGATACGGCTCAGGCGGCGACCGAGGCGGCGTTGAAGGCGCTGGGGGCGAGCATTGTGGGCGAAGACGCTCCGCGCGCGCCGGGCATTACCTGTTTCACCGTGCCCGACTGGACCGCTCAGCTTCAGCTTATCCACATGGATATGGCCGGGGTCTGCGTGTCGTCGGGGTCGGCCTGTTCGTCGGGCAAGGTGAAGTCGAGCCGCGTGCTTGAGGCCATGGGGCAGGGCGATGTGGCCGATAAGGCCTTGCGCGTCTCGTCCGGCTGGAATACGACCGCCGCCCACTGGCAACGGTTTTTGGATGTCTGGTCAGAGGGATACGCGAAACATCGCGCCCGCCGCAACGGCAAGGACCAGACCGGAAAAGTAAAGGAAAGCGCCTGATGGCTGCTGTCAAGGAAACCATCGAAACGGTTCAGAAGCTCGAAACCTACGAGCACGGCTTCGTTTCGGACATCGAGATGGAGTACGCACCGAAGGGGCTCAGCGCCGACATCGTGCGCTTCATCTCGGCCAAAAAGAACGAGCCGCAATGGATGCTGGACTATCGTCTGGCGGCGTTCGAGCGCTGGCAGTCGATGGAAGAGCCCGACTGGGCAAAGGTCGAGTATCAGAAGGTCGATTATCAGGACCTCTATTATTACGCCGCGCCCAAGGCCAAGCCGAAGCTGAACAGCCTCGATGAGGTCGATCCGGAGCTTCTGGCCGTCTATGCCAAGCTGGGTATTCCGCTCAAGGAGCAGGAGGTTCTGGCCGGTGTGGCCAGCGCGCCGAAATACGCGGTGGACGCCGTGTTCGATTCCGTGTCGGTGGTGACCACCTTCAAGGAGGAACTGAAGAAGTCGGGCGTGATTTTCTGCTCTATTTCCGAGGCCTTGCGCGAATATCCTGATCTGGTGAAGCAATATCTCGGCTCGGTCGTGCCGGTGTCCGACAACTATTTCGCCGCGCTCAATTCGGCGGTGTTTTCGGACGGCTCGTTCGTCTACGTCCCGCCGGGCGTGCGCTGCCCCATGGAACTGTCGACCTATTTCCGCATCAATGCCGAAAATACCGGTCAGTTCGAACGCACCCTGATCATCGCCGATAAGGGCGCCTATGTGTCCTATCTCGAAGGCTGCACCGCGCCGATGCGTGACGAGAACCAGTTGCATGCCGCCGTGGTCGAACTGGTGGCCATGGACGACGCCTCGATCAAATATTCGACGGTGCAGAACTGGTACCCCGGTGACGCGGAAGGCAAGGGTGGCATCTATAATTTCGTCACCAAGCGCGCGGATTGCCGCGGGGCGCGTTCGAAAGTGTCGTGGACGCAGGTGGAAACCGGCTCGGCCGTGACGTGGAAATACCCGTCGTGCATCCTGCGCGGCGACGAAAGCGTAGGTGAATTCTACTCCATCGCCGTCACCAACGGCATGCAGCAGGCCGACACCGGCACCAAGATGATCCATCTGGGCAAGAACACCCGCTCGCGCATCATCAGTAAGGGCGTGTCGGCGGGCAGGTCTTCGAATACCTATCGCGGTCTGGTTTCGGCACACGCCAAGGCCGGTGGATCGCGTAACTTCACCCAGTGCGACAGCCTGCTGATTGGCAAGACCTGCGCGGCGCACACCGTGCCCTACGTCGAGTCGGATACAGCTTCGGCGCAGTTCGAGCACGAGGCGACGACGACGCGCCTGAGCGAGGATCAGCTCTTCTACGCCATGCAGCGCGGCTTGAGCCAGGAAGAGGCTGTGGCGCTGCTGGTCAACGGTTTCGTGCGCGAAGTGCTGCAGGAACTGCCGATGGAATTCGCCGTCGAGGCGCAGAAACTTCTGGCCATCAGCCTTGAAGGCTCGGTCGGTTAAAAAAGAGAATAAGAATAATGTTGAGCATCGAAAACCTCACCGTCAGCGTTGACGACAAGACCATCCTCAAGGGCCTGAACCTGAGCGTTCCGGCGGGCGAAGTGCACGCCATCATGGGGCCGAACGGCGCGGGCAAGTCGACGCTGGGCTATACGCTGGCCGGGCGTCCGAACTATGACGTCACGCAAGGCACGGTCGATTTCAACGGCGAGGATCTGCTGGACAAAGAGGTGCATGAGCGCGCCGCCGCCGGTCTCTACCTGTCGTTCCAGTATCCGCTGGAAATCCCCGGCGTGCCGGCCATGACCTTCATCCGCACGGCGCTGAATGCGCAGCGAAAACTGCGTGGCGAAGACGAGATGTCGGCTCCGGAGTTTCTCAAGACCATCCGCGAAGTGGCCAAGACGCTGAAGATAGACATGGACATGTTGAAGCGTCCGCTCAATGTCGGCTTCTCAGGTGGTGAGAAGAAGCGCATGGAAGTGCTTCAGATGGCGCTGCTTAAGCCGAAATTCCTGATCCTTGATGAGACGGATTCGGGCCTCGATATCGACGCGCTCAAGGTGGTGTCGGACGGCGTCAATGCCCTGCGCGCGCCCGATCGCGGTATGCTGGTCATCACCCACTATCAGCGCCTGCTCGACCATATCAAGCCGGATCGCATCCACATCCTTGTCGACGGGAAAATCGTCCATTCGGGCGGCCCGGAACTGGCGCTGGAACTGGAAGCGCATGGCTATGACCGCTATGTCAATGAGGAGGCGTAATGGCCTTCGACCTGACCCCGCTCGACCTGTTCGACCCGTCGTCCTACCCGACGCGGCGTAACGAGGAGTGGAAATATTCCGACCTGTCGCGCGCCTTACGTGAAGCGCCCGTGCGTGCCGACCTGACCCATATTCAGGGTGAGGCGGGCGATTTCGGCGGCTTCTACTGGCATTGCGCGGGCGACGGTCAACTGAACGATCTGCAGGCTGCCGTGGCGAAGGCGGCTCAGATTTCTGGCGGTCGTCTTTACCTCGACATGAGCGATGTCGGGGAAGAAGGCGCGGTCGCCGGTTATCAGGGCGAAGGCCGCATTACACTGGGGGCCGGTGAGCACCTGATCCTGCTCGAAGACTATAGTGGCGCGCTCAATTATGCCACGAGCACGACCTTACATTTCGATCTGGCCGAAGGCGCATCGCTGATCCGCGTGGTCATTCTCGATGAACCGGAAGCCACCGTGTCGGTGCGCCGTTCGACGGTGACCACCGCGCCGAACAGCGTCTTCAAGCAGTACGTCTTTGCGACCGGCGCGAAGTTCCAGCGTTTCGAAACCCATGTCGAGCACGCCGGTCACGGTGCGCACGTCGAGATGAACGGTGCCTATCTGCTGAAAGAGACCGCGCATTTCGACTACACCACGCGCGTCAATCATGCGCAGGTCGATGGTACCACTCAACAGTTGATCAAGGGCCTCGTCAAGGACCGCGCGACCGCGGTGTTTCAGGGGCGCATCTACGTCGAAAAGGGTGCCGACGGCACCGATGCCCGCATGCGTCATCAGGCCCTGATGCTTAATGACGGAGCGCATGTCCGCGCCAAGCCGGAGCTGGAAATCTACGCCGACGACGTGCAATGCGCCCATGGCAACACCATCGGGGCGATGGACGAAAGCGCCCTGTTCTTCTGCCAGAGCCGCGGCATGCCCGAAGAGGTGGCCCGTGCGCTCCTCATGCAGGCCTTTGTCGTGCCGGTGGCCGAAGGGATCGAGGACGAAGCGTTGCGCGACATGGTCCTGAACTGGATCGCCGATAAGGCGGAGGGTTTCTATGCCCTTTGATGTCGAAGCGGTCCGCCGCGACTTTCCGATCCTCAGCCGGGAAATCAACGGTAAGCCGCTGATCTATCTCGATTCCGGGGCATCGGCGCAAAAGCCTGCGGCGGTTATCGAGGCGATGAGCCACCACATGGCGCATTCCTACGCCAATGTGCACCGGGGCCTGCACCGTCTGGCCAACGAGGTCACCGACGCTTTCGAAGCCGGACGCGAAACGGTGGCCAAATTCATCAATGCCGCGCGCCCCGAAGAGGTGATCTTCACCAAGTCGGCAACGGAATCGATGAACCTCGTGGCTCAGACATGGGGACAGGCCAACCTCAGGGCCGGGGATGAAATCCTCATCACCGAGCTGGAGCACCACGCCAATATCGTACCCTGGCACATGCTGTGCGAACGCACGGGTGCGGTACTGAAATGGGTGCCGATCCTTGATGACGGCAGCCTCGACATGGCCGCCTTCGACGCGCTTCTGAGCCCTCAGGTGAAGCTGGTGGCGGTGGCGCACATGTCGAATGTGCTCGGCACGCTCAACCCGGTGGAAGAGATCGTCAGTAAGGCCCATGCGGTCGGCGCGAAGGTGCTGATCGACGGCTGTCAGGGCGTCGTCCACCTGCCCGTCGATGTGCAGGCGCTGGGCTGCGACTTCTACGCCTTTTCGGCGCACAAGCTCTATGGGCCGACCGGTCTGGGCGTGTTGTGGGGCCGTTATGACCTGCTGGAGGCCATGCCGCCCTGGCAGGGTGGTGGCGAGATGATCGCCCACGTCTCGAAAGAGCGCATTACCTATGCCGAGCCGCCGCACCGCTTCGAGGCCGGGACGCCCGCTATTCTTGAGGTCATCGGCCTGAAGGCCGCTATCGACTGGCTGTCGCAGATCGACCGTGAGGCCGCTGCCGCGCACGAGATGGCGCTATATGCGCGCGCCCATGCGGGGCTTAAGGCCATCAACTCCGTGCGTATCCATGGTGAGGCGAAGGAAAAAGGCTCGATCCTGACCTTTTCTCTGGGTACGGCGCACGCCCATGACGTTGCGCAAATCCTTGACCGCTACAATATAGCGGTGAGGGCGGGGACGCATTGCGCCGAACCGCTGATGACGCGTCTCGGGGTCAGCTCCACGGTGCGTGCCTCCATCGCCCTATACAATACCGAAGCCGAAATCGACGCGCTGATTGCCGCCGTCGCCAAGGCCCAGAGTTTTTTTGAATAAAGCGTTTTTTGAATAAGGTCCGCCATGTCCCAGCATGAGATCATTTCCCTGTCCGGCGAAGAGACGCCTGAAACCTCGCGCGAATCCTCTCAGGCCGAGCTGTTTTCGACCGAGGAAACCGCGGCGGTCGAACCGCTTGCGCAGGAAGAACTCGACCGCCTGACGGATGAGCTGATCGCGGCGTTCAAGACGGTGTTCGACCCGGAAATTCCGGTCGATATCTACGAACTGGGCCTGATCTATCGCGTCGATATCAATGACAGCCGCGAAGTGGTGGTCGATATGACGCTGACGGCGCCGGGTTGCCCGGTGGCGGGTGAAATGCCGGGCTGGGTGGAAAACGCCGTCATGGGCGTGCGCGGCGTGGCCGAATGCCGCGTCAATCTGGTTTTCGATCCGCCGTGGGATTCGTCGAAAATGAGCGACGAGGCGAAACTCCAGCTCAATATGTTTTAGGGAGGACGTCATGGAAACGACGGTTACTATTCGTCCCCGCCGGCCGCGTCCGGCCATTGTCTCGCTGACCGAGGCGGCTGCCGAGCAGGTCAAGGCCATTATGAGCCGGGCCGACAAGCCCTATGTGGGCCTGCGCGTTGGCGTGAAGCAGGGTGGCTGCGCCGGGCAGGAATACGTGCTGAGCTATGCCGAAGCCGCTGATCCGCTGGATGAGGTGGTCAACGACAAGGGCGTGACGATCCTGATCGAACCCAAGGCGGTGCTGTATCTGGTCGGGACGGTCGTCGATTACGAGACGACGAAGCTGGCGTCGAAGTTCGTGTTCAATAATCCGAATGAGACGGATGCCTGCGGATGCGGCGAGAGTGTAACGATCAAGCCCGCATCCGCGGAATCTGACTAAAAACGGGATGCGGCGAGAGTGTAACGATCAAGCCCGCCGCGCCTGAGGCATGACGGCCTCATCCTGACCGGTCAGCCAGTCGAGCGCCTCATCGGCGGTATCGAAGGCGCGCAGCGTATCCTTGGGGTACAGGCTTTGCTGCGACAGGTTACGATCCAGTTCCACTGCATCGTGGGTCACGAAGGCAACGCGGCGGCCTTCGGGGACATCAAGGGTCCATTCCGCCCAGACGGCCGCAAAGCGTTCCATATCCTCGCGCGACGTATAGCCGGAATAGCGGCGCAGATCGATCAGGCGGTCATAAAGCCAGGGGGAGCCGATCTCCTGATAGGCGCGAATGAATTCCGCGCACAGTTCATCACCCGGCATGGCACCGAAAACGCGTGAGATGAGGATGGAATAGGTCTCGTCGAGATAAACGCTCAGTCGGTACTTTGTGGGCATGTAACGCAACTTTTTCAGAAATTCATCAGCAGCATACGCGTAAAAGCTGAAGAAAATCCTAGCTCATCACCTTATTCCGGCGGCTGATCCAGCCAGTCTTCGGCGGCGCGCATGGAATCGAAACTGCGATAGCGCGACGATGGCAGGAGGTCGGCAAGCCCGCTGAGGCGCGGGGCGTCGAACGGATCGTTGGAGACGAAGGCGACGCGGGCCTGAGGGGCCCCGGTAGAAGCCGTGCGGGCGGCGGCCAGCGCGGCACCAGCGGCGGCCTTGATCTCATCGAGGCTGAAATAGCCGTCGGCGCGGCGTACATCGATCAGGCGGTCGCGCAGGAAGGCGTTCTCGATGGTGGCGTAATAGCGCATCAGGGCCTGAAACAGCTCACGGCTTTCGTAACGCCCGCGGACGGTGATGTAGATGCGGTTACGCTCGGAATCGATTGTATGACTGAGGCTCAGGGCGGGCATTTTGGATAAAAGGACTCGATACTGGAGCGCTTCTCGATAAAGTGGATACCACTTTACGGAAGAGAAGCGCGTTAAAGCAAAAATTTAGAGTGGCGATCTGGCTCAACCAGATCACCGCTCTAAGGTTATCCCCGCGCCTTATTACTCCGCTGGCTCGGCGGTGAGTAGGTCTTTTTTTGCAACGTCGTCATTTTCGGCGAGGCGCGATGGGGTAATTGGTTGCCCTGTGGCCTCGGCGATCAGGGCCTGGGTATGGGTTTCGATGACCGATTGCAGGCGCGTCATGAACTCGGCCTTGTCCAGGCCCGGATGGATCGGTTCGAGGAAGTGCAGGACGGCGGTGCCGGGGGTCTTTTTGTACTGCGTTTCCTGCCAGAACAGGCCGAGATTGGTCGCCACCGGCACCACCGGGCGGTTGAAATTGCGATACATGTGCCAGACGCCGGTGCGGTAGCGGCGATAGGTGCCGGGCGCGTTCAGGTGGCCTTCGGGATAGATGAGGATGTGGCGTCCGTCGCGGTCGGCTTCGGCGGAGCGCTGGCTGAGGTTGCGGCGCGCTTCGTGGCCACCGCAATTATTGACGACGATGGCCCCCAGCTTGCGCAGCAGGGTGGACATCAGCGGGTACTTTTCCAGATGGTCGCCGGTGACGAAGGCCAAATCGGCGAACTGAGAATAGAGGCAGTAGCCGTCGCCCCACGATTGATGCTTGGCGGCGAAGATGACCGGCGTCTGCGGGACGTTTTCGCGGCCGCGTACCTCGAGACGAATACCGGCGAAGACCTCCATCGCCCAGACCATGCGGCGGGTATAGCGGCGAACCACCCACTGCACGGGGCGGCGTCCGGGCAGGAAGGACAGGCACAGCGCCGCCAGACTGTAGAAGACAGACAAGACCCAGTAGGCGATGGCAAAGCTGAAGGCGCGCATGGTTCAAAAGCCAGAAAAAACAGCGGCTCTGAGCGCCGCAGGTGTCTTATGGCATAAATTTGAACATTGTTCAAGTTTTGATTTTGCCGCCTGTCTCTGAGGCGGAGCGCACATGAAAAAACCCGGCGCAGATGCACCGGGCTTTGTTTCATAAGGTGCAAGCCTAGTGTCAGGCGGCGTTGATATTGCCGCGCGGCAGCTTACCTTCCGACTCGGCGCAGGTGACCATGTTGCGGCCGCCGTTCTTCGACTGATAGAGGGCCTTGTCGGCACGATCGAGCAGGTTGAAGGCGTCTTCGCCGTATTCGCGCTGGGCGATGCCGACCGAGATGGTGACGGTGCCCAGATCTTCGTTGGTCGAGCGGCGCTTGAGCACGCGGGAGGCGATTTCCTGACGGGCATCATCGAGCAGGCGCTGAACCGTTGCGGGCGTCTCGTTGGGGAAGATCATGGCGAACTCTTCGCCGCCGTAGCGGGCCGCCATGCGCGGCTGACGACCGATGCGCGACAGGACCGAAGCGACGTAGCGCAGGACCTGATCGCCGGTCTGATGGCCCCATGTGTCGTTGAAGCGCTTGAAATGGTCGATATCGAGCACGGCCAGCGTCAGCACCTTGGTGTCTTCGCCTTCGCAGTGACGATCCAGCGTCTCATCGAAGGATTTGCGGTTGGCCAGATTGGTCAGGGCGTCGGTCATGGCCTCAAGGCGCACCTGATCCAGATGCTTGCGCAGGCGGGCCACTTCGCGCGAGGATTCGTTGAGGCGGGTTTCCAGCGAGCCGTGCTGATCGATGACGCGGCTGGTCGCATCGGTCAGGGTCTGCACCAGCTGATGCAGGCGCTGGGCGTCGGTGTCATTGTCGCTGACGAAGGAGTCCTTGGCGCCCTGAAGGGTCTGGTTATAGTCCTTCTGCGCCTTCTGGGCTTCGTTGATAATGTCGGTGACCGAGGTCAGTTCGCGGGTCAGCCTCAGGCCGGCGTCGCGCACTTCGTCGTTGAGCTTGAGGCGGGTAATGAATTTCGTCGCCAGGCTTTCGGAAATTTCTTCGGTGATCTTTTCACCGGAGCCCAGAAGGCGCTGGATTTCCTGCGCCAGAGCTGAATTCGGATCGCCGGCAACGTACAGCCAGATTTCGTAGTTCAGTGGCGTCGGCCACACCCCATGCGTTTCCATAAGCTGGATCGCTTCGTGCGCCAGGCTATAGGCATTGGGGCCACGTACGCTCACTTCTATGTCGTTGCTCATCGGCTTCCTCATGTCACGAATCGGGTGACACGGTTACCTTAGGCGAATTTCTCTGACAGCCGGTTAACGCGAGTATTTATTTTGCACTGCCGCTATCTGCCGGATAGGCGCTGCGCAGCATGAAGGCCGGGATATGACCACCGAAACCGGCGTTATCATTGGCAGTATCGATTGAATTGTCTATATTTTTTCCGGAAGCGATAGGTGCCGGGCGGGCAGGGGCCGCGTCGCTGCGATCTTTGCGGCGGCGTGATTTTTTTGTGATCACATCTGCGACAGGGGCTTCTGCAACGGCTTCGGGCGCGACTTTAGTCTCAATCGGAACGGTATCCGGTGCCGTTACCGGTGCGGTTTCCTGAACGTCCGCGACAGCAGGGGTGCGTTCACGGCCACGACGCGGACGGCGCTCCTTGCGACCGCGGTCACGGTCCTTGTCGCGGTCGTTTTCCGGGCGCGCATCCGCCAGCGGACCCCAGTCCACATCGAGTTCGAGCGGATTGGGCTCCTTCTTGATCAGCTTCAGAACCTTATCGTAGTTCTTCTCATCATTGGAGCCGAGGATCAGATAGGCTTCGCCGGTACGGCCCGCGCGACCGGTGCGGCCGATGCGGTGGACGTAATCGTCGGCATGGTGCGGTACGTCGAAATTGAAGACGTGGCTGACCGTCGGGATATCCAGACCGCGCGCGGCGACATCGGAAGCGACCAGCAGGCGCAGATCGCCATTGCGGAAGGCGTCCAGCGTCTTCATGCGCAGGCTCTGATCGAGGTCACCGTGGATCGGCGCAGCGTTGAAGCCGTGCACCGACAGGGATTTGGCGACGATATCGACATCGGTCTTGCGGTTGCAGAAGACGATACCGTTCTGGATTTCGAGCTGCCCGATCAGCGTACGCAGCGCCATGCGCTTGGCCTTGGGCAGGAGCTTCGAATCCGTATGCGGTACGCGATAGACGTACTGGGTGATGTTTTCGTTGGTCGTTGCCGGGCGCGCGACTTCGATCCGGACAGGGTTCTTCAGGAACTGTTCGGTGATGCGCGTGATTTCCGGCGGCATGGTCGCGGAAAAGAACAGGGTCTGACGCGCGGGCGGCGTCAGTTTGAAGATGCGTTCGATATCGGGAATGAAGCCCATGTCCAGCATGCGGTCGGCTTCGTCGACGACCATGAGTTGAACGCCGTTGAGCATGACCTTGGAGCGGTCGAACAGGT
Organism: Asticcacaulis sp.; assembly: GCA_047605065.1. Lineage (GTDB taxonomy): Bacteria > Pseudomonadota > Alphaproteobacteria > Caulobacterales > Caulobacteraceae > Asticcacaulis. The sequence goes on from JASGGL010000076.1 coordinate 13,770, forward strand.
CGAGCAGGCGGCCCGGCGTGGCGATCAGCACGTCGACACCCTTATCCAGCTTGGCGACCTGATCCGACATGGACACGCCGCCGATCAGCAGCGCCCAGTTCAGCTTGCAGTATTTGGCGTATTTTTCAAAGGCTTCGGCGACCTGATCGGCCAGTTCGCGCGTCGGCGCCAGCACGAT
>JASGGL010000077.1:0-13877 GCA_047605065.1 Asticcacaulis sp.
TTCGGTTTTTCAGATTCTGTTCGATCTCGACCACCTCGAAGAGACGCTGAAGCCGTTGAAAACGCTTGGTCTCAATCGCTTCAACCTGCTGGGCTTCGATGAACGCGATCACGGCCCGGTCAAGGGCGACGCATGCGGCCCCTTGCGTGAGCGTATCATCGCCTTCCTGAGGCCTCAGGGCCTGTATGAGGCCACGGACCGGCTGTTCCTGCTGGCCATGCCCCGCGTACTTGGCTTCGTGTTCAACCCGATCAGCCTGTATTTCGTCGAAAAGGCCGACCAAAGCCTGCGCGCCGTCGTCTATCAGGTCAATAACACCTTTGGCGACCGGCATTGCTATGTCCTGCCCGTCCATAACCCCACGCACGATACGGGCCGCGTTCATCAGGCCGCCGGCAAGCGCCTGCACGTCTCGCCCTTCATGGATATGGACATGGCCTACCGCTTCGACCTCACTCCGCCGGAAGAGCGTTTCGCCTTACGCATCCTGCTTGAACAGGTCGGGCCGCAAGGTCACACCAAAATGCTGACGGCCAGCTTCATCGCCCGCCGCGAGCCGCTGAGCGACGCGGTGCTGATGAGATACTTCCTCTCCATGCCGCTGATGACGCTGAAAGTCGTCTGGGGCATCCACTGGGAAGCGCTGAAGCTGTGGCTTAAGGGCGTCAAATACCGCCCCGGTCCGAAAGAGGCCCCGACAGCCTTCAGCATCGGCAAAACGCAATAGAACGCGGCGTGTCAAAAACAGGCGACTGACAGCGCAAGACAAGACTTGTTGCAAATCATTCTCAACTGCTGTAGGGCTGGAGGCATCGATTTAACCCTTAGCCGAAGGTACGCAGTCCGTTGAGTGAGGATGTCTTCACGCACCTGTTCCGGACCTACCGCCGCGAAATCGATTCCTACTTCCTGAAGAAAACGCGCAACCCGGCTCTGGCCGAAGACCTGACGCAGGAAACCTTTGCGCGGCTGGCGCAAAAGGTGTCCGAAGCCGCCGACATCGCGCAGAAGCGCCCCTATATCTATCGCATCGCCCACAACCTGTTTGTCGACTATCTGCGCCGCGAAGGCCGACACGGTGCTACCCAGCCGGAAGACGGTGTGCTCGAGGCCCTGCCGGACGAAACGCCCTCCCCCGAAGCCGTCCTGTCCGCCGCTCAGCAGGCCGACCGGATGCAGGCGGCGCTGATGCGCCTGCCGCTGCGCACACGGCAGGTCTTTGTCCTGACGCGCCTCGACGGGCTTAGCTACCGCGAGACGGCAAGCGCGCTGAACATCTCCGAAAGCTCGGTTCAGAAGCATCTGGCCATGGCCACGGCGCATCTGGTGCAACACCTTAAGCCCGTAGCGGCAAAGCCCCGACAGGACAGCCGATGAGAAAAATTTATCGCTCCGGTCGTATTTTGCGTCATATGAACAAAGCCCGTCTTTCTCTTCATGAGGCCGCCGCGTGATCGCACCCTCCTCCCTCCGCAACGGCTCTGAAAGCGCTGACCCGGTGCTGACCGCGGCTGAATGGCTGGTCAGGCTGGAGGACGGTCCGCTCGATGCGCTGGCGCAGGAACGGTTCGAGGTCTGGCTGGCGGCCGATCCTGCCCATGCCGAAGCCTTATCCGGGGCGCGCGACGTCTGGCGTCAGGCCGAAGCGCTAAGGCCGCGCCGCGACGCGCTGATGGCCCGCGCCCTGCCCGGTGCGCGCGTCTTGGGCCCGGTCTTGTCCGCGTGGCGTGTGCCTATCGCTGCCGCCGCCAGCCTGTTGCTGGCCATTGGCGGAGCGGCCCTGTACACGTCTGTGACCACACCGGATTTCCAAACCCGGCCGGGCGAGGTTCGCACCTTTACGCTGGCCGACGGCAGTCGCCTGACGCTCGATAGCGACAGTGCTGCCGATCTGGCCTTCGATGGCAAAACGCGGCGCATCGCCCTGCGCGCCGGAGCGGCCTATGTGAGGGCCGCCCCGAAACAGGGGACCGAGACGCGGCCCTTCGTCGTCGCGGCACGCGGTGGCGAGTCTCAGGCTTTGGGGACGCAGTTCGCCGTGGAATATCTCGATCAGGGTGTGCGCGTCAGCGTCACCGAACACCGCGTCAGGGTCAGTGACGCCGGGGGGCAGGCTGTCCTCGATGCCGGTCAGTCGGTCGTCTATGGCCGCGACGGCTGGCAGGCCGTGCAGGCGGCACCGATAGCTCAGGCCGCGCTATGGCGCGAGGGCCGGATGGTCTTCGACCGCGCGCCGCTGAAAGATGTGGTGGCGCAGCTCAACCGCTATCGCAAGGACCGCATCTATATCGTCGGACGCGCCTTGGGCGAGCGACGGGTCAGCGGCGTCTTCGACGTTCACGACCCCAAAGGCGCACTCACCGCCATTACCATCGGGCTGCACACGAGGGAGGTAAGCACACCTGCCGTCACCGTGCTCTATACGGACTAGGCTGAGTCTTCGGCCCTTTGCGTATGTGCAGACGCCGGACACCCAGACAACGAAGCATCCGCTTCACGATAAAAATTCCTTTGTTTTCATTTAATTATCAAAAATTACAAAAAACCGGGACTTATTTTTACCGTATCCCCGGCAGGCGGCGTCTTACTACCCGAACCATGCGGCTGAGAATTATTCGCATAAACTTGGATCGGGTAACAATGAGAAAAACTACGTTTCGGCAACTGACTTCCAGCGCCTGTGTGTGGGCGCTGATCGCGGGCGGCGTGATGGCCGCGCCGGTGATGGCGCAGACCGCGGCCCCTGCGGAGGCAATCCAGAGCTATGACCTGCCCGCGCAGGACCTCAATCAGTCGCTGCTGCAATTTGCGCAAGGCGCAGGGCTTCAGGTGTTCTTCGACGCCAGACTGGTCGAAGGCCGCCGCGCACCGGCGCTGAACGGTCGCTATACCCCGCGTCAGGCGCTGACGAAGTTGCTGGCCGGGACGGGCCTGAACTATACGATCTCCGGCAATACGGTGCGCCTGACGACGGCGCAGGCCGCCGGTGACAGCGTCAGCCTCGGCACGATCCGCGTGCAGGGTGACGGCGTGGCAGGTGATGGCGCACAGGCCGGTGCACCGCTGGCCTACGAGATGGGCGATGCCATCGACAGCGGCACCAGCATCATGTCACGTGAGTCGATCGAGGCGCGTCAGAACGGCAATGGCGACGTCAACCAGACGCTCAAAATCCTGCCGCACGTCTTTTTCAGCACCAATGAAGGCAATGCGACCGCCGACGATATTCAGGACCTGCGTCCGTCGGAAATCTCCATCGCCGGCAGCCAGCCTTACGAAAACTCCTTCATCCTCGATGGTGTCGCCGCCAACAGCCGTCTGGACGTCATGTCGACCGACAGCAGCAACGCCGCTCACTACGACAAGACCACCGGAGCCAGCGCCGAAACCCTGTGGGTCGACTCCAGTCTGGTCGATGCGGTGACCGTGCGCGATTCCAATATCTCGGCGCGTTACGGCGGCTTCACCGGCGGTGTGGTCGAAATCGATACCCGCGCCCCGCGCAAGGATTATGGCGCAACCATCTACCGGAGCTGCACCAGCGACGCTCTGGTCAGCTTCAAGATCGATCCGCAAACGCGCGAGGCTCTGGGCAGCAATGTCCCGCAGGAGCCCGACTATACCAAGTGCCGCACAGGCATGAGCGTCGATCTGCCGGTCAGCGACTATCTGCGCCTCATGGTGGGGGCCAGCCGTCAGGAAGCCGAGCTGACCTATTACAAAAACGCCAATTACGGCAATGCGCCCTTCGGCCTGAAAAGCGAAAGCCGCAACCTGCTGCTTAAGGCCGAGGTCGACCTGCCCAGGGGCATGACCCTGACCACGCAGTACAGCTACACCCCCTATACGCAGGAATATTCGCGCGAAAACGCCCTGAACGACCTGATCGTCACGCAAGGCGGCGGCAAGAGCGGTCGTATTGAACTGAAAGGCCGCGCCGGTTCGGCCAACTGGAAGCTGACCGCCACCCATGCGTCTTCCAATTCCAGCCGCTCGTCACCGGGCAATCTCTTTACGTGGCCGGTAACGGTTCTGGGGTCCGGCTACTGCTCATCGACCAACTGCGTGTTCGGCGGCTTCGGCGATATCGCCCAGACGCAGAAGGACACCAATCTGAAAGGCCTGTGGTCGCAACCCCTGTGGGGCGGCTCTTTCGACGGCGGGTTCGACTTCGGTTACGTCGCCGCGCACAAGCAGCGCTTCGAGGACAACTCCGCCTACAGCACCGCGACGGGCACCAGCGTCGGTTCGCTGGTGATCTGCGCCACCGGCGACCCGGCCTGTATCACCGGCAAGGGCGTCCTGACGACCAAGCTGTTCTATCCGGCCTACGACATCACGGTCGATGTCCGCACACGCGCGGCATGGGCCGAGTACAGCCGCCGGTTCGGTGACCTGAGCCTGCGCGCGGGCCTGCGTTACGACCGCGAAAGCGTGCTCGACAACGACAATATCGCGCCGCGTTTCTCGGTCAGCTACGACTTCCCGTGGGTGACGGCGACCTTCGGCGCCAACCGTTATTACCATCAGAGCTTCCTCGGCTATGCCATTCAGGGCGCGACGGCCCGCACCTTCACCTATCGCCGCACCGTGTCGAAAGTCGGTAGCAACTACATGGCCGGTGACTGGTACGTCTACAGCGTCTCCAGCGGCACCATCTATGACGGCATTGCCCTGAAAACCCCCTATTCCGACGAACTGACCATGGCCTTCAGCCGGTCTCTGTGGGGCGGTCAGGGGCGTCTGAAACTCATCTCGCGCGACTATGAGGATCAGTTGACCCGTTCGACGACAACCGAAGCGCGCCCCTACACCAAGGCCGACGGCACCACAGGCACCTATAATGTCTATCTGCCGACCAATGGCGGGGAATCGACCTATCGCGGCGTGTCGCTGGAATGGGGCAAGAGCTTTGGACGCCACACCATCACCTTCAGCGGCAACTGGGGTGAGACCAAGACCAATATCGATGCCACCAATGCCTATATGGCGGTCAGCGACACCGAAGAAGCTGACGGCGATCTGGTCTATTATCAGGGGCAGGTGCGCACCCTGATGGATGTGCTGGCGGAAAATCAGCGTCTGGACTTCGCGGCTCCCGGACTGGCCAATGCCGACTGGAGCGCGCGCTGGCTGAACGGTCGCCTGCGCACCAACCTCAATGCCCGTTGGCGCGACGCCTTCGATCAGCTCGAAGACACAGGCACCAATATCACGGTCAGCGGCTCCTCCTATGACGTCTATGACATCGTCCATTACGGAGACACCATCTCCTTCAACGGCGGGTTCGATGCGGAACTGGTCCGGCGCGGGCGCAATGTCGTGACGCTTGAGGTCAAGGGCACCAACCTGCTCGATACCCTGCCGAAGATCACCGGCTCCACCTCCACTTCGCAACCCTACCGCTTCGGGCGGTCCTTCTGGGTCGGGATCAAGTACAAGTACTGAGATGAAACCAAAACATCTGCTGATCGCAGGCGTGATGATGTTGTTTGCCGGGACTGGATTCGACAGTCCCGGCATCGACGTTTTACGCGAAGCCTATAAGGGCGCGCCGGATACCTGGCCGCGCCCGTTGCTGCATGAAGGCGCCGTGTTCGAAGAATTCGGCGCGCTTCCCACCGTTACCTCGCCCGCCACCAATCCGTCGACGCCGGAAAAGGTCGCGCTGGGGCTTAAGCTGTTCAACGATCCGATCCTGTCGGGATCGAAGCAGATCGCCTGCGCCTCGTGCCACAGTTCGGAACTGGCCTTCGGTGACGGCGTAAAGACCTCGTTCGGCCATGACCGTCAGCGCGGTCGTCGCAACGCCATCAGCCTGATGACCGCGGGCTGGCAAAAATCTCTGTTCTGGGACGGACGTGCCGACAGCCTCGAAGCGCAGGCCGACGGCCCGATCACCGATCATCGCGAAATGTCGGCGAAGCCCGGCGAGATCGAGAAGCGCCTCAACCGCGACCCGGCCTATCGCACGGCTTTCCGCGAAGCCTTCGGTGTGCGCAAGGTCAGCATGACCGAAGTGACCATGGCGCTGGCCGTCTATCAGCGGACGCTGAAACCGCGCTCGTCGAAGTGGGATCGCGCTCTTTCCAGCGGCACAAGTGTACTGTCTGACGAAGAACTGCGCGGCCTCGACCTGTTCCGCGGCAAGGCAGGCTGCGCCAACTGCCACAACGGCCCTCTGCTGTCGGATCAGAAGTTCCACAATATCGGCCTCAGCTTCTACGGCCGCAAGCTGGAGGATCTGGGCCGGTACGAAGTAACGGAGAACCCCGCCGATGTCGGGGCCTTCAAAACGCCGTCTCTGCGTAATGTGTCGCGCACCGGCCCCTATATGCACAACGGCATCTTCCCGACGCTGGAAGGCACGGTGAACTTCTACAACGAAGGCGGGGCGCGGCCGAAACCGAAGGCGGGCGAAGAAAACGACCCCCTGTTCCCGACGACCTCGCCGCTGCTCAAGCCATTGGGCCTGACGCGCGAGGAAAAGGCCGATCTGGTCGCCTACCTGAAGACGCTCTAGTATGAAGGCGATGAGCCCCGGCGGACGTTTGCTGATCTTTATGCTGAGCGTGATGCTGCACGCCCTGCCTCTGGCGGGGCTGTGGCACTGGGCGCACAGCGCGCGCGAGTTGCCGCCGGAACCGGAAGCGCTGAGCGTCGAAATGATCCGCCTCGCGCCGCCCGATCCACCCAGCGAGCGCCCGCCCGGCCCGGTTCAGACCGAAGCGTCGGCGCAGAAGGTGCCGCCCCGCCATGCCCCCCGGCACGTGGTCGACTCCTCTGTCGAAGCCCTGCAGGTGCCGCGTATCGAACAGACAACCCCGATCGAAACCCCGTCGGATGCGCCTCCCGCTCCGGCGACGACGGCCCCGGTGTCGCGTCCGGCACCGCCCGCGCCGAGGGCCGTGTCCACGCCCCCAGACTGGCGCGCGCAGCTTCTGACCCATATCGAAAAGTACAAACGCTATCCGGCGGAGGCCCGCCTGCGCCGTCACGAGGGTGTGGTGACGGTCGGCTTCAGGGTGGACCCGCGCGGCAAGGTGGTGACGCGGCGGCTGGTGCGCGGGTCGGGCGTTCCCGCCCTCGATGCCGAGGCTCTGCGTGTGCTGCGTGCCGCCTCTCCCCTGCCCGTCCCCGCCGATACCGCCCTTCAGGGGCAGGAGATCGTCGTCGAACTGGAGTTCTTTATTCAATAGCACTTGTCTGATGAGTTTCATTCATCGCATTGCCAGAGCGCTCGCCGAAGCCCATAGTCGCGCACATGCAACCCCATCGCTCCGATCTGGCTGATTTCAGTCATTTTCTGGCCATCGCCAGACACCGCAATTTTCGCAGGGCCGCGCTCGAACAGGGCGTGACCGCCTCGGCGCTCAGCCATTCGCTGAAAGGTCTTGAGGCACGTCTGGGGGTGCGGCTGGTCAACCGCACCAACCGCAGCGTCACCCTGACGGCAGCGGGCGAGGACATGGTGTCGGCATTGTCGGGGCCGTTCGAAGCCATCGCCGTCGCGGTGGAGTCGCTGAACCGCTTCCGGGCGGAGCCTGCGGGACGAATCCGCCTGAACGTCATGGAGTCCGCCAGCATACTTCTGCTTGAGCCGGTTCTGCCGCGCTTTATCGAGCTTTATCCGGACATCGAACTGGATATACGGGTGTCCAACCATCTCGAAGACATTATCGCCGACGGGTTTGATGCCGGAATTCGTCACGGCGGCACCGTCCCGGAAGATATGATCGCGCGCCGCCTGTCGGCGGATTTCCGCTGGGTGGTCGTGGGTTCGCCTGACTATCTGCAACGCTTCGGCATCCCCGAACATCCTGACGATCTCATGAAGCATCGCTGTCTGCGCATCCGCCTTGGCGACGACAGCCTCTATCACTGGGAACTGGAACGAGGCGCAGAAGAGGTCGCGCTGAATGTGCCGGGGCCCATGACACTGGATAATGGCACCTTGACCCTGTCTCTGGCGCGGCAGGGTGTGGGGCTGGCCTACACGGCAGAACCGTGGGCCGCCCCCTATCTGGCGACCGGGGAACTGGTTCAGGTTCTTAACGACTGGTCCTCTATGGGTCCGGGATTTCATATCTATTACAGCGGGCGCCATCAGGTGCCGACCGGCCTTCGCCTGCTTATCGACCTCATTCAGGAGATGAAACCCTTAGGCCTTTAATGATGAGCATTGTTCATCACGGCATCAAGCCGTAAGCGGATTATCCGCACCGGCCATCTGTCCTATTCTTTGCTTTTACCCCCACGGGTAGCAGCCAAAGGAGCCTGACATGTGCCAGATTTGCGGCGATCAAACCCATTCCGGAATCGCATCGGCATTAGGACTCGACACCCCTGAGGATCTCAAAGGGTTAAGGCGCCGCAAGCTGCTGGCCGGGGGCATGGGCCTCATGGCTGCCGCGCCCGCCCTGATGGCCGGGACCGGTGCCAGCGCTCAGACGCGTGGCGCGAAACCCGTCGGGAACGGCCCCTACCCCACCCGCGCCTGGGCTGCACGGTCCGAAGCTTTCGAGTTCGCCCCGTTCGACATTCAACGGCGCGCACTGGGACCGAAGGATGTGCTGATCGACGTGCTTTATGCCGGCATCTGCCATTCCGACCTGCATGCCGTGCGTCAGGATTGGGGTAAAGCGAACTACCCTGTCGTTCCCGGCCATGAAATCCTCGGCCGCGTCACCGCTGTCGGCAAGAATGTCAGCAAGTTCCGCGTCGGCGATATCGCCGGAGTCGGCTGCATGGTCGATTCCTGCGGGACGTGCGAAAACTGTCTCGCTGACCGTGAGCAGATTTGCCTCAACGGTACGACCTTCACCTATGGCGCACCGGACAAGGTTTCCGGCGGCGTCACCTATGGCGGCTATTCCGAAAAGCTGGTCGTCACCGAAAAATTCGCCATCCGCATCCCGCCCGGCATGGAGCTGCAAAGCACCGCGCCGATCCTGTGCGCGGGCATCACCACCTTTTCCCCCATCCGCCACTGGAACGTAAAACCCGGTCAGCGCGTCGGCGTCGTCGGTCTGGGCGGGCTTGGCCACATGGCGGTGAAACTGGCCGTCGCTCAACGGGCCGAAGTGACCATCTTCACGACCTCACCGGGTAAGATCGCCGACGCTCAGCGTCTTGGGGCCAAAGACGCCGTCCTGTGGAGCGATGCCGACGCCATGAAACGCCTCAGGGGGACGCAGGACCTGATCATTTCGACCGTGCCGGAAAACTTCTCGATCCAGCCCTTCATGGATGCCCTGCGCAACGACGGCACTCTGGTCAATGTCGGGGCGCTGGGGACGCTCAATCCCGACCTCAGCGGCATGATGCTGGCCTTCGGTCGCAAAAGTCTGGCCGGATCGATGATCGGCGGCATCGCCGAAACGCAGGAGGTCATCGACTACTGTTTCGCGCGCAATATCAAACCCGATGTCGAACTGATCCGCCCCGATCAAATCGGCATGGCCTACGACCGGGTGATGAAGAAGGACATCCGCTACCGCTTCGTCATCGACTTCGCCTCGGCAAAAGCCGCGTGAGGGCAGGCGCATGTCGCATGACCTGACCCGGCGGCTGTTCGCCGTCATCGCCCTCACCTCTTCGTTCTGGCCCATTGTCAGGAGCCCCGTCATGGCACAGGAAAAAGCACAACAACTTCAAATCATTCGCCGCGCAGGCTCACAAGCTTCGCAAAAGGGTTCGGCGGAGTTCTTTACCGGGACCGTGCGTCTCGATCCATTGTTCCCGGCGCAGCAAGGCTCCAACGTCTCAGGGGCCATGGTGACCTTCGAACCCGGCGCACGCACCGCCTGGCACAGTCATCCGATGGGGCAGAACCTGATCGTCCTGTCCGGTGTCGGCTGGACGCAATGCGAAGGCGGCCCGAAAAAGGAAATCCGCGCGGGCGATGTCGTCTCCTGCCCGTGCAATCGCCGCCACTGGCACGGCGCCACGAACACCACGGCCATGAGCCATATCGCCGTTCAGGAGCAAAAGGACGGCACGCCGGTCAGATGGATGGAAAAGGTCTCCGACGCCGAATACCTCGCTCCGGTCGAAGCGGATTAGACTATGCCTCACGTCATCATCAAACTGGTGCCGGGTATGCCGGAAAGCAACAAACAGGCCCTCACCAGTGAAATCGTCCAGTCGGTTATGCGGGCCTCTCGCCTCGGGGCGGACTCGGTATCGGTGTCGTTCGAAGAAGTCCCCATGTCACGTTGGGCCGACGAGGTTTACCGACCCGACATTCTGGGCGGCAAGGGCAAACTCTACAAGAAACCCGGCTACCGGATGTAACCGGCTTAAAGCTCAAATATTCAGGCTAAAACTCAGGAATTCACCATGCTTGCCACCGTCCTTCACGCCCCCGGCGACGTGCGCTTCGAACAGGTCCCGGACCCGAAAATACTGAAGCCGACCGATGCTATCATCCAGTTATCGGCCACCTGCATCTGCGGTTCGGACCTGTGGCCCTATCGCGGTCTGCAAAAGCAGGAGGGGCCGATGCATATGGGCCACGAATATTGCGGCATCGTCGTCGAAGTCGGTTCCGATGTGCGCACCGTTCGTCCGGGCCAGTTCGTCGTCGGCTCCTTCTGCCTGTCCGACAATACCTGTCCGCACTGCCGCCACGGCTTTCAGTCATCGTGCGAGCAACGCGAATTCATGAGCGGCGCACAGGCCCCCTATGCCCGTGTGCCTCTGGCCGAAGGGACGCTGGTGGCCACGGATGAAAGGCCCGATGCCGGCATGATCCCGCACCTTCTGGCCGTATCGGACGTGCTGGGCACCGGTTGGTACGCCGCCGATGCGGCGGAGGTGCGACCCGGCTCGACCGTCGCCGTGGTCGGTGACGGCGCCGTCGGCCTGATGGGCGTGCTGGCTGCAAAGGAAATGGGAGCGGAGCGCATCATCGCCATGAGCCGTCACGCCACGCGCCAAAAACTGGCGCTGGAATTCGGCGCGACGGACATCGTGTCTGAGCGTGGCGACGAAGGCATTGCCCGCATCAAAGACCTGACCCGGGGCGTCGGCGCGGACTCGGTGCTGGAGTGTGTCGGCACGCTGGAGTCGATGACGCAGGCCATGCAGTCCTGCCGTCCGGGCGGCACGATCGGCTATGTCGGCGTTCCGCACGGCGTGACCTTCGACGGTCAGCAACTGTTCTTCTCGCAGCGTCGTATGCTGGGCGGTCCCGCGCCCGTCCGCCGCTTCCTGCCCGACCTGATCGACCGGGTCCTGACGGGCAAGATTCAGCCGGGCAAGGTCTTCGACCTGCACCTGCCGATCTCCGAGGTCGCCGAAGGCTATAAGGCCATGGACGAGCGCCGCGCCATCAAGACTCTGCTGACGCTTTAGAATCCGGACTCAGGCCCGGTTGAGCCCCGCCTTATCCGGCGTGACGACAAACCGGGCCAGCGTGCTTAAGTTGCCCCCCGGTGCCTGCACGCGGTCCATCACCTTGACGTCGGTGCGCCATGCCTTCGGCGTGATATCGAAGATCTGATAGCCACGCTGAGCATTGGCCAGCGCCAGATTGGGGCTGTCGGCATAGCTGAGCGTGCCTTCGCTCTGAGCCGCCCCGTCACCGCCGGAGGTGATGGAGCTGGCCAGAAACTCGACCGCCGCCGCCGGGCCCTCGGGGGCTTCGTCACGCAGCGGCACCGTACCGACATTGTGCACGTGGGCGTCGCCGCTGGCGATCACCACATTGCTCAGCCTGCGTTCGGTGATGGCCTCGACCAGCCGCCGTCTGGAGGCGGGGTAGCCGCTCCACTGATCGGTCAGGGCCAGAGGCAGGTCCGACCCCTTACGGCTCAGCGGCATGACACGCACCTGCTGGGCGATCAGATGCCAGCGCGCCTCAGGATTCAGCCCGCCATAGAGCCATTGCTCCTGTGCCGCGCTCATGATGCGGCCCTGAGGGGTATCACCCTGACGACAGTTCGGTTGATCCGCCTTGACGCAAAGCTGATCATCGCGCTCGCTGCGGGTATCGAGCACATGCAGGCGTACCAGATGGCCGTAATCGAAGCGCCGGTACAGATGGATGCCGTCCGGACGCGGGAACTGCGCCTTGCGTACCGGCATGTGCTCGTACCACGCCTGCATGGCCGCAAATCGTCGCAGAGCAAAGATTTCCAGCGGCGTACCGTCCTGATCATAGGCCGAAGCCCAGTCGTTATCGACCTCATGGTCATCGAACGAGACAATGAAGGCCGCCGCGGCATGGGCGGCCCTCAGGTCCGGATCGGACTTATATTGCGCATAGCGGCGGCGATAGTCATCAAGGCTGTAGATTTCCAAACCGGCGTGCTGACGATCGGTCACCCGGTTGAGACGGTCGGTGATGACCATCTTGCTGGCTCCGCCCTCATAGATGTAGTCGCCGTAGTGGAAGACGGCATCGAGGTCCGGTTCGCGGCTGATGTACCGCCAGGCGTCGTACCAGCCCTGAGGATAGGACTGGCATCCCGCCGAAACGAGCCTGAGGCGCGACGGCATGGCTCCGGCAGCGGGCGCGGTGCGCGCCTGCCCCACATCGCTGACCAATCCGCCATCGACAAAAAAACGGTACCAGTAGGGCCGCGCGGGCGACAGCCCTTCGACCTCCACATGGACGCTGTGGGCCAGTTCCGGACGGGCAATGGCGTCGCCGGTCCGGACGATTTTGGCGAACCGGTCGTCTTCGGCCACCTCCCAGCGCACGCGCACATCCTGAGGCGGCATGCCCCCGTGCGGCTCCAGCGGGCGCGGTGCCAGACGGGTCCAGATGACGAACCCGTCTGGCAGCGGATCGCCCGCCGCCACGCCCAGCGCAAAGGGATCATCCTTAAGCGGTGCCGCCCAAAGCGATCCCGCCCGACCGAGCCCGGCAAACAGGACCAGCCCGCCCGCCGCGCTCAGGAGCCTGCGGCGGTCCACCGCCGATGTCAGGTGCTGCGTCACTGCCCCGCTCCTCAGAAGGTCATCCGGATGCCGAAGGTCGCGCTCTGGCCGTAGGCGCGATAATCCCCGGCGTGATCCCCGATCGGACCGGCGGTCGTATCGACTCCCGGCAGGATGATGTCGGTGTTTTCGTTGAGCAGGTTACGCACCGACAGGAACAGGCGCATCTTCGGATTGACGGTATAGGTGCCGGAGAAGCTCATATCGGTACGCGGCGCGACGAACGAGCCGGTGGAAACGCTGTTAAGCTTGCGCCCCGTGCGCACCGTATTGAGGTTCAGGCTGACCGGCCCCTTCTTATAGGCCAGAGCCAGCGAGCCGAACTGCCGCGCCGACAGGGCGATAGGGATTTCGGGATTGGTCTGGGTGTAGGAACCTTTGAGCGTCAGGCCGCTCAGCAGCCCCGGCAGGTAGCTGAGCGAGTGGTTGAACTCGACCTCGAAGCCGTGGATGTTGATCGAGTCGCCGTCGACCGTGCGGGTCGTGCGGAACATGTAGCCGTCATAATCCGTGCCGGTATAGCCGAACTCGTCCGCCGTCAGATCTTCGGTCTGGAACAGGCCCTTGACCGTGTTGCGGTAATAGTTGACGGCGACGAGGCCGACCGGCTCGAAATAATGGGCGATCCGCATCGAGATATTGTCGGAAATTTCCGGCTCCAGCCCCGGATTGGGTGCGGTAACGATCATCAGCGCGTCATTGACCGACCACACCCCGGCCAGCACATTGACCTCAGGACGGCGGATGGTGCGGCTGTATCCCAGCTGGAAATCGGTGCTGTCATTGAGGGCAACCTTCAGCGAGGCGCTGGGGAACAGGTAGTCGTAGCTGCCTTCGCGTTCGACCTGCGGGCGGCTCTGATACTGAAATTTGAGGCCGTCTATGGTGGTGGCGCGCCCTGTCGAGGTCGACACGGCATAGCCGGCGGC
>JASGGL010000078.1:0-13818 GCA_047605065.1 Asticcacaulis sp.
TCAAAGCGTACGTCCTGACCCAGAGCCATCGGAATGACCAGAATGTCGGAAAACAGGATCGCCCCATCCATGCCGTAGCGACGTACGGGTTGAAGCGTCGCTTCGGCAGCTTTTTCGGGGTTGAGGCAAAAGCTGAGGAAATCGGGGGTCGTCGCCCTGAGTTCTCTGTATTCGGGCAGATGACGACCGGCCTGACGCATGAACCAGACAGGTGGCGTTTTCAGCGTCTGCCCCTTAAGGACCGAGACTATGCCAGAAGCTATGGATGAAGGGTTAGAGGTCATGAGTCAATCCATAGGGTCAGGTGCATATTCTCTCAATCCCTCTAAAAGATTTTTAGAAAGATAGAAGGGGTAGTTAGGGCCGGGAATGTGCGCAAAAATGCCGCAGGCGGCAAAAACGCGGGCGATTATACCGTGCTTTTCACAGGGCCGCGTTAAGGTATGATTAATCTTTCACAGCCTGTGGGAATCCGGGATAATTAACCAAATCCTAACCAAGGTTAAGAAAATCCTAATACGATGACGGATGAGTCATTCACCGTTAATTTTTCATTAAGATTTTCACACAAATGCGTCACAAACGATTCACGTCCACCCCTGAATGGGGAAAAGCAGGGGGTGAATCGCCCGGTTTTTTCGCCTTTTCCCCATGACCGAGGCTTGGCAGGGGCGGTCTGAGGGTTTATCCCGAAACTATGGAAATTCATCCCTGAGTTTTCCCCAAAAAGCGTACACAGATAAATTTCATGACGGCTTCCGGCGCGAAAATCGGCATTCACTTCCACGTCCATCTGGTCTCGGATTCTACGGGCGAGACGCTGAACGCGCTTGGCAAGGCGGCGGGCGCGCGGTTTGAAGGCATCTATCCTATCGAGCATCTCTATGTGCTGATCCGTTCGGATAAGCAGATGGATCGCGCGCTTCAGGAAATCGAAGCCTATCCGGGAATCGTTCTGCATACGCTGGTCGACGCCGAACTGCGTCAGAAGCTGGAAAGCTTCTGCCGGGAACGCGATATTCCGGCCATCGGCGTGCTCGATTCCGTGGTGCTGGCCTATTCGCGTTACCTTGGCGCGGCGGAATTCTCCAAAAAGTCCGGTGCCCAGCATAATCTTGACAGTGACTATTTCGACCGTATCGAAGCGCTCAACTACGCTATCGCCCACGATGACGGCGCCTTGGCGGATAAGCTGCGTCAGGCGGAAATCATCCTGATCGGTGTGTCGCGTACCTCAAAGACGCCGACCTGCATCTATCTGGCGCACCGCGGCTATAAGGCGGCTAATATCCCGCTGGTGCCGGGCCGCGATCTGCCGCCGGAGCTGGATGATCTTCATGAACCGCTGATCGTCGGCCTGATCGCCTCACCCGATCGTCTGCTCCAGATCCGCAAGGCGCGGGTGCTGGCCTATACGACCACCGGCGACGAACGTCCGACCTCCTATACCGACGCCGAGGCGGTGCGTAATGAAATCATCGCTGCGCGCCGCCTGTTTGAGCGCAAGGGCTGGCCGGTGATCGATGTGACCCGGCGCTCGGTCGAAGAAACCTCGGCGGCGATCATCAGCCTCTTCAACGAAAAGCGTACCGGCCGTCTGGGCGGCATCTGATCAGTAAACCTGACCTTGACATTCGCCCGTTCCGGGCAAAAGAACAGGCCATGACCCAAGACCTGCCCCCTGCCCTTATTCTGGCCTCCGGCTCGAAAATTCGTGCCACCCTGCTCACCAATTGTGGCCTGAGCTATGCGCGGATTCCCGCCGATATCGACGAAGACCCCATAAAAGACGACTGCCTCCTGCGCGGTTTTACGCCCAAGGCCGTAGCGCTGCGGCTGGCGCAGGAAAAAGCCCTGCATGTGTCGCGCAGCCATCCGGGTCTGGTCATTGGCGCGGATTCGGTGCTGGAGCTTGAGCGCGAACTGATTTCCAAGCAGAAATCCCTTGCCGATGCCGCCAACCTGCTGCGCCGGTTTTCGGGCAAGACCCATTATCTGCATTCCGCTGTGGCGGTGGCGCAAAATGGTCAACTCCTGTGGTCCCATGTCGATACGGCCGATCTGACGGTGCGCCGCCTGAGTGAGGCCTTCATCGCGAACTATATAGAGACCGCAGGCGAAGAGATTTTATCCAGCGTCGGTTGCTACATGCTCGAAGCCTATGGTGTGCATCTGTTCGACTCGATCAAGGGCGACTATTTCACTGTGCTCGGCCTGCCGTTGCTGCCGCTTCTGGCACAACTGCGCCATTATGAGGTGTTACCGGCATGAATACGCTTCCTACAGGTGCCGCCCTTGTCGCCGGCGTGGTCGGTCAGCCGATCCGTCAGTCGCTGTCGCCTTTTCTGCATACCGCCTGGCTGAGGCATATGGGCCTGAACGGGGTTTATGCCCCCTTCTCGCCCGTGGATGAGCACGCGTTCGAACGCCTTATCCTGTCTTGTCGAACCAATGGTATCAAGGGGTTGAACGTCACCGCGCCGTTCAAGGAAATCGCCCTGAAACTGGCCGACAGTTCGACGGAACTGGCCCGGCGCAGCGGCTCGGCCAACCTGCTCACCTTCGACGATGAAGGCGGCGTCCACGCCAATTCCACCGACGGTCACGGTCTCATTCAGGCCTTCCGGCTTCAGGCTCCGGCCTGTGACCTGACATCGGGTGCGGTGACGCTTCTAGGGGCGGGCGGTGCGTCGCGCGCAGTGGTCGCCAGCCTGCTCGATCTCGGCTGCCGGGATGTGCGCATCGTCAATCGCACCGTGGCGCGCGCCGAAGAGATCGTCTTTGCCTTTGGCGAAGGCGTCACCGCCTATGCTCTGTCCGATGTCGATCGTGCCTTCGAAGGGTCGGTGGCGGTGATCAATGCTGCCTCGGGCGGCCCCCTGCCCCCGCTGGACGCGCTCGATGAAGCCGTCACGGTCATGGACATGACCTATCGTCCGCTGATGACGGGCTTCCTGCAAAGTGCGGCGGCAAGGCGTTTGACCACGGTTGACGGTCTGATGATGCTGATCGAGCAGGCGCGGCCCAGTTTTGAAGCCTTTTACGGCGTCCGTCCCGATCCCGACTGTGACGTGCGCAGGCTGGCGCTGGATTTTCTGGGTGAAGCCTGATGATCCGTCTGGGGCTGACCGGTTCCATCGGCATGGGCAAATCGACCATAGCGAAGATGTTTGCCGACGAAGGCGTGCCGGTATGGGATGCCGATGAGACGGTGCATCGGCTTTATGCCGACTCGCCTGAGGTCAAATCCGCTCTTGTGGAGGTATTTGGCGACGTACTGACCGATGGTGCGGTGGATCGCGCCAAGCTTTCGGCTTGTCTCAAAAAAACGCCCGAAAAGTTCAAAGACCTCAATGCTATCGTGCATCCGGCAACCGTGGCCGACCGAGAAACCTTTCTGAGCCGTCACGAACAGGCGGGCACACCCCTCACCCTCAGTGATATTCCGCTCCTGTTTGAAACGGGTGCGGAAAAGACTTTCGATAAGGTGGTGGTCGTCTCGGCTCCGGCGCAGGTTCAGGCAGCCCGCGTGCTGGCTCGCCCGGGCATGACGGCGGAAAAATTCGCCGATATCCTGTCGCGTCAGACGCCGGATGCCGAAAAACGCCGCCGTGCCGACTTCGTGATCGATACGTCGCAAGGCCTTGAGCACAGCCGTCAACAGGTGCGCGGGATTATCCGGTCCTTGCATGCGTCCTGACTCTGGACAAAGACGGCAAACGGATTCACAACCTCAGGACCATGGCGCGTCAGATCGTACTCGATACAGAAACCACCGGCATTGACCCGAAAAAAGGCCATCGCCTGATCGAAGTCGGCTGTATTGAAATCGATGACCTTCTGCCGACGGGCCGGACCTTCCATCACTATTTCAATCCCGAACGTCTGATCGAGCCGGAGGCTATTCGTGTCCACGGGATTACCGACGAAATGGTGGCGGATAAGCCGAAATTCGCCGAACTGGGTCAGGCCTTTATCGACTTTATCGGCGATGCGCCGATCATCGCGCACAATGCCTCGTTCGACCGCGGCTTCATCAATATGGAGCTTGAGCGTATGGGCCTTGCGCCTACCGATCCGGACGACTGGATCGATACGCTGGAGATGGCGCGGTACAAATTCCCCGGCATGGCCAATTCGCTGGATGCGTTGTGCCGCCGCTATAATATTTCGCTGGTTGAGC
Organism: Asticcacaulis sp.; assembly: GCA_047605065.1. Lineage (GTDB taxonomy): Bacteria > Pseudomonadota > Alphaproteobacteria > Caulobacterales > Caulobacteraceae > Asticcacaulis. Next base: position 4,184 of record JASGGL010000078.1, read on the forward strand.
GCGACAAGCACGGGGCCTTGCTCGATGCGCGCCTGCTGGCCGGGGTGTATCTGGAACTGAGCGGGGGCAAGGAGCGCGGCCTCGACCTCAGAATGCACGGCACGATGTCAGAGGACGGCACGGAGATCCGGGTGATGAACCACGGCGCACGTCCGCGACCCCTACCTTCGCATATTCACGCTGAGGAAGCGACAGCCCATGAGGCCTTCTGCCTGAAGTACCTCAAGGACAAGAACATGTGGGGCTATACGCTCTAATAGAAAAACCCCCGCAGTCGGATGGCTGCGGGGGTTTTTTGATTTCGCTGCGAAACGCTTAGGCCTGACCGGCGGTTTCGCCAATCTGACCTTTTTGCTGCATATAGAGAGCGGCAAAGTCGATCGGTTCGACGAAGAAGGGCGGGAAGAAGCCACCGTCGGCGGTCGCGTCGGCGATGATACGGCGCGCGAACGGGAAGAGGTAGCGCGGGCATTCGATCAGGAGCGTCGGCTCGATCATCTGTTGCGGGATGCCGCTCAACTGGAACAGGCCACCGTAGACCAGTTCGATAGCGAACATCGGACCTTCCGGATTGGCCGCCTTGACCGACAGCTTCAGGTCCAGTTCGAACAGGCCATCGGGACGGCCCTTGGCGTTCATTTCCACGCCCATATCGATCTCAGGACGCTGATCCATGCGCAGGGATTGCGGCGCGCGCGGGTTTTCGAACGAGAAATCGCGGATGAACTGCGCCAGAACCTGCATATTGGCGGGCAGGGGACCGCCCTGGGCTTCGGGAGCAGCGCCGGCGTCGGCGGAAAGGGTATCGTCAGCCATAAAACTCAGAAACTCCGTGGGACATGACACACGTCCGATGGGTAGAAAAAAGGGTTCAGACGGCCCTAGCACGCACAAAATCGATTGGCAATCAAACGAAGTGTTCCGTTTAGCCGAACTTTTCCTATATAGGGAATATTACACCTGACTTAAGTGCTTCGGAGACGTTAAATGCCCTGGGAGTTGCTGATTCTGGCTATGATCGCCGTGGTCGTGCTGTTTCAGCTCTATAATGTGCTGGGACGGCGCGTCGGTTTCAAGGCCGAGGACAAGCCGCAGATCCCCAAGACCGAGGACGCCGAGGCGATTGCCGGGCGCAATCCGTCGGAGGTGCGCCTGCCTGAGCGCCCGCGTATCCCCAATCTCGATGCCCTGAAGGCGCGCGATGCCCATTTCAACGAAGTCAACTTCGCCGAAAAGGCCCGCGAAGCCTATGAGCAGATCGTGACGGCCTTCAACCGTGGTGAAATCGACGGTCTTAAGGAACGCCTGACCGAGACGGTTTTCGGTGTTTTTGCCAGGGCCATCGATGCGCGCGGTGAAAACCGTTCGATCCGTGTGTCCTTCGTCGAGCCGCCCAAGACTGACCTCGATCAGATTGATCTGAAGGAAGACAAGGCATGGGTGCGCGTGCGCTTCCTGTCTGAACTTGTCTACGAGACGGGCGAGGGCGAAACCGACACGAAAAAGACCCACGGCCGGACGGCGGAATTCTGGACCTTCCAGAAGAACCTGAAATCGGCCACCAATCCCTGGATCCTTTCGCGCGTCGAGGCCGCCAAGGCATGAGTCTGACGGCGGGGGTGCAAAGGCGACAGAGCCGGGCTCCGGGTAATCTGGTCCTGACCTGTCTGGCGGCGCTGACTCTGGCGGCTTGTGCGGGGTCGCCGGTTAAGGCTCCGGACGTATCCGGGCCTGCGCCCACGCCGACGCAACCGTCCGAACCGACAGCACCGGTGGTCACGCCGCCGGTTGCGACCACCTTGCCGTTGTCGGCGCTTCCCGGCTGGGAGGCAACCGATCCCTTTATAGCCCTCGAAGCCGTACGCGGTGCCTGCGCCTATCGGCAGGGGCGTCAGTACGCAAAGGTCTGCGATGCGCTCAAGACTGAAGCCTTCGAGCAGCCGGAAGAGATAAAGGGGTGGCTTGAGGCGCGATTCCGTGTGGAACGGATCGAGGGTGAGGGGCTTCTGACTGCCTATTTCGTGCCGGAATATTTGGCCATGACCTCGCCGACGGCGGAATTTTCGCAAGCCGTGCGCCTGAAACCTGCCGATCTTGTGCTTATCGACGGCTCGCGTTTGAATCCGCCGCAACCGGGGCCTAAGAAGGTTGCCGCGCGGAAGGTGGGCGACGCCTATGTACCCTATTACACACGCGCCGAAATCGAGGCCCGCCCGGTCAGTGAACCGGCCTATTATATGCGGCCCGAAGACTATTTCTTCATGCAGATTCAGGGGTCGGGCTATCTGACGCTTGAGGACGGCACGCGCCTCATGGCGGCCTATGCTGCGGATAATGGTCAGCCCTTTGTCGGTATCGCCCGGACCCTGACCGATCGCGGCCTGATGAAAAAAGAAGAGACGTCGGGGGAAAACATCCGTCAGTGGCTGGCCGCCAATCGCGGGCCGGTAGCGCAGGATGTGATGAATCAGAACCCGCGCTATACCTTCTTTGCCATCGACACCACACGTATGGAGCCTCTGGGGGCTGCGGCTATTCCGCTTCAGGGCGGCTCAGCCATCGCGGTTGATCCGGCCTTTCATCAGTATGGTGATCTGTACTGGATCGATGCCGATGCGGGCACGCTCAACGACGCCTTTCCGGCCTATCGCCGCATGGTGGCCGCGCTCGATACCGGTGGCGCGATCAAGGGACGTATCCGCGCCGACCTATATATGGGGCATGGTGAGCGCGCCGGTAAGGAAGCGGGCCGGGTGAAGCACAAGCTGCGCATGTGGCGCATCGTGCCTGTAGCAGAATAGCCTGCCTTTGGTCTGTGCCGGAAAGCGGGCAGATTGTTTTAAAAATCAAACACCAGCCGGATGGCGCGCAGCGTCATGTAGCCCAATATGCCCGTGCCGGAGACAAAGACGAAAAAGCGCAGCATGACGTGGTTGCCTATGCCCTGCACAAGGCTGTGGACGATACGCAGAAGCACATAAATCCATCCCAGAACCATAAAAAGCTGATCGGCGAGGCCTGACACCTGAATCCCCAGACACAGGGCATAGAACAGGGTCGGCTGTTCGGTGAGATGTCCGTAATTGTCGGAAACGGCGCGCACATCGGCGGGCAGTTTGAACATATGCCGCTTATCGGCATAGAGCTGGAAATCGTGCCCCAGTTTCAACATGGCCGGTATGCGTCGGGCATAGAGCCAGACGAGCACAATCAGGGTCCAGGCGATCAAAGCAAGCAGGGGCGCAACCATTCGCCCGTTGTGCCCCGTTAACCGGTAAAAAAGCGTTAACCATAATCGCGCGTCGTCGCGCTGCGTTTGTCTTAGAGCGTGTCCCGATCTGGCTGAACCCAATCGGCGCTCTAAATTTTGGCTTTAACGCGCTTCACTTCCGAAAAGTGGTATCCCCTTTGTCGGGAAGCGCTCTAACGACGGCGCGTGGTCTTCGCCGGCTTGGTCATCGAGCCGAGAATACCGCGCACCAGTTCACGACCAAGGGTCACGCCGATGGTGCGGATGACCGAGACGGCGACCGAGGTCACGGCTTTTTCGGTGGCCGAGGGCTTATGGACCACTTCCTTTTCGACCTTGACTGCGCGGGTTTCCTCGACCTCGACCGTAGCGGCCTCGGACGCCTTGGCGCGCGCGGCCAGAAGCTCGAACGCCGATTCCCGGTCGCGCGGCGTATCGTACATGCCGGCGACGGGGGATTTGGCCATGGTCTGGGCGCGGTCGGCGTCGGTCGCAGGTCCAAGGCGCGAGGCAGGCGGGCGGATCTTTGATTTTGCCGTAACGGTCGGCGACGCCTTTTCGTCCAGCACCGACACCAGCGCTTCACCGACCCCCAGACCCTGAATGGCTTCGATAGTGTCGAAGGCCGGGTTCGGACGGAAGGACTGAGCGGCGGCCTTCAGGCCCTTTTGTTCGGCGGGGGTGTAGGCCCGCAGGGCGTGCTGGATGCGATTGCCCAGCTGGGCCAGCACCGAATCCGGCACATCGGCGGGATTTTGCGTGACGAAATAGATGCCGACGCCCTTCGAGCGGATCAGGCGCACAACCTGTTCGATCTTTTCCAGCAGCGGTTTGGGCGCTTCGTCGAACAGGAGGTGGGCTTCATCGAAGAAGAAGACCATGCGTGGTTTTTCCGGATCGCCGATTTCCGGCATGACCTCGAACAGTTCCGACAGGAGCCAGAGCAGGAAGGTCGAGTAGAGGCGGGGGCTGCCGATCAGCTTGTCGGCGGCCAGCACATTGACATAGCCCTTGCCTGAAATATCGGTGCGCATCAGGTCTTCGAGACGCAGTGCCGGTTCGCCGAAGAACATTTCTCCGCCCTGACTTTCCAGTGCCAGTACCTGACGCTGGATCGCGCCGATCGAAGCGGCGGACACCTGACCGTACTGGGTGCTGATCTCCTTGGCGTTTTCGGCCACGTGGCTCAGCATCGAGCGCAGGTCCTTAAGGTCGAGCAGCAGAAGGCCTTCCTTGTCGGCCACGTGGAAGACGATATTGAGTACGCCTTCCTGAACCTCGTTGAGCTGGAACAGGCGGGCGAGAAGCAGCGGCCCCATGTCGGACACCGTAGTACGGATGGGGTGACCCTTTTGTCCGAACAGGTCCCAGAAGATGACGGGCGCGGCGGCGGGCGTCAGTTCGATGCCCATTTCCTGCGCACGGGCCAGAAGTTTTTCGTTCGGTGTGCCGGGCTGGCTGATGCCGGACAGGTCGCCCTTTACATCGGCGGCGAAGACAGGGACGCCCGCATCGGAAAAGGCCTGAGCCAGCGACTGCAGCGTGACGGTCTTGCCCGTGCCGGTCGCACCGGCGACGATACCGTGACGGTTGGCGCGGTTAAGCAGCAGCGTCTGGCGGCCCTCTGCCGAAAAGCCGATATCAATGCCTTTGGAATCCGTCATGGTCTTATCCGGTTACAACTGAGCCGGAGGGCGGGCCATGGTTTACGGTACCCGGTTCCGGCGGATCAACTTACATGCCTGCATACGATTTGCAGGCGGCTCTTGGCAAAGAAAAACGTACCGACGGCGAAAGCGAGGCCTAAAGCGCGCCCGACTCGTAAACAAAAAACACGGTTCTCTCACATATAAGTGATTCCGCCGCGATCAACCCTGATTAGGGTTCGGCGGGGGGCGTGCTACTATCCTGCTTACGCTCTGTCTCTCTCAGGGCTTGAACGGGTCCGCGCCGGTCCCCCCCATAGCCGCGCGGGCTTAAGCCGGGCCACCCTTTCCCCCCATAAGGGGTGTCTCGAAGAAGCCGTCCGCCTGAAAAAAGGCGGGCGGCTTATCTATTTTCGGGCATGACCTTATTCCGTTTCGTAAGAAACTTTATTTTCCCCGCTCCGTTGTTTTTGTCTGTCTTTCCAAGACATAATTGTGGGATTACATAAGCCCTAAGCCTTCCGGCGTTTTGCGGAAGGACGAAAAGCGGACGGAACCCTCATGGACGACCTCAGCCACACCACCGACATCGACGCGGCTCTCAAAGCGGCCCACAGTGACATCGAACAGGCCTTTTTGTCGGCTGACGGCACGACGGGCGAGGCCGCGAAGGCCTTTCTGGCCCAGTGCCTTGAGGATTACGATCCGGAAGAAACGCCCGACATCAGCACCGAGGCTATGGGGCAGGTGTTTGCCGCGGCCTGGAACCGCGCGCGGGTGCGCGACGGCCACGCGACGCTTAAGGCTATCACATCGGTCAGCGCACTTTATGACGTCATCGAAGTCGTTCAGCCGGATGCGCCCTTTATCGTCGAAAGCGTTATGGGCGAACTGATCGATCAGGGCCTGAGCGTGCGCTCCATGTTCCACCCGGTGGTGCAGATCGCCCGCGATGCGTCGGGTCTGCGCGGCAATGGCGCGCCCGTCACGGAATCGATGATGCTGGTTTTCATCGGGCGTCAGCCCACCGAAAAGCATACGGCCATACTTGAAGGCGTCGATGCGACGCTCAACGATCTGCGCGCCGCCGTGCACGACTTCCCGCGCATGCAGACGCTTCTCAACGATGAGATGAAGGCGCTTGAGGCCTTAAGCCTGCACCCGGCGGCAGGCATCGATCCGGTCCTGCTTCAGGAAGAACTGGCTTTCCTGCGCTGGGTGTCGGAAAACCATTTCGTGCTTCTGGGGGCGCGCACCTATGTCTATCCGCGTAACCCGGACGGTGGTTACCTCGCCGAAGAGCCACTCAACCTCTATCAGGAAGAATACGGCATCCTGCGCGACAAACGCGCCATCCTGCGCCGTGGTTCGGAACCGGCGATCCTCAGTCAGGGTCTTCTGCGCCACCTCGAAAGCTCCGAACCCGTCACGGTGGCCAAGGCTAATCTGAAGTCGCGCGTCCATCGCCGCGTCTATATGGATTATATCTCGATCAAGCATTACGGCGAGGACGGAAAGCCGTCGGGTGAAACGCGTCTGGTCGGCCTGTTCACCTCGGACGCCTATGACCGCCCGGCCTTTGAGGTGCCGCTGATCCGCAAGAAGTGCGAGCACGTGCTCAACGAGTCGCGTCGCCTCGGTTTCAACAATGGCGGCTATGCCGAAAAGCGGCTCAAGAACATCCTCGAAACCTATCCGCGCGATGAGTTGTTCCAGATTTCGGAGTCCGAGCTTCTGGGTATAACGCGCGGCATACTGCACATTTCCGACCGGCCGCGCGTGCGGCTGTTTACGCGTCGCGACCCGTTCGACCGCTTTATTTCCATCCTGCTCTACCTGCCGCGCGAAACCTATAATGTCTCGGTGCAGGCGCGCGCGGGCGCGCTTCTGGCCGAAGGGTTCGGCGGTCGCGTCAGCGCCCTCTATCCCTATGTGGCGGGTGGTGCGCTGTCGAGCATCCACTACATTATCGGCGTGACGCCGGGCGCGCACCCGGAGCCCGATCTGGCCGAACTCGAAGACCGCATTGCCGACCTGACGCTCGACTGGGCGCAGCGCGTCGTCGACGAAGCGCTCGATACGCGTCTGGGCGATGTCGCCTTCCTGCCCTGGGCGCGCGCCATGCCGGCGGGCTATCAGGAACGCTATGGCCTGACCGAGGCGGTGACCGATATCGGGCGTCTGATGGCGCTGACGACCGAACAAACCCTGACGGTGCGCGCCTACGCTCACGAAGGCGACCCGCAGCGTTTTTCGATCAAGATCTATGACCGCGCCGAAACGGCCATCCCCTTGTCCGACATCCTGCCGGTTCTGGACCGCATGGGGCTTAAGACGCTTGAGGAGTTCGGCTACCGCATCGATCCGCAGGGCCTGCCGGGTCATTATGTCCATGAATTCGTGGTGCTGCTGCCGTCGGGGCATCCGGTGGCCTTTGCCGATTTCCGTGAGGATTTCGAAGGCGCCCTGATGGCCGTGTGGAGCGGGCGGACGGAAATCGACGGCTTCAATGCCCTGACGCTTCTGGGGCTGAACTGGCGCGAGGCCGCGCTGCTGCGCGCGCTTTGCCGTTATCGCGGTCAGTCGGGCCTCGACCCCAGCGCGCCCGTGCAGCAACAGGCGCTGAAAACCTATCCTCAGGTGGCGGCGGCCCTGTTCGGCCTGTTTGATCTGAAATTCGGCCTTAACGGTCAGACGGTCGAGGCGCGCAAGGCAGCGGTCGAAGCGGCACAGGCGGATATCAACACGCTTCTGCAATCGGTGAGCTCCCTTGAGCACGACCGCGTGCTGCGCCGCCTGTCGGCCCTGATCGGGGCGATACAGCGCACCAACTATTATCAAAACAAGGCCTATATTTCGTTCAAGATCGCCTCGCGCGAACTGGCCGACCTGCCCGACCCCAAGCCGTACCGGGAAATCTTCGTGTGGTCTCCGGTGGTCGAAGGCGTGCACCTGCGCTTTGGACCTGTGGCGCGCGGCGGCCTGCGCTGGTCCGACCGCAAGGAAGATTTCCGCACCGAGGTGCTGGGTCTGGTCAAGGCGCAGCAGGTCAAGAACGCCGTCATCGTGCCAGTCGGCTCGAAGGGCGGCTTCTATCCGAAGCAGCTTCCTGCCGGTGGTGCGCCCGATGTCGTCCGCGCCGAGGCGGTGCGGGCCTATAAGATGTATCTGTCGGGTCTGCTCGACATCACCGACAATCTAGATCCGCAGGGTGCGATCATTCCTCCCTCCGATGTCGTCTGCTGGGATGCACCGGACCCCTATCTGGTGGTCGCCGCCGACAAGGGAACGGCGACCTTCTCGGACATCGCCAACGGCGTGGCGCGCGACTACGGTTTCTGGCTCGATGATGCTTTCGCGTCGGGTGGCTCGGTCGGTTACGACCACAAGGCCATGGGCATCACAGCGCGCGGCGCATGGGAGGCGGTGAAGCGCCACTTCCGTGAACGCGGTAAGGATATTCAGACCGAAACCTTCACCTGCGTCGGCGTCGGTGACATGTCTGGCGACGTGTTCGGCAACGGTATGCTGCTGTCTAAGCAGACGAAGCTGATCGCGGCCTTCGACCACCGCGACATCTTCATCGACCCCAACCCGGACCCGGCCTCTTCGTTTGCCGAGCGCGAGCGCCTGTTCGCACTGCCGCGCTCAAGCTGGCAGGACTATGACAAGGCGAAGATTTCAACGGGTGGCGGTGTTTTTTCGCGTGGCCTGAAATCGATCGACCTGACACCGGAAATCAAGGCGGCGCTGGAGATTCAGGCCGACAGCGTGACGCCCTTTGAACTGATGCAGGCCATCCTCAGGTCTTCGGCGGAACTGCTCTATTTCGGCGGCATCGGCACCTATATCAAGGCCGCCAGCCAGTCGCACCTCGATGTCGGTGATAAGGCCAATGACGCCATCCGCGTCGACGCCGGGGATATCCGTGCCGCCGTCATCGGGGAGGGGGCCAATCTGGGTCTCACTCAGGCCGGGCGCATCGCGCTGGCGGCGCAAGGCGTAAAGCTCAACACCGACGCCATCGACAATTCGGCAGGGGTCGACTGTTCTGACCACGAGGTGAACATCAAGATTCTGCTGGGCCGTCTGGTGCAGTCGGGCCGCATGACCATTGAGGCGCGCGACACGCTGCTGGCGGAAATGACCGATGAGGTCGGCCATCTGGTGCTTAAGGATAACTACGCTCAGACTCTGGCCCTGACCCTGCTGGAGTCGACGGCTGTGGCCGACAATATGTCGATGCAGACCTTTATGAGCAGTCTCGAAAAGCGCGGTAAGCTGGACCGCAAGGTCGAAGGCCTGCCCACCAATGCGCAGCTTGAGGCGCGAAAGGCCCAGAATACAGGCCTTTACCGTCCGGAACTGGCGGTGGTGCTGGCCTATGGCAAGATTGTGCTGTTCGACGATCTGATCGAAACCCCGGCCATTGATGATCCGGTCTTCGAAGAAGCGCTGGTCGATTATTTCCCTAAGCCCCTGCATGGCTTTATCGACGATATCCGTGCGCACCGTCTGCACCGCGAAATCGTGGCGACGGTCCTGTGCAATGAGATGGTCAATATATTGGGGCCGAGTTTCGCGGTACGTCTGCAAAAGGCCGCTAATGTTGATGCGGGTAAACTGGCCCTGTCGTTTGAAGCGGCGCGCCGCCTGTTCGCCACCGATGACCTGTGGGCCGAGGTGTCGGCGCTCGACAACGTCATTCCGGCCGGGGCGCAGACCGCGCTTTATAACGC
>JASGGL010000079.1:0-13732 GCA_047605065.1 Asticcacaulis sp.
GGTCCGTCGAGCGCCAGAGGCGGCGCGATGACGTTGACGCGCGAACCGTCGGGCAGACGGGCGTCACAGATGGGCGAGCTTTCGTCGACGCGGCGCCCGACCTGAGACACGATGCGCTGACAGATGTTCATCAGCTGCCCGTTGTCGCGGAAGCGCACATTGGTCAGTTGCACCTTGCCGCTGACTTCGATGAAGACGCGGCCTGCGCCATTGACCATGATATCGGCGATGTCGTCGCGCGCCAGCAGGGGCTCCAGCGGCCCATACCCCAGAACGTCGTTGATGATGTCCTGAACCAGCGCATCCTGTTCAACCACGGACATGGAGACGTTCTTGATCGTCACCAGTTCGGAGACGATGTCGCGGATTTCCTCGGAGGCGGCCTTCTGATCCAGTTGGGCCAGCTGCGACAGGTCGATCGTGTTCAAAAGCGCGTTCAGGATCGCGGTCTTGGTCGCGTGGTAGTAGTCGGACTGTTCACGGACGATTTCGGTGACCGTCTGGGCCTTATGGATCTGGTCGATGCCCGACGACATCTTGCCGGACTTGGCCGCCTTATCTGTGCTGCGTTCGCCATCGGCGCGCGGGGCTTCGGCCTTGCCCTGAGGACGCGTGGCGATATCGCCTGCGGCTTTGGGGGCAGCGGGAGGGGCGCCTTTGGCGGCCTGTGCGCGCGGGTCAGCGGTATTGCCGCCGCTTAAAGCCTGCGGTCGCAGTTGCGCCGTCGCCTGTGCGCCGGGGCTGGGCGCGGCAGAGCGGGGATTTTCACCAGACCCGGCCGGTTTGCCGGTGGAATCCGTAGGGCGCTTTCCGAACACTTAGGTTCTCACTTCTTGAACAATTTGCCGAGCAGGGAGGTCTGCGTCTTCTTCTTCGTTTCCGGAGCACGGCCGGTGATGGCGGCCGTCAGGCTGAGCAGGGCTTCGTGAGTCTTGGAGCCCGGCGCGCATTCGGCGATCATCTGACCATTATTGGCCGCCTGACCGAAGGTCTTGGCGTCAAAACCGATGGTGCAGGCCGGAGCCGCCCCCAGAGCCGCCGTGAAATCCTTGACCGGGATTTCCGGACGTCCCGGCATGTCGATCTGGTTCAGAACGATGCGCGGCGGGTTGTCGTTGGGGCGGAAGGACTTCAGAAGTTCGATCAGGTTCTTGGCGTTGCGCAAGGAGGCCAGATCCGGGGTGGCGACGATGACCACCTCATCGGCAGCGATCAGGCACTTTTTCAGCCAGGGTGTCCAGACGTGCGGCAGATCCATGACGATGAAGGGCGCGACCGAACGCACCTTGCGCGTAACCTCTTCGAAGGCTTCGTCGTCGGCCAGATAATCCTGATCCAGCGAGGCGGGCGCGGAGAACAGCGACAGCTTGTCCGTGCAGCGCGTCAGCATGCGGTCGAGCAGCACCGGGTCGAGACGATCCGGTTCGTTCAGGGCGTCGGCAATGCCCTGAAGCGGGTCCTGATTGAAGTCGAGCCCGGCGGTACCGAAGGGCAGGTCGTAATCGGCTATCACCGTATTGGCCTGCATGACTTCGGACAGGGTGTGGGCGAAATTGTGTGCCAGAACCGACGAACCTGCACCGCCGCGCGCGCCGATAAAGGCGATGGCGCGACCGATAAACGGCGTTTCAGGATCGTTGAACAGGCCGGCGATGGATTTGATCAGCTGAAGCGGCTTGACCGGTGCGACCACATAGTCGGACACGCCCTGACGGATCAGTTCGCGGTAGAGCGAGATGTCGTTGTGTGCCCCTACGACGACGACCTTGGTATTGGCGTCGCAGACCTCGGCCAGACGATCGAGTTGCTCGAGCAGGAGATGGCCCGGCTGGTTCGATTCGACGATCATCAGCGAGGGCGTGGGCTCGTGCTGATAGGCAGCGATGGCTTCTTCGATGCCGCCGCGACGTACCAGCGATTGCGCGCGCGCCATGCGACGGTCCAGCGCGGCGATGTCGCAGGCCTGAAGCGTGGAGTCGTTTTCGGGGAAGAAGTGGATGGCGATGCGCGGAATCGACACCGCACCCAGTTCATCCTGAATCCCGTCGGCCAGATCGGTCTGTGCCAGGGTCGCGGCCGTCAGGGCCTGACGCGGTGCGACGGCGCGGGTTGTGGCGCTCACAGTCTCGGGCGGCTCATCCATGACGCTGTTGAACGGATCGTCCAGATGCAAGGCGTCCGCCGGGCCATAGTCCTGTGTGAAGCCGTCATCGGCATCGTCGAAACTGTCGAAAGGATCGGTCTGTTTGGCGAGGGGCATATGAGGGCTCACTTGATAACGCTGGAGATCGTGGTCTTGGCCGCGTCATCCTGAGCGGCGGAGGTCACTTCCCCCTTGCGGTATTTTTCGATGATCGTCGTCTTGCGGCCCGTATCGCCGGGGGTGGCGGGCTGGGGCGCGGCTATGTCACGCGGGTCGTCGATCTGCGCCGCCAGATTGGCGTTGATCGCGCAACCGAAATTGACCGGCGCGAGGTTCTGCGCCGATTTGGACAGGTTTTCCCACTGGCGGTTACAGTCCGGAACGTCGGCCCGGTATTCGGTGGTGATCAGGCTGATGACGTCGGCGGGCTGAGACTGCGAGGTGGTGTAGGCGATGACGTGTGCCGACACCTGATGTGCGGTGAGATAGTCGCGCACCGCATAGCCACCGCGCACGGCGTCCGGCGCATTGGCGGTGACGATGGAAATGTCCACCGGTCCGCCGCCGTTCCAGCTGGCGCGGCTGGCGAGCTGGTTCAGGGCGCGGCGCTGGTTTTCCGACAGGCCGCCCTTGGGGTGCAGCTTGAGGTGGATGGCGTCGATGCGCGATTGCGCGGCCAGCGGATACTGATCGAGCGGCGTCAAAGGGGGCGGAGCGCTATTGTCGCTGGCGCAGCCGGTCAGGGCGGCGGCCACGAGGGTCAGGCTCAGGAGGCGGAGGGGGGGGCGTTTCATGTGCATGTCCCTTGGTCCCTTATTCGATCACGTAGCCGATGGGGGCCTGATAGGTCCCCGCCGGAGGCGCTGCGGCCACGTCGCCGCGTTTTTCGCTGACCACCTTGTTCAGGCGACCGAGGAAGACGGATTCGACATCGGACGGAGCCTGAAGATTGTCGGCAGGCGTCTGGAAGGCACCGGGGTGCTTCGGCGACACGATATAGGGCGTCACGATGATGACGAGTTCGGTCTGCTGATCCAGAAAGTCGCGCGAACGGAACAGGGCACCCAGAACCGGCAGGGTGCTCATGCCGGGGAAGGCGTCGACCGTCTGCTTGTACTTCGATTGCAGCAGGCCGCCGATCATCATGGAGGAGCCGGACTGCATCTCGACCGTGGTTTCCTGACGGCGCACGCTCAGGGCCGGGATGGTGAAGGTGTCGTTGAGGGTGAACGAACCGGTATTGGTGATTTCGGACACCTCGGTCGACAGTTTCAGCGAAATCAGGCCGTTGGACAACACCACCGGTGTAAAGCCGAGGCCGACGCCATAGGGTTTGAATTCGACGGTGATGCGGCCCTGATTGTCCTGATTGACCGGGACGGGGAATTCGCCGCCGGCCAGAAGCTTGGTCGATTCACCCGAAACCACGGTGGCGTTCGGCTCGGCCAGGGTGCGGATCAGGCCCACCCGCTCGAAGGCCTGCATCGAGGCCGACAGCAGCTTGTCGGAATAACCGATCTGAAGCCCGCCCATCGCCTTGCCGTTGGTGCCGTAGGTCGGGGTGTTTTCAAGGCCGTACTGGACCTTGCCGGTCGAGCCGCTGAGGCCGCTGAAGTTGAAGCCGAGCTGCTTGATTGTCGATTTTTCGACCTCGACGACGCGCACCTTGAGTGTCACCTGATCGCGTCCGGCGATGGCCAGCGTATTGATGATGTTTTCAGGCTTTTCGGCGAAGGCGACCGACAGGCGCTGAATGGCTTCGGCTTCGCTGGCATTGGCGACCACACCCGACAGGATGATGAAGCCGTTGACGCTTTGCACCTCGACATCGGCCTGAGGGTAGAGGCGTTTGATGGTGTCGGAAAGCTGGTCGGTGGAAACACCGACGCGGATCGACAGATTGAGGATCTGGCGACCGGCCCCGTCGAAGAAGATGGCGTCCGACTGACCCGGCGCGACACCCAGCACGAAGATGCGGCGCGGCGTCCTCAGAACGGCATCGGCGGTCGCCGGGTTCGACACGAAGACATCGGCGGCGTCTACGGGCAGGTCGATCACGGCGGACCGGCCCTTGGGCAGGTTCAGCACCTGTGTCCGCACACCTGCGCTCTGAGTCTGCACATTGAGCCCTGCGCCGGAAGGGGCGTAGGGCTTGGGGTCGGCCTGAACGGGGGCGAAGCTCAGTCCCCCCAGCAGGGTTCCGGCGACAAGGGCGGTGGTAAGCCGTTTCATGGAATTGCGTTTCATGGAATTGCGTTTCATGTCGGGGCGTCGGGAATGAAAAGGGATCATCGTGTCACCGGTACGTCTGTGCCCTGACCGTTGCGGTAGACAACGACCTTGCGTTCAGCGCCGGTGGACGCCTGTGCACCCACGCGGCCGGATGGTCCGGCGGCATCGGCATAGGAGCGCAGCATCAGTGACAGGGTACCCTGTGCCTTGGCCTGAGCCAGTGCCTGACCGTCTTCGGGTGCCAGTTCCAGCGTGGCGGTGGCACCGATTACGGTAGGCTGATCGGACTTGGCTTCGACGTTCTGGTCGATGGCCAGTACCTTGACGTTACGCAGCACGGGGCGGGTCACCATGGTGTTGCTGCCGCCCGAAGCGCCCGGAATTTCGGAAGAGACGAGAATGTCCACACGGTCGCCGGGCAGGATAAAGCCACCGGCGGTGTTTTCGACGCTGACCGGCACGGCCATGGCGCGCATGCCGGGGGCCAGCATGACCGCCATGAAGCCACCTTCGTCGGCACGCACGATCTTGCGCGTCTGGATGGGTTCGTTGGCAAGGATTTCCTCGCGTACCACGCTGCCCAGAACGGCTTCCATGCCACGCGTCGGGTTGATGACCTTGTCTGCGGCTTCGGCGGCCTTGGCTACGCCCTTTTCGACCTTGCTTTTCTTGGGGTCGGCCTTGGCGTCGGCTTCCTTGGCCGTCTTGTCGAGGGCGGCGTCCTCTGCGGATTTGGCGTCGGGCGCGGGCGTGACGGGCCTGTCGGTGAAGTAGGCTTCGTTGATGGCCTCTTCGGGCCAGGCCTTCCAGCTCAGGTCGGCTTCGGTCAGGCGTTCGCCGACCTTAAGGGTGCGCGCCGCGACCAGAACTTTGACGGTGGGGGCTTCGACGGTGACCTTCTGGGATGCCCTGGCCTGATTCGAGCCATTTCCGCTGATCATGCCGCGCATGACCAGAGCCAGCATGAGTGCGGCAATCGCCGCCACGCCAATGACTAACCAACGAGACATCTTCATGGAAGGTTCCTTCGATAAGCCTTCGGCGGCAATTCCGGCTTCGTTCTGGCGCGCGGATAGCCGGTCAACCGGCAGTTGGAAGGAATCTTGGCTTAACGGTGGTTAACGGGAGCCTAAAGAAACGCCCGGAAGGGAAAATTATATTAATAAGGGGTATTATTATGCCGAAAAATTGCGCTGGAGTTAACCGATCAGCTTCATCAGCGCGATGTAGAGCTCGGTTTGCGGAATGACGATCAGGCCGCCGGCGCAGATCGCTACGCCGTAAGGAAGGTCGCCTTTGGGCTTCAGAAGGGTCTGAAGCCATTGCGGCATGGTCGGGGTGTAGATTTGCAGGGCCTGACGGGCGATGAGGAGCAGGATCGTGAAGGCGCCGCCCAACAGGGCCGTGTAGATCACGAAAGCTACGGCTCCATTCCACGGCAACCATATGGCGGTTGCGGCAATCAGCTTGGCATCGCCGCCACCGAGAAACCGGAAGGCGAACAGGGTGAAGCCAATTACGAGGCCGATCAGGCCTATCCCTGCGTGTTGCAGCATAAGCATGGGCGACAGGCCCAGCAGAATGGCGGCCGGAAAGAAGCCAAGCGCCAGCACAATCGACAGGCGGTTGGGGATGGTCATCGATTTCAGGTCGCTGAACGCCGCCCAGAACAGGCAGACCGGATAAATAAGGCAGAAGATCGCAGGGACAAGCATGGCGCGGTATTTTTCAAGGTGGCGTTATGCGCTCACCTAAACCGGAATTGAGTTAATAAATGCTTCTGTCCTGCGGTAAAATCGCGGTACGCCACAAAGGTTCAGTGCTGTTCGGCTGCGGTTGAAACGCTGTCGGCCAGATACTGATACAAGGTGGTAAAGCTGTCGCGGTAGCTGTAGAGGGCCGCAGTAATCGCCAGAAAGACGAAGGCAACGATCAGGCCGTATTCGATGGCCGTCGCGCCACTTTCGTTTTTTAGAAAGCGAGTAAAGATACGCATGGGCGGCTCCGGAAACAGATCGGGCCGCAGAAGGTCTCCTGCGGCCCGTTTTTTTATTCACCTGAGGGCGAATTAAGCAGCCGGAGCGGCTTCCAGCTCGTCCGAAACCTTCGTGAAGGTCGCTTGCAGCTTTTCACCCATGGTGCTGAGGACGCCGATCAGGGCGACGGCGATCAGAGCGGCGATCAGGCCGTATTCGATGGCGGTAGCACCCGATTCGTCGGCGATGAACTTGTTGATGAGCTTGGTCATGAGAGTCTCCTTAGTTGAATCTATATTAAGCAAGTGAGTAGTTTACTTCGTTCCGAGGGGTGAGTTAACAAGCTCACTTGCTCCCGAACACAAATGCAGATTACGTTGCCGTGATTAATTTGAAGTAAATTTCGATTTTTTTTTGAAATTTTTCTATAGTTAACGGGTATTTACTGTAAACTTTCGTTAAGTTTAATTTTTGTTATCCAGATCAAATATTGAATTTTAAAGGAAATTTTTTTCATTAATATTGCGTTCAGCATTTTTAAACACTTATTTTTTACCTTTGTTCCTAACTTTGCGCTTAGGCCTTTTGGGTCAAAATGCGTTTGCGGCTCTTTATGATATGTCCGGCCCAGACGTGGGTGTGCGCGCGGACATATGCGGAGGATATAATGAAGACACGTGTGATGACCGGTATCGCGGTCGCTATGGGCCTGTTGTCGGCAAGCGCGGCTCTGGCCGGAGCCAAGGTGGTGGTTGAAAAGAACCACAGCACCCGCGTCACCCTGTCGGCCCCTGCAGGTTCAGTCATTGTCGGCAATCCGGCCATTGCCGATGTCACCGTCGTTGACTCGCGGACTATATATATAGTCGGGCGTGGTTTCGGCCGGTCTTCGGTGACTGTCACCGATTCAGCGGGCCGTACGATCTTCGACGGAGACGTTGTGGTCGGTACTCCGGTCGATGGGGGCATCACGGTCTATAAGGGACTTAAGCCCAGCACGCTGGTCTGCGCGCGCACCTGTACAGAACAGACTGATGGTGAAGTGACCTCCACGGTGTCGTCGCCCAGTTCTTAAGGTGCCAGTTCTTAAGGCATCTGTTCCTGAGGCATCTGATCACCGCCTTAACGGCCTGTTGACGTCGTACCTGTAGATTAAGGCGGTAACCGTTCTATTCGGGAGCTTCAGGACTTATGAAGTCAGGCCGTCAAAACATATCTTTCGTGACCCGGCTGCGGAGCCGTCCGGGTGTCGCGGGCCGGTTCTGGCGCGCGCGCGACGGCGCGACCGCGCTGGAGTTCGCCATTTTGGCCGCACCCTTCATTATGCTGCTGGTTGCCTGTTTCGAACTGGCACTTGTAATGGTCTGTACGGTGTCGATGGATATGGCCACGGCCAAGGTGTCGCGGGAGATCCGCACCGGTATCGTCACGTCCGGTAATTCCAGCGTAACCACCTTCCGCACGCAGCTTTGCGCGCAGATGACCTGGCTGCCGGACTGCAGCAGCAAACTGAAGGTCGATGTGCGCACCTTTAACGATTTCAATCTTGTCACTCAGGCCACCGATCCTATCAAGGACGGCGCGTTCGATGACAGCCAGATCGCCTATACGATCGGGACGGGTAGCAAGATTCAACTGGTCCGCGTCTACTATCCCTGGAAGATCATGTCGCCGTTTTTGGCCCCCGGCTTCCGGAGCCTGTCGACTGGTGAAGTGGTGGTCGAAAGTCAGGCCGTCTTCAAGAACGAGCCCTTCTGATGTTGAGACGATTCAATTCTTTGCGCTTCTTTAAGGCGCATGACGGCGCGGCGGCGGTGGAATTCGCTCTCATTGCGCCGATTCTGGTGGTCATCTATATCGGTCTGACGGAGTTGGGGCTTGGCATGATGGCCAACCGCCGCACGTCGCACCTTGCGGCGACGGTGGGCGATCTGGTGGCGCAGTCCGAAAGCGTGACGGCTGCCAACCTCACCGACATCTTCGATATCGGGACCAGTATCCTTCAACCTTTCGAAGGCGGCACCAATCTTGAAATCCGCGTCAGCTCGCTGAAAATGGGCACGGACAATAAGGCGCATGTGGAATGGTCCGACGATCGCAACTGGACCGGCACGCCCTATGTGGAAAACGCCACGACCGGCACGGTCATCACCAGCGTCACCACCAGTCAGTTGCCTGTGGGTGAATATCTGATCATGACCGAGGCGAGCTATACCTATACGGCACCCATAACCAAGTTCCTGCCGGCGCCGGTGACTTTCAACTATACCTTCTATCACCATCCGCGTTCCGGCGGAGATGTTGTGCGCAAGTAGTCAGCGCTTTGTATTAAGCACAGCCCTGAACAGGGAGAGCTTGGTTTCCGTTTCGCGCCGTTCGTCGCCGGGATCGGAATCGGCAACGATGCCGCCACCGGCGCATATCCTCAGTGACCACAGGCCTTCGGCATCCGGCTCGCAGGCTGCGGTGCGGATCAGGACGCTGGAATCCATAGCTCCGGACGGGTCGACCCAGAACAGAGAGCCGCAATAGGGACCTCTGGCGGTGTCTTCGAGGTCGTTGATGACCTTCATGGCCTGCACCTTGGGCGCGCCGGAGATAGAGCCGGGCGGGAAGGTAGCCAGCATTACATCGGCAGGCGTCAGGTTTTCGCGCAGACGCGCCGTCACGGTCGACACCAGATGATGCACGTTCGGATAGGATTCCAGCGCGTGCAGGGACTGAACCCGCACCGAACCGATCTGAGCGACCTTCGACAGGTCGTGGCGCATCAGATCGACAATCATCAGGTTTTCCGCGCGATCCTTAGGGCTGGCCAGCAGTTCTGCCGCCAGAGCCGCATCGTCTTGCGCCGTGCGTCCGCGTGGGCGGGTACCTTTGATCGGACGTGTTTCGAGGTGGCCATCATTGCTGAGGCTGATGAAGCGCTCCGGGCTGTTCGACACGATGATGCGGTCTTCCCACCTCAGGAAGGCGCCGAACGGGCTGGGGCCGGTGCGCAGCAGGGCTTTCAGCAGGTGGGCAGGCGTGACGTCTTCTGGGAGTTGCGCGCGCCAGCCACGCGACAGATTGGCCTGAAACAGCTCTCCGGCGTGGATGCGCGTCACCAGTTGGGCGACGCGCGCTTCGAACACATCGTCTGGCGTTTCGCTGAGCAGGGGGGCATCAGGTTTCGGTGACGGGGGATCGGGCGGCAGGTTGTCTAGCCTTGCCGCCAAGGCCACGGCGCGGTCGCGGGCCTCATCCGGCGTTCCGCCGCGTCCGAGAAGGATCAGCTGCTGTTGGTGCAGATCGAAGGCGGCGAGGCTGTCGATGCGCATAAGCGTCAGTTCGGGCCATGGCCGATCCGAGGCCAGATGAAACGGACGCCGCGGCAGATCTTCGAGGCGCAGGCCCAGTTCGAACGCCGCCATGCCGATCAGCCCGCCGGTAAAGGGCGGCAGGGGCGTTTGCATATCACCGCTGATCACGGTGTCGCGCAAAACACCGCCTATGGTCTCGCGCAAAAGCGGGGCGGGGTTCCGCGGATCGTCAAAGGCGAGGGTTCCGGTAGGACTGACGTCACCGCACAGCCATGTCCAGCGCCCCAGCGCGCCGCCGTCGGATAGAAAACCAGCCGCGTAATCGGCCTGCATAAAGGCAGAGATGCAGGTATCCGGTGAGCGATACGGGCGGATCAGGACATGCAGATGCTCCGGAGGATACGCGGACGCGACGTCTGGCAAATCTTTGGAGGGGATGTCTGGCATGTCTTTACGCGGTGGCGGGCACCGGTTCACGGCAAGGGCTTAAATAGTCACGGCAACTTGATTCGCTCGTGTAGACCTTGAGGATCATTATAATCACAGGTTCTGCCGCGCAAGCCTTCGTCGATGCGCAATCGATGGCGCTGGGGCGGTACGGCCTATGGATGGAGGTCCATGAGATGTAGCCTGTTCACCCGGCGCGGAACGATCCGCTGCCGGGTGTTTTTTTGCCGTTATGGCCGGAGAGCCTGGAGTGCATTCCGAAAAGTGTGCAACGGTTTTCGAAATCAAATGCGCGGTAGAACAAAAAATTAGAGCACAGGTCCGATCCAATCAGATCGGAACTGTGCTCTAATTCGAGGCTATTTCGGGTTGGCGCTCGAGGCCGCCGAAGAGGACGACGTTGCCGAAGAGGACGCGGCAGCGCTGCTGCCGGCGGGACGGGTCTTGCCCGCAAAACGCTTACCCGGCTCTTCGACCAGATCGGCGGCGGCCAGTTTCAGGCCGCGCGGGTGGGCAGCGGCCTGCTTGACGTCGCCGCCGTAGTTGAGCACGTCGATGGCGCGCGCCAGTTGGAAGTCACCGGCCTTGACGTCGTAGCTGTCGGGCGGCACTTCGGATACCACGTGCGCATCGCGGCGCTTCTTGCCTTCGTCGGCGTCCAGCGCGTTCTTGTAGTCGGCCTCGGAGAAGGAATAGGCACGGTTGGCGATGACCTTGGCCTGCTCGCGCGATTGCGCCACTTCGAGGTCGGGCTCGATGCCGGTCTTCTGGATCGAACGGCCCGACGGCGTGTAATAGCGGGCAATGGTCATCTTCACGGCGCGGTTTTCGCCCAGATTGATGACGCTTTGCACCGAGCCCTTACCGAAGGTGGTCAGGCCGACGGTGGTGGCGCGCTTTTGATCCTGCAGGGCGCCCGCGACGATTTCCGCCGCCGAAGCCGTGCCGGGATTGGTCAGGACGACGATCGGCTTGCCCTGCATGATGTCGCCTTTGTGGGCCTGATAGCGGGTGATGTCGTCGGGACGGCGGCCGCGCTGGGACACCACTTCGCCGCCTTCGAGGAAGAGATCGGCAACGCCCACCGACTGATCGAGCAGGCCGCCGGGATTGTTGCGCAGGTCGAGGACCAGCCCCTTCATGCCCGGATTGGCCTTACGCAGTTCGCTCAGCGCTTCATAAGATTCGCGCGCGGTGTTTTCGTTGAAATTCGAAATACGCAGATAGCCGTACTCGCCTTCCATGCGCGCCTTGACCGACTTCACATTGATGACTTCGCGCTTGAGCGAGACATCGAAGGGCTCGTCGCGGCCTTCGCGGTAGATGGTCAGGGTCAGTTCGGTGTTCGGTTCGCCCTTCATCTGGGCCACGGCCTCATTGAGGCGCAGGCCGAGGATCGAGGTGCCGTTGATGGCGGTGATATAGTCGCCCGAAGCGATGCCTGCCTTCATGGCGGGGGTATCGTCCATGGGGGTGACGACCTTGACCGCGCCATCTTCGGACTGCACCTCGAGGCCGATGCCTCCATAGGCACCCTTGGTGCGTTCCTGCAGATCGGTATAGTCGTCTGCCGACAGATAGTTGGAATGCGGGTCCAGCGACGACAGCATGCCCTGCAGGGCGGCCTCGATCAGCTTCTTGTCGTCGACCTCGACCACGTAGTTCTGCTTGACCAGCGCCAGAACGTCGCCGAACAGCTCAAGCATCTCATAGGTGTCGGACTTGGGCGAAAAGGCGGGCTGATTGGCGTAAGCCACGGCCCCAATGCTGAGCGCCAGAGCGGCAACGCCGCCCAGGAAATAATTCTTCATACAGTCCTCGTCGGGCAGTCTGCCCCGCATTGCGCCGGTCCGCCTCGGCGTCCGGTTTGCCTACCATAGTACAGCTTTTAATGTGGCGTAAACAGGGCTGGTATAATGCAGCGCAAAACCTGAGCGGTGCGGCACTGGAGCGGAATGATTTTCCGCTCAAGCCGCCATTGAGGCGGCGGCCAGGGTGGCGTAGCCGCCGCCCGGCGAGGGGCTAACCCCTAGAGACGTGCCAGATCGAAGCCCGTAGCCGGATTGACCGGGTTTTCGCCGCGTCGCAGTTCCAGATAAAAGAGGGTGGGGCGGTCGGTGAGGTTGGGCGTGCGACCCAAAGGCTCGCCCTTGCCCACCGTGCGACCGGTTTCGACATAGACGCGGCCGAGGCCGGTCATCACCACGCGGTAACCTCCGCCGACGTCCAGTATGATCACCTGTCCATAGCCATCGAGCGGACCGGCATATTCGATCCGGCCGGGACCGGGGCTGCGGATTTGCGCGCCCGGTGCGGTTTTCAGGCGCAGACCGCGGCTGATCTGGCCGTCGACGGTTTCGCCATAGCTGCCCGCGCGTTCGCCCACGACGGGAACCTGAAGGTTGAGGCCCTGTCCTTGCGCCGGGCGCAGCGGCGTCAGCGACGGCAGGCCCAGCAGGCTGCGTTTGCGGGCTTCCAGTTCGATATTGCGCGCTTCGATGGCATCGGCTTCGCGCAGCAACTGATCTTCGAGATCGGCGCGTTCGGTCATCAGGGTTTCGAGCCTCTGCTGCTGCTCGGACACGTCGCTTTCTGAGATGAACAGGGCTTCGTTTTGCAGGGCGGCCTCTCGACGGACGCGGATCAGGTCGCGGTTCTGCGCTGACAGCACGGCGGCGCGTTTTTTCAGTTCCGGGGTGATGTCCTTGAGGATGATGGCGGCGATGACGGCGTCATTGGCCTTACGCGACGACACGAAAATAGTCGGCGGCGGATTGCGCGAATAGATTTGCAGGGCGCTGAGCAGCCGGGCCTGCTTGTTGCGCAGTGTGCCCAGCCGCCGCGTCATGTCCGATTCAAGCAGGCTCAGGGTTTCCAGCCGTGAACGGTAGATGGCGGCACGCTTTTCCGACGCGCCCTGCGTGCGGGCGATCTCTATCATCTGGATGCGCAGACGTTCCATCTCACCGGCGATTTCGCGGGCGGACTGATGCTTCTGCTCGCGTTTGCGGGCATTGGCGCGCAACTCCGTTCCGATGGTTTGCAGTTCCGTATCCGCCTGTTTGCTCAGCGGCTTCTGCGGGGATTGCGCCGCCACGCCGCCCGTGCCGAGCAGCACGAACAGGGTCAGCGCCCCGGCTTTCAGAGCGCGCGAAAAGGGAGCGCGGGTGTTCATGGCGGCAGGGTAGGTGGTGAAGGTTAAGGCGGTGTTAGGGAATTAAGGGGCGGTGTCTAATCGCGGTGATAAGGCGAACCGGCAAGAAGCGTTGTCGCCCGATACATCTGTTCGGCCAGCATCAGCCGCACAAGGGCATGCGGCCAGGTTTGCGGCCCGAAGGCCAACGAAAAGCGCGCCGATTTGACCAGATCGGCATCCAGCCCGTCGGCCCCGCCAATCAGAAAAGCCAGGCGGCGCTCGCCTGAGTCCTTCAGCTTGTCGACGCGGGTGGCGATCTGGCGCGAGGTGAGAAGCTCGCCGCGTTCGTCGCAGGTGATCAGGCACACGCCATCACCCAGCGCCGCACGTATGGCTTCGGCTTCGCGGGCCTTGTTCAGCAGGCTGTCCTGAGAGCGGGCGGTTTTTTTGGGTTCGATCTCAAGCAGTTCCGCCGGTCCGAGGCCCAGAGGCCGCC
>JASGGL010000080.1:0-13720 GCA_047605065.1 Asticcacaulis sp.
TGTTGTAACGCGCTTCTCTTTCGAAAAGTGGTGCCCACTTTATCGGGAAGCGCTCTGAGGAACTGCCATGTCGCGTCAGTGGATCAGCCGCGCCGAAGCTCTGGAGCGCCTCGAGGTCAAGCCTCAGACCCTCTATGCCTATGTCAGCCGTCAGCGCATCGCCGCGCGCGCCGATCCTGAGCATCCGCGCCGCTCGCTCTATGCGCTGGACGATATCGAACGCCTGAGTGAGCGCGCTCCGCGGCCCGAAGGGGCGTTGCCCCCTGTCGCCCTGACGGGTGGTCAGGCCCAGCGCGGCGAAGCCATTATCGACACCGACATCTTCATCGCCATCGATAACCGCCCCTATTACCGCACGCACGACAGCCTGAGCCTCAGCGACAGCGAAAACTTCGAAACCGTCGCTGCCCTGCTGTGGAATGATCCGTCGCCCAACCCCTTCGGTCCGCTCAAGCCCCGTCCCGACGTCAATTTTCCGGGCAGCCCGCGCGCCCGCGTCTGGGGCATGCTGTCGCGGCGTCTGGAAGAGGATGCCCTCTCCGAACAGGGCGGCGAGCGCAACCTGCCGCTGGAGGCGGCGGGCATCATCAACGAACTGATCGATGCGGTGACCAATGGCGGGCCGCGCCTCTATCTGCATCAGCGTCTGGCCCGTGCGTGGAAGGTCAATGACCCGCGCGATGTCGACCTGATCCGGCGCGCGCTGGTGCTGTGCGCCGATAACGGGCTGGATGCCGCGTCTCTGGCGGCACGCGCTGCGGCGGTTTCGCAGGGGCCTCTGTCCGCACCGGTCATGGCCGGTTTCGCCACCCTTACCGGTCCGGCCATGGGGGGGCGGGTGTCGCGCGCCGAAGCCTATGTCACGCAGGTCCGTCGTCAGGGCAATCCGCGTCTGGTTGCCGAAACCTTCCTGCGTCAGGGCGTGGAGCTTCCCGGCTTCGAAAGCGCGCAACCGGCCTGCGATGCTCTGCGCGCCGAAGCCCTGATGGCTGCCGCGCCGCATATCGGTGAAGACCTGAAAGCCATCCGCGCCGTGGGCGAAGACCTGACCGGCAGGCCTCTGGGCCTGACTCTGGCGCTGGCTCTGATCGGCCGTCACCTCGACCTGCCCAAAGACGCGCCCTTCACCCTTATGGGGCTGGGGCGGTCGGCGGGCTGGCTGGCCCACGCTATCGAGCAGTCGGAATCGAGCGCCGCGCCGAACGTGCGTCTGCGCTATATCGGGGCCAATCCTGTCGCTTAAGTTTTGCGGAAGGCGCGGCTGGACACCGAAATCGGATTCTGGGCCGGGTCTCGGGCATTGGCAAAGAGGTAGCCATCCGCCCGATGCACGGGACCGAAGACCAGCCCGGCTTCGGCGCGTTCGCGGCAGAAGGCTTCGACATCCGCCACGTCGAAGGTCAGTTTGATCAGGGATTGTCCGCTCTTCTGGCTTTTGGCTGCCGGATGCAGCATGAGGTGCGCGCCGCCATCGGCAGGAATAAGCTCGACAAGGCGATCTCCGGGCAGGCGCAGGGCCGAAAAGCCGAAGTGGGTTTAAAACGCTGCCACGGCGTCGATGTCTTTGACGTAAAGCACGAGGCGTCCCAAAGGTGCGGAATTGGTCATAGCGTGGCCTTTCGTAAAATGAGCCTGCGCAAAGTGGATAGGTTTGGCAAGGCCTGCAATACGCCAATGCAAACAATTGCATAAACGCGTGCGGTCGCCGTATTCGCACCCTATTCGCGGTCTATCAGCGCTTGACGCTTATGGCCGCGCGTCGCATGGTGCGGCGCATATAAGGTTGAGCGGCCTTTTCGGTTTCGGGGATTTTAATGGACTATTTGATCGCGCTGTTTCTGGGCTTTGTCGAAGGCCTGACCGAATATATTCCGGTGTCGTCGACCGCCCACCTGCTGCTGCTGTCGCATTTTCTCGGCTTCGATTCCCCCAGCAACACGTTCGCCGTTCTGATCCAGCTCGGTGCCGTTCTGGCCTTGCTCAGCCTCTATTTCAACAAGCTGTGGAACGTGCTGATCACCCTGCCGACGTCCAAAGAGTCGCGCGGTTTCGCCCTGTCCATCCTGATCGCCTTCCTGCCGGCGCTGGTGCTGGGGGTGGTGCTGCACGACTTCATCAAGAGCGTACTGTTCGAAAGCCCGCGTCTGATCTGCGTCAGCCTGATCGTCGGCGGTATCGCGCTTTGGCTGGTCGACAAGTACGCGCCTGCGCCGCGCCATGGCGAGGCGATGAAACTCGATCTCAAAACCTCGCTGATCATCGGTCTGTTTCAGTGTCTGGCCATGATCCCCGGCATGTCGCGGTCGGGCTCGACCCTCATCGGCGCGCTTCTGTGCCGGGTGGAAAAGAAGGCGGCGGCAGAGTTTTCGTTCTTTCTGGCCATGCCGACCATGATGGGGGCCTTCGTCTACGACGTCTATAAGACCCACGATCAGATGAACTTCAACGATATGGGGCTGGTCGCTGTGGGCTTCGTTGCGGCCTTTATCACCGCGCTGGTTGTTGTGCGCGCCGTGCTGAATTTCGTGGCGAAGAACGGCTACGGCGTGTTCGCGATCTGGCGCATTCTGGTCGGGGGTATCGGCCTGATCCTGCTGTCGCTGGGGTTGTGAGCCTAGATCATTATGTTTTTTGATGAAACATAATGATCTAGGATGTTTTAGTCCCTCGCCGGGCGGTGGCTCCGCCACCTTGGCCGCCGCCTCAATGGCGGCTTGAGCGGCCCAAATTGGAAGGATTTCACTAGAAATCATTCAGCTCGAAAACAAAAAACCCTCCGGCGGAACCGGAGGGTTTTTCTTTGGTCGAATGTCAGAAGTCTCGGGTCGGGTTTCAGGCCGCTTCGGCGAACTGACCACCCTTGCGGAAGCGCCACAGATAGGACGGCACGATCGATTCCACAGCCACCGGCACGATGCCGAGGTCGCGCAGGCCTGGCTGGCCGCCCGAAACGATATTGTCCTTTTGCAGCAGCAGGACCTGATCGCTGGTCAGCGGCGGCTTGATGAAGATCGAGGCGATGTCCCCGGCCACGCCGATCAGGCTGGCGGCGAAATAGGGCAGCCACACCAGCGGACGCGGGCTCATCACCTCTTCGCCGACATAGGTGACCAGTTCGTTATAGGTAAAGGTCTGCGGCCCGCCCAGTTCGAAGGTCTTGCCGGCCTGCGCCGCATTGCCCAGCGTGGCGGCGATGGCCTGCGCCACGTCGCCGACATAGACCGGCTGGAACTGCGTCTTGCCGCCACCGATCGACGGCATCAGCCACAAGGTTTTCACCTGCTGAGCCAGCATGGTGAAGAAGCCGTCACCTGCGCCGAAAATGACCGACGGGCGAACGATGACCGCCGAAGGGATGGCGGCGCGTACGGCCTCTTCGGCCTTGCCCTTGGTCGAGGCGTATTTGGACGAGGACTTGGCATCGGCACCTAAGGCCGACATCTGCACGAAATCGACAATGCCCTGAGCTTTGGCGGCGTCAGCGATGGTCTTCGAAGCGGCATAGTGCAGGGTGTCGAAAGACGCGCCCGGCGTCTGATAGAGAATGCCGACAAGGTTGACGGCGGCCGAAGCGCCCTGAAGCGCGGCCTTGACCTCGGCCTCTTTGCGCACGTCGCAGCGTACGATCTGGATCTGGCCTACCGCGCCCAGCGGCTTGAGGTCGTAAGCGTAGGTGGGCTTGCGCACCGCCACCCGCACACGCCAGCCCTTAAGGGCGAGGGCGCGCACGACCTGCTTGCCGACAAAGCCCGAACCGCCGAACACGGTGACCAGTCTGGATGACAGTGTGGACATGGTGAAATCCTCAATGGTGCGTCCGCCCCTACGCGGCGGCGATTTATGTATGCCCTCAATTAGCGCATGGTATTGTGCGTCGCAATCCCTGTTGCAGAAGGGGTTGATCATTTTGACCGCACGCACCTGTGGAAATGTCGAAATCCTTCAAAAAGGCCATTGACCTGCCCCGGCATTCTCTGTATTTGACCGGCCTCCGATCGCAAGATTGGAACGCAGCCTGATTAAAAGTGCCCAGGTGGCGGAATTGGTAGACGCGCTGGCTTCAGGTGCCAGTGGCTTAACGGTCGTGAAGGTTCGAGTCCTTTCCTGGGCACCAATCAAGCTTAAAACCCGCCGCAAGGCGGGTTTTTTGCGTTTGGGCTCTGCGTGGGTGCTCAGGGCCTGGGCGCCTTGATCCGTCCCCATTTGTCCAGCTTCGTGCCGCAGCCCTGGCAGGTCCAGCCGCCCCACAGGGCTTCTTCGGAATCGGCGGGGGCGCGAAAGCCTGACAGGCTGGACTGGCACGACGGGCAGGATTTGGGTGGATTCAGATTGATCCCCCACGAGGTCTTGAAGAGCGTCCCGCACACCAGCAGAAACGCTGCGCCCAGAGCAAACGCGATGAGGATCCATATGAACATTGCGGGCCTTTAATTTGTGGCGGTCTTAAGGTCTGGCGAGGCTAACCTGTCGCGGCCTTCGTGTCATGCGCCTCTGAGGCATTGCGTTTATAATGTGCGGTGGTTTGTTAAGCATATTTTTAACAAAGGTGTCAAAAATATAAAGCCGTCACATATTTCATTTGACTTTTGTGTCAATTTTCTTCTTTGTGCCTGTGTAGCGCTTCCCGATATTCAAAGTGGATGCCACTTTAATGGAAAAGAAGCGCGCTCTAAGGTCTGCAGGGAGAGCCGGAATGAACCGGGAATTCATCACCGATACGGGTAGCGCGATTATCGTAGGGGCGTTTTGCCTGCTGGCGCTTCCATTTGTCTGGCTGATGCGCGCCCCTGAGCGCCGCCCCGCATCGGTGTGGCGTTATGACCGTAAGAGCGAAAGCTGGGCCTATGGCCCCTTCAGCGAGCGCGACGTATCCATCCGCCAAGGCTGACCAGCGGCGCAAGCGCCAGACAAAACGCAATCAGGACAATGTGGCCAAGCGTGTCGGTAAGCGTCGCGTGGGTCATTTCAGGTCTCCCGGCTTGATGTAGCCGGGGCCGTGCAAGAGCTTTGCCAGTTGTCAGGGCGCGGCCGAAAGCTGTGCTTGCCTTATTATCATGTTTGGGAAGCTGGAGCGGGCGAAGGGGATCGAGCCCCTGTTTGCGCGAGCAAACCGTCGCTGAATCGAGGTTTCGTCTTCATGGCGCGGTTTGGAGCGGGTGAAGGGAATCGAACCCTCGTATTCAGCTTGGGAAGCTGCTGCTCTACCATTGAGCTACACCCGCGTCTCCTGCTGAGGCGGTCGGGCCGTCTCTGCGTGGCTTCCTAATGCCTCAGGCGGCTTGCTCCTGTCAACCTGAACGGCGAGGGCGGGGCAAATCCATCCACAATGCGCAGAAAAGGGGCGCCGATTCGCGTGGATAAAGTCTTTTGCATTCAAAATCTGTGCATGAGCCCTGTGGATATGCCTGATTATCCACAATGAAAATACTACATATAGTTTGCTGTGGACATCCCCTGTCACGCGAAACACCAGATATTGCGGTTTTTAACTTTTTGTTTACGATTAGTGGGGTGAGGCCCCGTTTTATCGCAATGGGGGAATCAATATCTGGTATTTTGAGGCTGGGTGTCCGTCAGGACGCCTTAAGGGGACGGAGGCTTAATATGAGCTGGACAGACGAGCGCGTGGAAACCCTGAAAAAGCTGTGGCAGGAGGGTCATTCGGCCAGCCAGATCGCCAAGACGCTGGGTGGTGTGACGCGCAATGCCGTGATCGGTAAGGTGCACCGTCTGGGGTTGTCGGGCCGTGCGGCCCCGTCTCAGCCGGCCCGTCCGCTGTATAAGCCCGCCAAACCGCCGCGTCCGGCTCAGGCCGCAGCCCCTGCACCGCAACCGGCTCCGCGCCGCGTGTCGGTCGAGCCCGCGCCGCGTCCGGTGGCGCAACTGCCGAGCGTGCCGGTGATCGAAGGTCCGGGGACCGCGACCGTGCTGACGCTGGGCTCCAAGATGTGCAAGTGGCCGATCGGCGATCCGTCTTCGGACGAATTCACCTTCTGCGGCCGTCGCGCCGCCGATGGCATCCCTTATTGCGGCGAGCACTCGCGCGTTGCCTATCAGCCGCAGCAGAAGAAAAAGAAGGATAATGGTGCGGACCTGTCGCGTTCGCTGCGCCGGTATCTCTAAGCCTTTACCACGCCATTCAAAAAAGCCCGCCTCATACCGAGGCGGGTTTTTTTGCGCTCAGGCGGTGGCCGCTTCTGGCGCCCTGGAGCATGCTGCGAAAAAGTGGAAACCGGTTTTTCGCTCCAAGCATGCGCCCCCCTAAAGAGCATGCTGCGAAAAAGTGGAAACCGGTTTTTCGCGCCAGGCATGCGACCCCTAAGGAATCCAGACCGTGGTGCGTTTCCTTCAAAACGCATCAGGGGCTGGCTGGGCAGTGGCTGCGCAGGAAATCACCGTGCGAGGGCAGGGTAGCGACAAAGGCCGGAAGCTGTTCGCGTACGGCCTTGAGCGTGGCGCGCAGATCGGCTTCGGATACGCGGTCGACCAGCGGGCTGTGGCGGAGCGGCTTGACGCCCATGCCGTCCATCACCGATTGCCAGGACGGCGCACGGAACAGTTCATCCACACCTTCGCGCAAGGAACCGTTCTCGGCGAACAGGGCGATCTTTTCGCGCAGACTTTGCGCCACTGGTGCCGCCTGAACGTCGCGCCAGAAGGGCGTGTCGTCGCGCTGCGTCAGACAGTAGTGCAGGACGACGAAGTCCTTGATTTCGGTGTAGTCGGCGGCCATGCGCAGATTGTATTCGCGGATCAGATTGGCATCGCAATCGACAGCGGGGAAGTAGCGCAGCAGGAAGTCCATGCTGCGGTAGATCAGATGGATGGCCGTCGATTCCAGCGGCTCGATAAACCCCGAAGCCAGCCCCACGGATACGCAGTTTTTCGCCCACAGCTCCTGACGCATTCCGGTTTTGAACGGTACGACCATGGGGCGGGTGAGGGCGCGGCCTTCGACCTGTGCCATCAGGGTGTTGGTGGCGTCCTCATCGCTTATGTGGCGTGAGGAATAGACGTAACCGTTGCCCGCGCGGTGTTGCAGCGGAATGCGCCAGCGCCAGCCGGCGTCCTGTGCCTGCGCAAACGTATAGGGGTGCGGGTCGCTGACGTTTTCGGTTTGAACGGCGATGGCGCGGTCGCACAAAAGCTCATCCGACCAGTCGATATAACCGACCCCCAGCGCCTTGCCGATCAGAAGGGCGCGAAAGCCCGTGCAGTCGAGGAACAGGTCGCCCTCTATGCGCCGCCCGTCGGTCAGTTCCAGCGCCGAGATGAAGCCCCGCGCGTCCTGAACGACGCCGCCGATCATGCCTTCGTGGCGGGTCACCCCCTTGTCTTCGGCGAAGCGTCGCAGATATTTCGCCACCAGAGACGCATCGACGTGCAAAGCGAAGGACGCCGAGGCAATGGGGCTGCGCGGGGCCTTGAACGGCAGCATAAATTTGTGGTGGCGGCCCATTTCGGCAGCGGGCGCATAGGTTTGCAGTGGCGTGTCGTCGCCCAGAGACCGCGCGCGCAGCCAGTTCTGATAAAAGTCCTGCCCTTCGATAAGGCCGCCGATCTGACCGAACGGGTGGTAATAGGTCTCGCCCTTACGCCGCCAGTCTTCGAAGCGGATGCCCAGCTTGAACGAGGCCTGTGTCTGCTGGATGAAGTCCTGCTCATTGATGCCGAGGCGGCGGATCAGTTCCAGAAACGGCGGGACGGTGGATTCGCCGACGCCGATCGTGCCGATCAGTTCGGATTCGACCAGGGAGATGCGGATGGATTTCGGCAGGTAGTGGCTGAGGATGGCGGCGCACATCCAGCCGGCCGTGCCACCACCGGCGATGACGAGGGATCGAATGGAATGAGTCATGCCGCCTTCTCCTGTTGCTGGCACCAACGGAGGAAGTCGGCGTGGCCGGGGGCCTTTGCCACGGTGGTGGTAATATAGTCGCGCATCTGTTTCAGCGCGGCGTCGATATCGGCGCGCCGCGGGGCCATGGCCGCCGGATCGCAGGCGTCGGGGGTGAGACCGAAACCGTCATAGATGGCCAGCCAGCTTTGCGGATGGAACATCTCCCAGCGATAACGCACGAAATGGCCGCGTGACCGGTAAAGCTCGATCTTGCGGGCAAGCGTATCGGGCAGGGACACCGCGCGGCAATCGGCCCAGAAGGCCTCATCGCGGCGTGACGCCCAGTAGTGGAGGATAAGAAAATCCCTGACGCGCTCGAACTCGCGCTGCGACATGTCGTTATATTCGGCAACCAGAGACGGTTGAAAGTCCGTATGCGGAAAAAGCTGTTTCAGCTTTTCGATGCCGGTCTGGATCAGGGCGATCGAAGTCGATTCCAGCGGCTCCAGAAAGCCCGAACTGAGCCCGATGGCGACGACATTTTTGGCCCACGCCTGCGCACGGCGGCCCGGCGTGAAGTGCAGAGGCCGCGGCTCCATCAGCAGCCTATCCGGAATGGCGGCGGTCAGGGTTCTCAGCGCCGTCTCATCGTCCGTATGGCGGCTGGAATAGACATAGCCGTTACCGGTGCGGTGCTGGAGCGGGATACGCCAGGTCCAGCCCGCTTCGCGTGCGGTGACCAGCGTATAGGGCTTGCCGACCTCTTTGGATTCTGACTGTACCGCCAGCGCACGGTCGCAGAACAGCCAATCGGCATAGGATTCGTAACCTGTCCCCAGAATCTTGCCGATCAGCAGCGCCTGAAAACCGGTGCAGTCGATGAACAGCTCGCCGGTCAGTTCGCGGCCATCCTTAAGCGCCAGTCCGGTGACGAAACCGGTTTCGCTGTCGGTGCGGACATCGGCAATGGTGGCTTCGATGCGCTCTACGCCGAGGCTTTCGGCAAAGCGCCTGAGGTGGGCGGCAAACAGGCTCGCATCGAGGTGCAGCGCCCAGTCGAAATGCGCCCCGGTAAAGGGAGCGGGATGTGGCGCGAAGGCAAATTTCCCGGCGCGGGCCAGTTGCAGGCCAAGGCTGAAGGCCTCAAGCGGTTGAGGTGTGCCCTCTGAGGCCAGCCGGGCGAGGATGTGGTGAAAGCCGGTGTCGCCGAAATCCTGACCGTAACCGGCGAAAGGGTGGATGAAGTCGTGTCCCGGTTCGCGCCAGCCGGAAAAGCAGATGCCGAGCTTGGCCGTGCCCTGAGTGGCGCGGATGACTTCGGCGTCGTTCATGCCCAGCGACTGATAAAAGCTGCGGATCGTAGGGATGGTGGCTTCACCGACGCCGATCGTGCCGATCTCGGCGGATTCGATCAGCCGGATAGTCAGCGGCGTGCCGACGAAATGCTTCGCCAGAGCGGCGGCGGTCATCCAGCCGGCGGTGCCGCCTCCGGCAATGATGACGGAGCGGATGGGAGCTTTCGTCATGGGGTCCCTGTAGCGTTTTATGTGGTGTTTTTGTTGTGTCGAACATGCGCCTGTCTGTGCGGACAGGCTACAAAAAAAGGCCGTGAAGCCGCCGGGATTGGCGCCTCCACGGCTCAGTTGAGGAAGAATACAGACGGACGTTACGCTACCACTTGGCGCGGATGCCGAGTGTGATGCGCGGTTCGAACTCGTTTTGTGAGCCGTACTGCGTCTTGCCCTCGGCGAACTGATAGTAATAGGTCTCGATTTCGCCGGTGAGGTTCGAACCGTTCACATAGACGGACAGGTTCTTGCTGATGTCATAGGTCGCGTTGACATCGACAAAGGCCGTTTCGTCCGCGAACTGCGCGATATTGTCGCCCGACAGGGTCGACACGCCGTTCAGACGTTCGGAGCGGTAGTTATAGGCCACGCGCACCTGAAGCTTTTCGTCCTGATACCAGCCCACCAGATTGAACTGGTGCTTGGAGTTGTTGACGAAAGGCAGCTTTTCACCGTCCAGCCCCCGGCGCGATTCCGTCGACGGAGAATAGGTGTAGTTGGCGTCGATGCCGAAATTCTTCCACACCGGCGTGTCGATCAGGTCGTTGAAGGCGAACTTGCCGCCGATTTCCACGCCCGACACCTTGCCGCCTTCGCCCTGTACCTGCTGGTACACCGGCACGGTACGGCGGATGACGCCGTCCTGATCCGGGAAGCGGCCTTCGGTCTGGCCTGCCGTCGTGAAGCTTTCGATATCGATATAGAAGAGCGCCACGTTTACCAGAGACGCCCGGCCGAGATAGTATTCGGCAGCCGCGTCGAAGTTCTTCGCCCGCCACGGGTTCAGGTTCGGGTTGCCGTCCTGATTGGCCGAGGTGACGATGCGGATGCCAAGGGTCTGATCATCGGCGGTATTGATCTTCAGCCCGCCGCCGTAAGAACCGAGGTCGAGCGGCTGCATGGTCTTGGCCGCCGCGAAGCGCAGGCGCAGACGGTCGGAATAGTCGTAGACGACATTGATGGCGGGCAGGACATCGACATAAGAATTGCTGTCGATATTGTCGCCGATGTCGGCATTGGTATCGCCGTAGGGGTATTGCGTCGGATCGGTGACGTTCTGACGGACCCAGAGGTCGGTCTTGATCACGCGGACCCCGGCATTACCGCGAATCTTTTCGCCGATTTCGAAATCCCCGGCCAGATAGGCGGAGTTTTCTTCAAGCTCGACCGAATAGGACTGCCCCGGCACGATGACGCGGTTGGCTCCGCCGAAGACGCGCGTCATGAAGGCGGCGGCATCGTCGAAGTCACGCGGATCAGCGGCCCAGAAACCGGGCATGCCTGAGGTGACCGAGCCCAGATCGGTGACGAAGATCGGGTTGTTGTAGGCATCCAGACGCGTCGGCTTGTTGACCGTATAGGGCTGGAAGACCATGACCGCCGGGTTGGCTGCCGACGGCACCATTTCGCCGCGGGCGCACTGAGGGTTGTCCATCACGACGTCGATGGCTTTCCACTGGGCGGCGCAGCCTGCGGTGTGCAGGACGCCGTTCTGATCGCGGCTGTTGGGATAGAAGTCCGAGAACAGGTGGAACTGGGTGATGTCGACCGCGCGCTTTGAGGCCCGGACGCCGAAATCAGCCTTGGTGAACAGGCCGAACATCTTGTCGTCGTAACGGTAGTGACCGTCGTAGCGGGCCACCTGAAGCGTCGAATCGGCTTCGTTATTGCCTTCGGACGAGAAGGCGCCCACGGCATAGGAGCCGAGATTGGCCATATAGTCCTTCAGCGACTTGCCCGCACCCAGACCGCCGGAGATCGGCGTGTCGAAGCCCGACCACACCGGGTGATCGCCCGAAATGTCGTAGTGCAGTTGCGGGTTCTGGCCATAGCCCTGCGGGTTCGGATCGATATAGCAGCCGCCCTGTGCGCCGGTGACCGTGTTGGTGCGGCGCGACGCCGGGAAGGTGTCGCAGATCGATTTGGGATAGAAGGTGCCGCGCGTGCGGTCATCGGCCTGACGGAACAGGGTGAAGCGCCCGTCGGCATAGCGCCAGTTGGACAGATCGCCCTGCACCTGACCGTTCATGCTGAGACGGTTGGCGTCCGCCGAGATCAGACGGATTTCGTGCGAATAGTTGCCGCCCTTATCGAATTTCAGCTCAAGATTATAGTTGAACGATTCCGACTTGGTGGTGCGGTTGACGGTGAACGAGTTCACCCAGTGGGCGTTGATGTCGTATTCGTCGACCGTCAGCCAGGGGCGGCCGTTCGATCCGGTCTGACCGCTGTTTTCATAGTCGGTCGGCTTGGTCCACGTGCCGAACACCGAACCGTCCCAGCGGTTGGAGATGTTCATGCCGACCGCGCGGTTATAGTCTTCCAGCTTGGCGTAGAAGCCTTCGGCGATCAGGGTGTGGCCGTCGGCGAACTTCCATTCGAACGAGCCGTTGACCCCGAGCCGTTTGCGCTGGTTCTCACGGTGGAAGCTTTCATAGCCGTGCGGCGACAGGAAGTTTTGCGGCGCAGAACCACCCCAGTCGTTATTGCCGGAAATGCCGCCGCCGATGCCGGAATAGTTGTTGCCCAGCGTCACATCCGACGAGGCTGCCGACACCAGCAGGCCCATGGTGTCGTTGCGCCAGCTGGCCAGACCGTTCAGCGAATAGTCGTCGCTCTTGGTGTGGTTGCCGCGCTGGCCTTCGATGGCACCGGCAAGCGTCAGGCCGGACTTGAACTGGAACGGACGGCGGGTTTGCAGGTCGATCGTGCCGGAAACGCCGGACAGGGCGTTGGTCGTGTCGGTCGATTTGAACACCACCACGCTGTTCATCAGTTGCGAGGGCACGTCGAGCAGGTTGGGCTGGGCCGAGCCGAGATTGCCCGCCGACAGATATTGCTCGCCATTGAGCAGCGTAATGACCTGAGACAGGCCGCGGATATCGACCGTCGAGCCTTCGCCGGCGTCGCGGCGGATCTGCACGCCGGTCACGCGTTGCAGCGAATCGGCGATGGTCGTGTCGGGCAGCTTGCCGATATCTTCGGAGGAGATGGCGTCGACAATGGCGACCTCCTTGCGCTTGATGCCGACCGAGCGCAGCTGAGAGGCGCGAACGCCGACAACGACGACCTCGCTGATCGAACTGTCTTCGGCGGGCGGAGCGTCCTGCGCGGCAACCGCCGACGACAGGGCCAGCCATGACGCACCCGCGGATAGGGTGAGCGCAAGGCTGCGTGCGATGTGAATAGGTTTCATAACTTCATCCCTGGTAATGACGTTTCTTTTTCACGACACGCTGAGCGGTTCGCGCTTCTCTACCCGTTATTATGTGTCTGCACGGCAATGTTTCAGGCTGACGTTTTGTCTTGTTTTGTCCTGATTTGTCTTATAATGTCGTGCTGGACATGTATGAGAAGCGGGAAAATCCGTGGCAAGTAGCGCGTATGCGACGATTTACCCGTTATTTAGGCCCCATTTTGGGGTTTATCGTGTTCCCTGTCTTTTGTTATCGCGAATGGCGTGCCAACGGTTTCACAAAATGGCCGGAATTTGTCAATCATAAATGTCATCGATGTCATAATCCCTGTCCGGTGCTGCGCTGCGATGTGGCCGCCGTGCATCAATGCAATTGTCTCTTCCGCGCCCGCCATGGCGCTTTACTGCCCGCCGGGAGCGTTCTAAGCCTTTGTCCATGACGACGATTTACGATGTGTCCCGCCTGGCGGGGGTTTCGGCCAAGACCGTGTCCCGTGTGCTCAATGAGCCGGACAAGGTGCGCAGCCATACGCGTGAGCAGGTGCTGGCGGCCATGAAGACGCTTGGCTACAGCCCCAACCCCTCGGCGCGGCAACTGCGTCTGGGCGAAAGCACGTCTCTCGGCCTTTTGCTCGAAGATCCGGAGTCGGGATATCAGAGCCGCTTCCATCAGGCGCTGCTGACCGCCTGCATGGAGACGGGCAAGCATATGGCGGTCGAACTGTTCGAAGGGTTCAAGCCGGACTGGGAAATGCGCATCGACCGCTTCCTGGATGAGGGTCGGGTGCGCGATCTGGTTCTGTTGCCGACCATGTGCGACTTCGCGCCGCTCAAGGCCCATCTGCGCCGCCGCTCGGCGCGGGCGGTGCTGATCGCGCCGTCGGTCTTCGACCCCTATTTTCCGTCGGTGGTGATGGACGACCGCGCCGCCTCGCGTCAGATCATCGAACACCTGTTTGCGCTGGGGCATCGTCGTATCGGCCACATCAGCGGCCACCCGGACCACTCCGCTTCGATCCTGCGGCGGCAGGGTATACTGGAAGCCTTCGACGCCGCCGGATGGCCGCGTCCCGGCCCGGAGCTTTTCGTTGCCGGTGACTTCATGTTCCGCAAGGG
>JASGGL010000081.1:0-13698 GCA_047605065.1 Asticcacaulis sp.
TGCCCGGTAACGGGCGTCACATGATTCCGGATCATCGCCGATCAAGAGCGGGCCGGGGTCTAACGGGGAGTTACATTATGAATACCAAGTCTATCCACGCCCGGACTGCGTCCGCCTTGTCGCGTTGCGGCGTTTCGCTACTGGCCCTTATGGCGGCGGGGGTTGCCCTTCCTGCCGCGGCTCAGGATGCCGCGCAGAGCGCCGCTCCGGCCAAGGAAGAAATCGAAACCGTCGTCGTGACGGGCTTCCGCAAC
The DNA here is from genome assembly GCA_047605065.1 of Asticcacaulis sp. Lineage (GTDB taxonomy): Bacteria > Pseudomonadota > Alphaproteobacteria > Caulobacterales > Caulobacteraceae > Asticcacaulis. The sequence continues at coordinate 255 of JASGGL010000081.1, forward strand.
AGCCTGCAAACCGCGATCAGCGAGAAAAAGCGCTCGACCGATATGGTCGATGTGATCAAGGCCGAAGATATCGGTCAGTTTCCGGACCTGAACCTCGCCGAATCGCTGCAGCGCATTCCCGGCGTGTCGATCGACCGCGATGGCGGCGAAGGCAAGCAGATCACCGTGCGTGGCCTGAACTCGGAATTTTCGCGCACGCGCATCAACGGGCTTGAGGCGCTGGCGACCACAGGTTCCAAGGATTCGTCGGGCGGTACCAACCGTGGCCGTGGCTTCGACTTCAACGTCTTCGCCGCCGACCTGTTCAACTCGCTGACCGTGCGTAAGTCGATGTCCGCTGAGGTCGAGGAAGGGTCGCTGGGGGCGACGGTCGACCTGCAAACGGCGCGTCCGTTCGACTACAAAGGCTTCACCATGGCCTCGTCGCTGCAGTTCGGCTACAACGACAAGTCGGGCAAGACCGAGCCGCGCGGCACCTTCATGATCTCCAACCGCTGGGCGGACGGCAAGCTGGGGGCGCTGCTGTCGGTGGCCTATGGCGAGCGTACCGTCATCGAAGAAGGTGCCAACACCACGCGCTGGGAAAACGCCTCGTCGGCGTCGACCGTCGGTCGCTTCCAGTCCTACAGCACCAATGGCGGCACCTCGTTCACGGCCATTCCGTCGTCCGGCACCCTGACGGACACCGAAGCGCTGAAGATCAGCAACGCCCTGCACCCGCGTATCCCGCGCTATAACCACTTCGAGACCGAACAGAAGCGTCTTGGGGTCACCGGCTCGTTCCAGATGCGTCCGTTCGAAGGCACGCTGATCAGCCTGGATGGTATGTATGCCCGCTTCGGGGCCAACCGCGACGAATGGGAAATCGAAGCCATTTCCTTCAGCCGCAGCGGTCAGGGCCTGCCGCAGACCGACATCTATAACTACACGATCGACAGCTCGAACACGATCACCAAGGCGTCGTTCAACGATGTCGACATCCGCGCCGAGCACCGTTTCGACGAACTGACCACCACCTTCACTCAGGGCAATCTGACCTGGGATCAGAAGTGGAGCGATCGTCTGTCGACCAAGCTGATGGTCGGCTCTTCGAAGTCGGTACAGGATACGCCCGAACAGACGACCTTCACCTTCGAAGCCTATGACGTCGATGGCTATTCCTACGATTACACCGACATGACGGCACCGAAGTTCAACTACGGCACGTCGAACGGCTGTACGCCGGATCAGGCCTGCTACTGGCGCTATTCGTCGAGCACGGCTTCGGGCGACGCCTCGCTGATCCGCCTGCGCCCGCAGCGCGTGACCAACGAATTCACGACGACCAAGCTGGATGCCAAGTTCGATTTCAACGACAACCTGACCTTCAAAGGCGGTATCTCGACCAAGAAGTACGACTTCAGCTCGGTCGAATCCGGTCGTTACACCACGGCGGTCAATACCCGTGACGAAAACGCCAGCGGTGCCATCGTCACTGAAATCAACAGCAATATCGCCAAGTATTCTCAGCTCGTTTCGGTGGCCGGGAACACCTACCTGATCCCGAATCTCGACCTGATCCGTTCGACCTTCGACTACAACTGTGGCTGCACCAACAGCTGGGGTACCTTCACCACCAATTCGACCAACTCGTCGTCGCGTACCAACAACCGCATCGCCAGCGAACAGGACAAGGCCTGGTTCCTGCAGGCGGACTTCAAGGGTGAGCTGGCCGGTGTGCCCTATCGCGGCAATATCGGTACGCGTCAGGTCGAAACCAATCTGACGGCGACGGGCATCGTCGGCACGTCGTCTGGCTTCCAGCGCACGACGGTGGAACGTTCGTACAAGGATGACCTGCCGTCGTTCAACCTGCTGATTCAGCCGACCTCGACCCTCTACCTGCGCGTGGCGGCAGCCAAGACCATGGCGCGTCCGACCCTTCTGTCGATCATCCCCGGCGGCGGCTCGGTCAGCACCACGGCCAAGACCATTACCACCGGCAACCCGGCCCTTAACCCGGTGCGCGCCAATACGCTCGACTTCTCGGCGGAATGGTATCCGGACAAGGACACCCTGATCACGGTGGCCCTGTTCAAGAAGGACATCAAGTCCTACATCCAGCAGCGCCAGACGACGGGCAAGCTGGCCGACTATGGCTATAACCCGGCCGATTTCAACGAAACGGCGGATGCGGTCTACACCATCACCACCCCGGTCAACACGCCGGGCGGCGAGCTGAAAGGCTATGAAATCAGCCTGCAAAAGCCCTTCCACTTCCTGCCGGGCTTCCTGCGTCACACGGGCGGTATCATCAACTACACCAATGTCGAATCGCAGATCGAGTACTACACCTCGGCCTCGGCGACTACGACGACCCGCGCCAACCTGCTGGGTCTGTCGCCCAAGGCATGGAACATCACGGCCTACTACGAAGACGACAAGCTGTCGGGCCGCGTGGCTTTCGCCTACCGCGATGGCTACCTGTCGCAGCTTAATCCGGGTTCGTCCGCCGATTTCTGGGGTAAGAACGAGACCTTCAATATCGACGCGCAGCTTACCTACAACATCAACAAGAACCTGACCTTCATCCTCGAAGGTATCAACCTGACCAACGAGGCCGATGACCGCTTCATCGCCTATAATACGGCGCAGGGGAACACGGCTCAGGACCTGCTCTATGACTACTCGAAGGCGGGCCGCCAGTACTATCTGGGCTTCCGCTACAAGTACTGATCGATCTAAAGATCCTCCAACACCTGAGGCACCGGAAACGGTGCCTCTTTTTTTGAGCCCTAAATGACCAAGAACACATCTGTCACTTTTTGGGATGCGCTTTGATGAGGTTATCGCGCATCTGATCCCAAAAACCGCCAAGAACACATCTTGTCACTTTTTGGGATGCGCTCTAAAGCCTTAGCAACACCACATTACCAACGGACGCCTGCTCATGACCAAAGCCTTCACCTGTTTCGGGGAACTGCTGATCCGCCTGTCGACCGCCGGTCGTGATCCGCTCTACGCCCTGCCGCAGCTGACCCCCTATGTCGGCGGGGCCGAGGCCAATGTCGCCGTCGGTCTGGCGCGTCTGGGTCACGCCACGCGCATGATCAGCGTCGTGCCGGACAACGATCTGGGGCAGGCCGCCGTCGGAGAGCTGCGCTATTACGGCGTCGATGCCACGCGCGTGTCGACGGCTGCGGGGCGTATGGGGCTCTATTTCCTGACCACCGGCGGCATTCATCGTCCCTCCGACATCCTCTATGACCGCGCCGGTTCGGCCTTTGCCACGGCGGATTTTTCGGCCTTTGACTGGGCGAAGCTGCTCGACGGCGCGTCCTGGCTGCACGTGTCGGGCGTGACGGCAGCGCTTGGGCTCAACGCGTTTCAGGGCGCGCTGAAGGCCATGCAGGTGGCGCGCACTCTCGGCGTTAAGGTGTCGTTCGACTGCAACTACCGCCCGAAGCTGTGGGAAGCGTGGGGCGGCGACGCACCGAGCCTGATCCCGCAACTGATGGCGCAGGCCGATCTGATTTTCGGCGGTTACCGCGACATCGAACTGGTCTTCAAGACGACCTTCGCCGGTGAAGCAGGCAGTGCCGAGCGCAGCCGCGCCGCCGCCAATCACGCCTTCAGCGCCTTCCCCGACCTGCAACGCCTGATCTGCACGCGCCGCGAACAGATCAATGTCGACCACAACCGTCTGGCCGGGCAAATGTATACCCGCACCGAGACGCTGGAAACGAAGACCTACGATATTGCCCGTATCATCGATCGCATCGGTGGCGGTGACGCCTTCGCAGCAGGTGTGCTGCACGGGGTGCTGAGCGGGATGTCCGATGCCGAGGCACTGGAGTACGGCATTGCCGGCGGCTGCCTCAAACACGCCATGCCCGGCGATTTCGCTCTGGCGACGGTGGCAGAACTGGAAGGCTTTCTCAGCGACGGCGGCTTCGACGTTAAGCGCTGATCTTACGCCCGTTGTCCTCTGAGGGGCTGACCGCCTCGATCACGGCATGAAGCAGGCGCTCCGGATCGACGGGCTTGATCAGGAAGGTGGACACCCCTGCCGCCTGCCATTCCATGCGGTTGTCGTCCATGCCGGTGACGGCGATGACGGGGGTATGCCGGTTCGGACCATCGCTGACCCGGAGGGCTGCGGTGGCCTCAAGCCCGTTCATGACGGGCATCATCATATCCATGAGGATCAGGTCGAAGCGCTCAATGCGGGCGCTGTCGAGCGCCTGTGCGCCATTGGCCGCCATGGTGAGGTTCCAGCCGAGCGGCTCCAGAAACAGGCCCAGAATACGCCGGTTGATCTCATGATCATCGACGATGAGCACGGATTTGGGCAGGCAGGTCGCAACGGACTCGGACATTACAGCACACGGAATTGAGCGCAAAAAAAAACGGTCGTGGCAGGATCCTACCGCAGAATGTTTAAGGATCGCTCTATAGTCGCCGCCTGTGGCGCGCGGACGATGAACCTTATCGATTTATTATAAACATTCATCAGAGTGCGTGGACGGAAAATAATGGCGGCATGACGGCCGCAGGGGTTGTGAACCGGACGGAGGGGTGATGAGCGGGGCCTTGCTGAACACGAGCGGTTCAGAGACCGGACGCCAGATTCTGGCGCACGACTGGGCCGCGACGCCGCTGGGGCCGCTGGAAGACTGGTCGCCGGAATTGCGGGCGACGCTTGAGCTGATGCTGGCTTGTCCGACCGCGATGTTTCTGGCCTGGGGGCCGGACCTGCGCTGTTTCTTCAATGACGCTTACCGGCCTGTTCTGGGCTATCGCCTGCCCGAGGCGCTGGGTCGCCCGTTCAGCGAGGTGTGGTCGACCATCTGGGACGATATCGGGCCGCTGGTCGAGGCGACGCTTAAGGGCGAAACGCGGGTAATGACCGATATGCCGCTCGATCTGGCGCGCCATGGTGAGCCGGAAATGAGCTGGTGGACCTTCACCTATTCCCCGGCTTTCGAGGGTGATCGTATCAACGGCCTGTTCTGCGTGACGCGCGAAACCACCGACCGGGTGGTGGCCGAAACGGCGCGTAAGGCCGCCGATGCGCGGCTGGAAATGGCTCTGTCGGCGGGCGGCGGGGTTGGCCTGTGGGACTGGGATGTCGTCGAAGACCGCGTGACCGCCGACGCGCGCTTTGGAGCCATGTACGGCGTCGATCCGCTTGAGGCCGCTCAGGGCGCGCCGATAGAGATATTCTTCAAAGGCATCCACCCCGACGACCTGTCGCGTGTGAAGACCGAAATCGCGCAGGTGATGAAGGACGGCGGCGTGTTCCGTTCGGAATACCGCCTGATCGACGCCGATGGTCAGGTGCGCTGGGTCATCGCGCAGGGGCAGTGCGTCTATGATAATGCAGGTAAATGTATCCGCCTGCCGGGCGTCAGCTACGATATTTCCGACCGCGTGGCGGCGGAGGAGTCGCTCAAGCTCGCCAAGGCCGAACGCGATTTCGTCATCGAACTGACGGCGCGTCAGAGGCTGCATGTCGATCCCGAAGCCATTATCCGTTTTTCCGCCGAAGCCATGGGGCGCAGGCTGCATGTCGATCGCGTCGGCTTTTATCGCGTGCTGGGCACCAACCGGTTGCTGCACGGCGGCAACTGGACCAATGGCCGCCTGCCGCCGCTGATCGGCGAGCACCCGTCCAGCACCTTTGGCCGCCATGCCGAGCAGATCCGCAGTCAGGGCCGCGTTCTGGTGTTCAGCGACAGCCGTCACGACGAAGGCGGCGATCTTCTGGCCTATACCGAGGCCGGGGTTTTGTCGGGCCTGTGTATTCCGCTAATGAACGAAGGCATGTGGCAGGCGGGCATCTACATGCATCAGGCCGAGGTGCGCTACTGGACGCCGGCGGAGATTTCGCTGGCCAAGGAGGTGGCGCAGATGACCTGGCTGGCGGTCGAACGCGCCGAGGCGCTGCTGCGTCTCAGCCAGCGCGTCGACCGTCAGGAAGCGGCTCTGGTCGAGGCGGCCAAGGAGGTGGAGACGCAGGCGCTCAATCGCAAACGTGCCGAAGAGCAGTTACGTCAGCTTCAGAAGATGGAAGCCGTGGGGCAACTGACCGGCGGCATCGCCCACGACTTCAACAACATGCTGGCCATCATCATGGGCGGGCTCAATCTCGCCAAGGCCAAGCTGGCGCGCGGCGATACCGACATATTGAAATTTCTGGACGGTGCGCTGGACGGCGCGACCAGCGCGGCCTCACTGACCCAAAGGCTTCTGGCCTTTTCGCGTCAGCAGCCTCTGTCGCCGCAATCGCTGGACGCCAACCGGCTGGTGGCCAGCCTGTCCGACATGCTGGGGCGCACGCTGGGTGAGCCGGTGCGGCTTGAAACCGTGCTGAGCGCCGGGCTGTGGCGCGCCAATGCCGACCCGGCGGAGCTGGAAAATGCCATCGTCAATCTGGCGGTCAATGCGCGCGACGCCATGCCCGAAGGCGGTCGTCTGACCATCGAAACCGGCAACAGCTATATCGATGAGACCTATGCCCGCGAAGTGGATGTCAAGCCGGGGCAGTATGTAATGATTGCCGTGTCCGACACCGGCACCGGCATGCCGCCGGAAGTGATCGCCCGCGCTTTCGACCCCTTCTTCACCACCAAGGGGGTGGGGAAGGGCACCGGACTGGGGCTCAGTCAGGTTTTCGGTTTCGTGCGTCAGTCGGGCGGCCATGTACGGCTTTATTCCGAGGTCGGCCATGGCTCGACCTTTAAAATCTACCTGCCGCGCTTCTGGGGCGAAGAGACGCCCGAACGGCTGTTGTCTGCCACGCCGATCCGCGGTGGCCGCCGGGAAGAGACCGTTCTGGTGGTCGAAGACGAGGCACGGGTGCGTAACTTCACCGTCGATACCCTGCGTGAACTGGGTTACACGGTGGTCGCCGCCGCCAATGGCCCTGAGGCTCTGTCGCTGCTGAAGGCCGGTCTTGGGTCAGGTCAGGCGGTCAGCCTGCTGTTTACCGATGTGGTCATGCCGGAGATGACCGGGCGGCAACTGGCCGACAAGGCGCAGATCATGGTGCCGGGGCTGAAGGTGCTCTATACGACCGGCTATACCCGCAACGCCGTCGTACATAATGGCGTACTCGATCCGGGGACGCACTTCCTGCCCAAGCCTTTCAGCATCGAGCAGGTGGCGCAGAAAATCCGGGGCGTGCTGGACGGCGAATAAACGCCGCCCCCTTCCCACCTGATCTTAGTCTTCTCTCAGCCTTACTTTACGACCTCGTCCACCGTGCGACGGGTGACCGAGTGATAGAGCGGTCGGGCCTCGGCATAGACGCGTTTGGCCATGTCCACGCCCCAGCCCTTTTGCCCCATCAGAGCCGTATAGAGCGGTGCGACGAACTTGCGGCGACCCTGCGAGGTCAGGAAATTTTCCAGCGCGGGCAAGGCGGGTTCGTAATGATGGGCGACCGCCACCTTGAGCCAGGCGAACAGGATTTCCGAATTGTGCGAGTTCGTGAAGCCGAAAGCCTGATCCAGCGCCTTCATCTGCTCAAGGGTGAGGTCGGCGGGCAGGGATTCGATGAAATGCTGCCATTCCTGAGTCACCCAGTTTTCGGTTTCCAGCGACTTGGGCGCGGCCCCCTTGACGAAGGCGTCGACCTGAACCTGAACCCTGGCGAAGGCTTCCGACTCCGGCTTGACGGCGTTCGACGGCAGGCCGGGCTTATAGAGCCATTCATTGAGTTTCAGGCGGTCTTCGGCCCCGGCGTCACCGCGCAGCAGGGTTTCGCGCAGATCCTCGACGAAGCCGGCGGTGGTCATGCTCTTGAAGGCGTAGCGGTTGAAATAACCCTTAAGCCAGCTATCGAACTTGCGGCGGCCATAGGTCTGTTCCAAAAGGCGCAGGAAGGCCGCGCCCTTTTCATAAGGCACGTCCGAGAAGCCGTCGTCCGGGTCGCGGCCCTTGAGGTCGGTATGAAGCTGGGTCAGGCCCGGCTCCTTGATATCGGCCAGAGTCGATTGCAGGTCCGAGAAGCCGAGGCTTTGCAGCATCATGGCGCGGTCCTTGCCGTAAAGCTCTTCCATGATGCGGTTTTCGAAATAGCTGGTGAAGCCTTCGTTGAGCCAGAAATCGTCCCACGTCGCATTGGTGACGAGGTTGCCCGACCACGAATGCGCCAGTTCGTGCGCCACCAGCGAGACCAGCGACTTGTCTCCGGCCAGAATGGTGGGGGTCGCAAAGGTCAGGCGCGGGTTTTCCATCCCGCCGAAGGGGAAGGACGGCGGCAGGATCAGCACGTCGTAACGTCCCCAGCGGTAGGGGCCGTAAAGCTTTTCGGCGGCAGTGACGAACTTTTCGAGGTCTTCGAGCTCCGCCGCTGCGCGGGTTATCGTCGCCTTTTCGGCATAGACGCCGGTGCGCTTACCCGTCGAGCGGAAGTCGATATCGCCGATGGCCAGCGCGATCAGGTAGGGCGGTATGGCCTCGTTCATATTGAAGCGGTAGGCCTTGAGCGCCGGATGGTCGGGCACGGGCTCACCTTCGGGGGTGAGCATTTCGGCGCTCATTACCGCCTTGAGCGCCTTGGGCACGCGAATGACGGCGCTGTAGGTCTGACGCACGGCGGGTGAATCCTGCGTCGGTATCCAGCTGCGCGTCAGGATCGACTGACCTTGCGACAGCAGGAAGGGATATTGCTTGCCTTCGGTCTGCGACGGGTCGAGCCATTGCAGGGCCGTGCCGTCGGCGGTGGTGCTGTATTTGACCACGACCTTCTGCGCGCCCTGCGGCAGCTCGATGGTCAGGGGGGCACCGAAGATCGGGCTGACTTCGCCCAGCGTGTATTTCAGCGGGTTGCCCGAGGCATCGGTGACGCCCTGAATGCTCAGCGCCTTGGTGTCGAGTATGACCTGACGGGCGGACGGCGCGGTTTCCAGCGTCAGAGCCGCCGTGCCGGACAGGGTTTTGGTCTTGAAATCGGCGGTCAGGTCCAGATCGACGTGACGCACGCGGGCGACGTTCGGGTCGGCATAGGAATGCACGTCTCTGGCGGCACGCACCAGCGCCAGCGGTGCGGAATCGTCCGAGGCCGGAGCCTCGGCCTTCGGTTCGCAACCGCTCAGAAAGGTCGTACCCATCAGGGCCGCCATCAGTCCCATGGCCATACGCCTGTCGGGCGTGAACGCCGCGCCGCCTTTAATCCGCATACTGTTCCCCATAAAAACAGCCGCCGGGCGCATGCTTGGTATGGCCGGGCGGGAAGCTACGGATATTAAAGCGGAAACAGCCGATATTCACAATGATGAAAATGCAACAGAAAAGCCCCCTCCCGATAAAGGAAGGGGGCTTTCGGAGGTATCCGGCTTAAGCAGGCTTAGCCCTGACGGGCCTTGCGCTTCAGTTGCGCGCCTTCCGAACGGTCGCCGACCGGCTCGGAATGGTGGGCACGGGCCTTGGTATTGGTCTTGCGACCGCCGAACTTGCCGCTGGCCGATTTACCAAAGGGCTTTTGGCCAAACGGCTTCTGACCGAAGGACTTTTTCGGGCGGTCTTCACCGGTGCGCTCACCGGAGCGTTCATTGGCCGGACGTGCCGGACGGTCTTCGAAGAAGCGGCTGTCCTGACGGGCATCGTCCTTCTTCTTGAAGGGGCGCTCGCCTTTCGGCTTGTCGAAGCGGGGCTTTTCGCCGCGCGGCTTATCCGAAGCCGGGAAGTCGCGGGCCGATTTCACCGGGGCGCGATCGGCGGCCATCGGATCGTAACGTTCCGTACGCTCATGGCGAGCCCCGTTGCGTTCCTGACGTTCGCGGCGGTCGCCGAAGGCGTCCTTCTTACCGAAGGTGCGTTCACCACGGGAGTTATCGCCGTCACGGCCATTGCCCCGACGGTCATCACGACGCTCGTCACGGCCGGAATCACGATTAGGACGGTTGCGCGAACGCTTATGCACGCGCTCGGCGTCCGGGTCCGTGTGGCGGGCGGTCTTTTCGACGACGCGATCCGGCGTCTTCGGCTTTTCGGTCTGACCCGAGGCGAGGATGGCCTCGTCGAGCAGCTTCAGGGCCTGATCCTTGCGGCGATCCCACGACGGGATGCGCTGACGGGTGATGCGCTCGATGTCTTTCAGCAGCTTGCGTTCGTCATCGGCCACCAGCGTGATCGAATGACCTTCGCGGCCCGCGCGGGCGGTACGGCCGATACGGTGCACATAGGCTTCGGCGACGAAGGGCAGTTCGTAATTGATGACGTGGGTGACGTTGTCGACGTCGATGCCGCGCGCGGCGATATCGGTGGCGACCAGAGCGCGCACGCGACCGGCCTTGAAGGCGGCCAGGGCGCGCTCACGCTGCGACTGGTTCTTGTCACCGTGGATGGCGGCGGCTTCGATGGCGCCGGCCTGAAGGTAGGCGGCGACGCGGTCGGCACCGCGCTTGGTGCGCGTGAAGATCAGCGTACGGGCCAGCTTGTCGTCGGCATAAAGCTCCGACAGCAGGGCGCGCTTGCGCTGCTGCTCGATGAAGATGACCTGCTGGCTGACGCGTTCGGCGGTGGTGGCTTCCGGCGTGATTTCGACCTTCTTCGGCTCGCTCAGCAGCTCGTTGGCGAGCGTGGCGATTTCCTTCGGCATGGTGGCCGAGAAGAACAGGTTCTGACGCTTGGCGGGCAGGCGCGAGGCGACCTGACGGATCGGCTTGACGAAGCCCATGTCGAGCATCTGATCGGCTTCGTCGAGGACGAAGTGTTCGACGCTTTTCAGGTCGATGGTCTTCTGTTCGATATGGTCGATCAGACGGCCCGGCGTGGCGACGAGGATATCGAGGCCGCCCTGAAGCGCCTTATATTGCGGGCCGTACTTCACGCCGCCGAAGATGGTGGCGATCTGAAGGCCGAGGCCGCGCGAATAGGCTTTGAAGCTGTCGGCGATCTGGGTGGCCAGTTCGCGGGTCGGCGACAGGACCAGCACGCGGCAGGTGCGCGACGCCGGGATGATGCGGTCGCTGAGGATGTGGTGCAGGATCGGCAGGGCGAAGGCCGCCGTCTTGCCGGTGCCGGTCTGGGCGATGCCCAGCAGGTCGTTCTTTTGCAGCAGGATGGGGATGGCCTGCGACTGAATGGGGGTAGGGGTGTGGTAGCCCTCTTTTTCGAGGGTAGCCAGAAGGCTGGCCGACAGGCCGAGATCTTTGAACGTCGTCACTTTGCGCTCTTTCAATACGGATGCGCGATACGTCCGGAAAGACCGGCGTGCAACACCCTCAGCCCGATCTCACAAGCGAGAAGCGGGCGGTTTCGGATGAGGCCAGCGCGTGTCTTAGCTCTCGGTTTGAATATTTAAAGATTATCAAGCGCGTAGAAGGTTCGCGCATCTTTCATCAGTTAAAATCTGGCGTATGGGACCGTAGTCATGCCCAAATTCACGCGGCCAGGAATGTGCGGCATTGCGCCGCAACGCGGGCCATATGCCTGCTGCCGGTGGAAAAGTCAAGTCATGTAAAGGAAATCTTCATGCCGGGCTTCGTAGGAAGGCGGCCTGTATTGTGCGCCGCATTGCGCGTCCCTGCCGGACACGGCGTAGCGGCTTCCGTTTGTTCTCGTAAATGGTTTTCTTTTTTTATCTCGGCGACGGCTTTGGGCTGTGGCCTGTGGAACGATTTATAAATGAAACTCGCCTATAGTCACGCAACGCCTTCCTTGCGAAAGACTCCTAACGCCATGACAGCCCCCGATGGGCGGGAAAAGGCCGGCTCAGCCGCCGCTACCGCTCACTCTCATGCGCAGGCCACCATCACCTCGCCCCGACCGGGGGTCGAGGTCATTTTGCCTTATCAGCAGCAGATGGCGAACCGCCGCTCGGAGCCGCGCGAGGACTGCAACAGCCATTGTATGCTGATCCTGATGCCGTCGGGCGCGCAGTTCCCGTGCCGCATCGTCAACCAGAGCGCTTCGGGTGCGCAGATCATGTTCGAGGAACTGCCTCACGGCGTGCACGACCTGTGGCTGATCGACTCCCATGCCCATACGGCGCGTTTCGGTACGCCCGCATGGAACCTGCCCTTTAAGATGGGCATCCGCTTCAGCCTGATCCAGAAGCTTGACCCCGCAGGGGCGCGTCCGCAACGCGTGCCGGAAGCCGTCTGGCTGGCCTGGCGCAAGCTGGCCAATCTCGATCCGGTTCCGGAAGCCGTGGAAGACACTTTTTTTCTGGATTAAGAACCGCATGTATAACGCAAAAAAAGCCCGGAGATGTCTCCGGGCTTTTTTATTGCCTGAGCCGCCCGATCAGACCAGCGAGCGGAACTTCAGCGTGCCGGTGACGGCCTTGAGTTCTTCGAGCGCTTCCTTGGAATAGCCACGGTCGACATCGGCGATCACATAGCCCAGACGCTCATTGGTCTTCAGGTGCTGAGCCAGAATGTTCAGATTGTACTTGGCGATGATGTTGTTGATGGCGGCCATGACGCCCGGCACGTTCTGATGGATGTGCAGGAAGCGGTGACGGCCTTCGACCTCAGACAGTTGCACGTTCGGCATATTGACCGAGAAGGTCGTGTCGCCACGGCTGATGAAGTTGAGCAGGCGCTCGGAGGCGAACTCGCCGATGGCTTCCTGCGCTTCTTCGGTCGAGCCGCCGATGTGCGGGGTGAGGATGACGTTCGGCAGGCCCATCAGGGGGCTTTCGAACGGATCGTCATTGGTGCGCGGCTCTTCCGGGAAGACGTCGACGGCGGCACCGTAGATCTTCTTTGAGCGCACAGCCTCAGCCAGCGCGTCGATATCGACGATATGGCCGCGCGACAGGTTGATGAACAGCGCGCCGTCTTTCATTTTGGCGAACTGCGCCTTGCCGAAGATGTTCTTGTTCTCGGCGCGGCCATCGACGTGCAGCGACAGGACATCGGCTTCGGCCAGAACGGCGTCCATGGTGCGGTAGCGCCGGGCATTACCCATGGTCAGCTTTTCGGCGACGTCGTAATAGATGACGCGCATGCCGAAGGCTTCGGCCAGCACCGACAACTGGGAACCGATGGCTCCGTAGCCGATGATGCCCAGCGTCTTGTTACGCACTTCATGCGCGCCGGTGGCCGACTTGTCCCACTTGCCGGTGTGCATCTGGATCGATTTGTCGTAGATGTTCCGTGTAAGGATGACCGTCAGACCCATGACCATTTCCACCACCGAACGGGTGTTGGAATAGGGGGCGTTGAACACGGCCACACCCTTTTCGGTAGCGGCTTTCAGGTCGATCTGGTTGGTGCCGATGCAGAAGGCGCCGATGGCCATCAGCTTGTCGGCGGCGTCGAGCACCTTGCGTGTCACATTGGTCTTGGAGCGGATGCCCAGAACGTGGACGCCGGCAATGGCCTTGATCAGGTCGTCTTCGTCCAGCGCGCCCTTGAGTGTCGACACGTCATAGCCTTCTTCGCGGAAGTGGGCGATGGCTGGACGGATTATGAGGTGTTCCGGGGCGGGGCGGCCGACCGCTTCT
>JASGGL010000082.1:0-13526 GCA_047605065.1 Asticcacaulis sp.
CGGCAAAACTTTTTTCAAAAAAACTGTTCAGCTTTCTGACGTCTATCCCCTATGTGGCGACATGAACGCGCATACATACAGGATCGACACGGTCGGCTTTCAGGGCGACGGCATAACGGCGGACGGCATTTTCGTGCCTCTGACCCTGCCCGGTGAGGTCGTACGCGCCGCAAGCCCAAAGGACGGACACGCCCGCCTGATCGAGGTAATCGAGCCGTCGCCTGAGCGTATCGAGCCGTCATGCCCGCATTTCAGCCTGTGCGGCGGGTGCAGCCTTCAGCACTGGGACATGGCCGCCTACAGCGCCTGGAAGCGGGACAATGTGGTGACGGTGCTGAGCCGCGCCGGGCTTGAGACCGAGGTGCGCGACATCCTCACCACTTCGCCGGGGACGCGCCGCCGTGTGGGGCTGCACGCCAAGCAGGTGCGTCAGGGCAAGAGCGTGCGCACTGAGCTTGGCTATAAGCTCAGGCGGTCGTGGGATCAGGTGCGCGTCGAGGCATGTCCGGTGGCCGATCCGGCGCTGATCGCTGCCATTCCGGTGCTGACGGAAATCGCCTCTCACCTGTTCGAGCATCCGAAGTCGGCCCCGATATTGTCGGTGACGGTGTCCAACACCGGCCTCGATGTCGATGTTCGTGGGATCGAACGGACAAAGAGCGGGGGCCTGAGCGCGCAGGCGCGTATGGAAATCGCCCTGATCGCACAGTCGGCACCGGTGCATCTGGCGCGTATCTCGCTGTCGGAGGATATTCTCTATCAGTCGCACCTGCCCAGCGTGCGTTTCGGCCGCGCTTCGGTCGACCTGCCCATGGGCTCCTTCCTTCAGGCGTCGCCGCAATCGGAAGCCGACATGGTGGGGCTGGTCAAGGTGGCTGTGGCCGGGGCAAAGACCGTAGCCGATCTGTTTTGCGGGGCGGGGACCTTTACCTTTCCGCTGGCTGAAACGGCGTCGGTCTATGCCGCCGATGGTGCGGGCGGCGCGGTACGTGCGCTGAAGGCGGCCATCGGGCGCGCACCGGGGCTCAAGCCCATTACGGCGGAGGCGCGTGACCTGTTCCGCGCACCGGTGGTGCCTGAGGAAATGACCGGCTGGGAAGCCGTGGTGTTCGATCCGCCGCGCGCCGGGGCCGAAGCGCAGGCCCAGCAGATCGCCAAATCCAAGGTCGCGCGGGTGGTCGGGGTGAGCTGTAACCCGCAAACCTTTGCCCGTGACGCCAAAATTTTGACCGCCGCAGGCTTTAAACTGGACCACGTGACGCCTATAGATCAGTTTCTGTGGTCCGGCCATGTCGAACTGGTCGGCGTCTTTTCGCGTTAAACACCTCACCGCGTGTTTTTTGCGAGCCTCCAAAAACAATAGGCCTGTTCCTTGATCTCAGTTGTTATTCCCACCCTCAATGCCGAAGCCTATCTGGTGCGCACGCTGGGCGCGCTGGTCCCGGCGGTGGTCGAGGGCCTGATCAAGGAAGTCATCATCGTCGATGGCGGCTCAGAGGATTCGACGCTCGAGATTGCCGAGTCGACGGGCTGCAACATCGTCCACGCCGACGCGGCGCGCGGGCTGCAGTTGTGGCAGGGCTGTAAGGCGGCCAAAGGCGACTGGCTGATGATCCTGCACGCGGATTCGCAACTGACCGACGGCTGGATGGATCATGTGCGCGACCACATGAAAAACCATCCCCTGCGCGCGGGCTATTTCCGACTGGCCTTCGACGATCCGTCGTGGTTCGCGACCCTGTGGGCCGAGGTGGTCGCGTTCAATTCACGCTGGCTGGCCATCCCGTCGGGTGACCACGGCCTGTTCCTGTCGCGCGCACTTTATGACGCGGTGGGCGGGTATAAGGATCAGGTGGCCTTCGAAGACCTCAGCATGGATCTGGCGCTGGGGCGCGCGCGCCTGCGGGCCATTCCGGCGGCGGTGAACACCAATGGCGAGCGCTTCCGCAAAGGGAGCTGGTACCTGTCGCTGTTCGGGAAGTTCTTTGGTTTCGTCTTTTATCTGCTGGGCTTCCCGCCCAAGCCGCCGGTCAAGAAGACGTAGAGACTACTTATCCGCCAGAATATCGACGATTTTGGCGTCGGAAGCGGCCATGGCCAGTGTCTTCGACGGCTTTTCCATGATCTGACGATAGATCCAGTAGGCGGCAACGACCTCTTCGACGTACTGGCGCGTCTGGGCGACCGGGATCGATTCCATCACCAGCAGCGAATCCGCGTCGTCACCCAGCGAGCGCATGGCGTCCTGAACCCACTTTTCGCCGGCATTGTACGAGGCCACCACGCGGAACAGGTCCGAATCGTTGATCCCTGAGGCCGCGAGACGGAGCATGTAGGACTGCCCCACCTCAAGATTGACCGCCGGATCGAGCAATTTATCCGGGTTGCTCATCAGGCTGGAATCCTTCGTCACCACATAGGCGGTGGCGGGCATCAGCTGAAGCAGGCCATAGGCCCCGGCATAGCTCTTGGCCTTGGCGTTAAACTTGCTTTCCTTGCGCGCGATGGCGAAGAGCAACGCCTTGTCGACGCGCCAGCCTTCGGTGGGCTCAAAATCGGGCAGGGTGTAGCTTGCAGGATCGAACAGGCGGTCGGACGGGCGCACCTGCGACACCGACAGATCGTGCGCATCGGCCAGAGCCAGCCAGTTGTTGCGCGTCTGCTGATCCGGCGAGCGCTGGATGGCGCTCAGAAGCTCGGATTTGGCGTCGGCCTTGCGGCCCACGGCCACCAGCATGGAGACGCGTTTTGCCTGAGTGTCGGTCTTGGCCCAGTTGAAATCCGAACTGAGCTTGGCGGTATAAAGGCCGCGCGACCCTTCGGCGAAGACCGGGGCCTGACCCTTTTGCGCGCGCGTGACCGCCGGTTCAACGCCCAGACGCTGCTCGGCCAGAAGCCCGTAGAAGGTGAAGGGGTAGGAGGCGGCGTATTTGAAATAAAGCTCGGCTTCGGCCTTATGGCCCAGCCTTGTGGCCATGCGCCCCGCCCAGTAGGCACCGCCCGACTGGCTCCACGCGTTCTGGCTGGGGTCGTTGACGATGAAGTCGAAGTGTTTCAGCGCCTCATCGTAGCGCTTCAGGCGATAGGCGGCGAGACCGGCCACCCAGCGGTCGCCGATCTGTACCCCCAGTTTAAGGGCCTGATCCAGCTTGCCGTCATTATAGGCCGAACGCGCCGACTTGGGCGTCAGGGCCGAATCGGGACCGGCGGTGCCCGCCTTGACCTCGGTACGCGGCGCGCCATCGAGGAAACCGGTGGAAGACAGTTGCTGCGCCCCGGCCAGTTTTGGAAAGGGCGGATCGCCTGCGCCTTCGGGTTTTTTGCGCTTGGCGAGGTTCCACACGCGCATGGCCTGCGGATGGTCGGGATAGCGCTCGAGCCAGCTCATCAGCTCTTCGTAGGTCGAGCTGTAGTCGGCATGGAAAAGCTTATTGAACTCGACATAGCCCATCAGGCTCTTGTCTGAGATTTTCTCGATCGAGGCATCAGCGGTGGTGAAATCGCCCTTGTCGATAGCGTCGAAGGCGGCCTGATAAAGCTGCGCATCCCACGGGGACATGCCGGTTTCCAGCGCGGCGGGCAGTTTCGAGGCCGGTTTTTTCAGCGCGTTATAGGCGACGGGTTGACGGGGCGTATCGGCAGCCGCCAGAAGGACCGCGCTTTTATACGAATTTTGCGAAGCCCCTAAAATCGCATCGACCGTCTTGTCGCCCGTTTGGGCCGAGGCCATTCCACACACACTCAGACCGCACAGCGCGACAGCGGACATCAGGACATGCCTATGGCGGGCGCGCGTCGCGTGTCTGGTCAAGGTGGCTCTCCGTCGTTGTTAATCCGAGTATGAGAGGCTTCGTCCGGGGCCAAAATCAGCCCGTGCGTGAACGAAACGATGCACCCTTGCCAAGATGTGTAATATAGGGCGGGAAATGCAGGACGCCTGTGGACAGTAACCAAATCTTTGCGCCGAGGCAAGCCTTTCGGGCTTGTGCGCTTACGCCGGATCGTCAGACGCCAGAAGAAGATCGGCCCAGAAGGCCTTTTTCGCCAAAGGCTGGCGCAGCAGAAGCGCCGGCGGAAATGTGACGAAAACGGGTGTCGGGCGACCGTCGGGACGGGGCAGGCTGTGGGCCGTTCCGCGCAGTTTCTGAACGCTGTCTGTGCTTTCGAGCACGACTCGCACGGCCGTCGCGCCGCACAGGACAATGGCGCGCGGGCTGAGCAGTTCGATCAGGCGGCGCGTAAAGGGCGTGGTCAGGCGGATATCTTCATCGGTCGCGGGACGCCCGCCGGTCGGTCGCCAGAACAGACCGGGCAGGCAGGTGGTGGTGTCCTTAAGGCCAAGCGCGTCGAGCGCCGTCCCGGTCAGGCGCCCGGCCTTGCCCGCAAAGGCTTCCTGAGCCTCGTCCTCGTCGGCGTCGGGGATGTCGCCGACGATCAGCAGGCCGCCAGCGGTGTGGCCGCGCCCGCGAATCAGGCCCTTGCCGCCTTCGTAGCGCAGCGGGATGTCAGGAAAGTTCTCGAGCGCGGCGTAAAGCGTGTTCACGTCGGGTGCCGAGGCGGCTATGGCCGAGGCCGAGGCGACGGCCAGATCGAGGTTGAAATTCTTGAGGGTTTCCGGTCGCAGGGCATTCACGCGCACCCCGCCGGGCAGGGGCGTGACGGTTGCGGTGGCGCTTTGCGCGGTCAGGGGCGCAGAACGCGATTTATTTTCCGCCAAAAGACGATTATGAGGCGCGTCGTCATAGACCTCTTCAAGGTCATGGTCGCTCAGGAAGCTGAGATAGCTTTCCCATTCTCTGATGAGTTCGGCCCGGATGAGTTCAGCCCTTGAGGGGTCGGGGTGTGACGGCATGACATGATGTCTTTGAGAAAATTCATCGGAAGGGTCTTTACAGTCTTTAGGGAAACTGTGTGAAAAGATCAAACCGACACCGGGATAGAATAAAAAAGGAAGCGGAATAATGAGCGACGCGCCTGAACGGGAATCGATGGAATACGACGTCGTCATCGTCGGCGGCGGTCCGGCGGGGCTTTCGGCGGCGATCCGCCTCAAACAGAAGGCGCAGGCGGCGGGTGGCGACGTGTCGGTGGCGCTTCTGGAAAAGGGCTCGGAAATCGGCGCGCACATCCTGTCGGGCGCGGTGATCGACCCGTCGGGCCTTGAGCAGCTTTTCCCCGACTGGCAGGCGCAGGGTGCGCCGCTGGAAACCGCGGTGACGGAAGATCGTTTCGTCTATCTGGGGCCGCAGGGGGCGCTCGATATTTCGTGGCTGCCCATGCCGTCTTACATGAAAAACCACGGCTGTTATATCGGGTCGCTGGGCAATCTGGCGCGCTGGCTGGCCGAGCAGGCCGAGGCGCTGGGGGTGGAAATCTATCCCGGCATGGCCTGTTCCGAAGTGCTTTACAGCGACGAGGGCGCGGTAGCGGGCGTGGTGGCGGGCGTTTTCGGCATCGACCGCGAAGGCCATCCGAAGGGCGACTATCAGCCGGGGCTGGAACTGCGGGCGAAATACACCTTCTTCGCCGAAGGCGTGCGCGGCTCCCTGTCTCAGGAGGTCATCCGCCGGTTTGAACTCGACCGCGACAGCGATGTTCAGAAGTACGGCATCGGGATCAAGGAGCTGTGGAAGGTCCCCAAGGACAGGCACAAGCCGGGTTTCGTTCAGCATACGCTGGGCTGGCCGCTGGATAACGCCACCGGCGGCGGCTCGTTCATGTACCATTTCGGCGAGGAGTACGTCTCCATCGGCTTCGTGGTGCACCTGAACTATCAGAACCCGTATCTTTCGCCCTTCGACGAGTTCCAGCGCTTCAAGCAGCATCCGGTGGTGCGCGAGCATCTGGAAGGCGGGCAGCGCATCGCCTATGGCGCGCGGGCCATTACCGAAGGCGGCTATCAGTCGGTGCCGCGCCTGAGCTTCCCCGGCGGTGCGCTGATCGGCTGTTCGGCGGGCTTCGTCAATGTGCCGCGCATCAAGGGCAGCCATAACGCCATCAAGAGCGCCATACTGGCCGCGGATGCGGCGTGGAAGGCGATCTCGTCCGACGAGGCCCCCGTTACGCTCGAAGGCTATGACACAGCCTATCGCAAGTCCGACATCGCCAAAGAACTGAGGCTGGTGCGTAACGTTAAGCCGCTGATGAGCCGCTACGGTACGGTGCTCGGTACGCTGCTGGGCGGTGTCGACATGACCCTGACCGGTATGCTGGGCGGCTGGTCGCCGTGGGGGACGCTGAAGCACGGCAAGACCGATGCGCAGTCGCTGAAACCGGCGGCGGAGTTCAAGCCGATCGTCTATCCGAAAACCGATGGGGTCTTAAGCTTCGACAAGCTGTCCTCGGTGTTCATTTCGAACACCAATCACGAGGAGGATCAGCCTGTGCATTTGCGTCTGAAGGATCCGGATGTGCCGGTGGCGATCAACCTGCCCAAATACGCCGAACCGGCGCAGCGCTATTGCCCGGCGGGGGTTTACGAGATCGTCGAGGAGGGCGGTCGCCCGCGTCTTCAGATCAACGCCCAGAACTGCGTCCATTGCAAGACCTGCGACATCAAGGACCCGACGCAGAATATCGTGTGGACGACGCCCGAAGGCGGCGGCGGACCGAACTATCCGAATATGTAGGGACCGGCATATGTAGGGACAGGCGCGGCGGCCTGCGGCATTTTGGGGATTTGTTGCATATAAGGACTTGATCTGGCCTGATTTCGTGCGTTCACTGCGCCTGAAAAATGTGAGAGTCCCCTATGAAGACCCTGCTTGCCTCCGCCGCTGCCGTTTCGCTGCTCTGCCTGAGCGCGCCTGCTCTGGCAGGGGCCGCCCCCTATACCAGCGCCTACGGAGACTATCTGGTCGGGCGCATGGCGGCGGCCGGTGGCGATACTCAGACGGCGGGCCGCGCCCTCATGGCGGCGGCGGATGCCGATCCGGAAAACGCCACCTTGCGTGAGCGCGCCTTTCTGGCGGCGATGATGAATGGCGATATGGGCTTTGCCCTGAGCCATCTGCCGCAGACCGGCGGGCGTCTGTCGCAGGCGCTCAGCCTTCAGGCGCAGGCCGTGTCCGCCGTCAGGCAGAACCGTTCCGGTGACATCAAGCGGGTGCTGGCGGCTTCTGAAAAGGCAGCGGGCAGTGACCGTACGCTGCAACTGCTGCGGCCTCTGCTGTTTGCCGCCGACGGGCAGTGGAATGCCGCCATCGACGCCGATCTGGTCAAGGCGCTCGGCACCGATGCGACCATCCGGCGCGATAAGCTGGTGACCTTCCTTCAGGCGGTCAATCAGGCGCAACTGCTGGAGCGCAAAGGCCGCAACAGCGAGGCCGAAGAGATTTACGCGCTGATCTGTCAGCCGGGGCCGTCGCGCGTGTTGTTCGGGCCTTATTTCGGGGCCTTCCTTGAGCGCCGGGGCCGTAAGGATGAGGCGCGCGCACTCTATACCGAGATACTGAGTGCGTCGGAGGATCGATTGGTCCGTCGTCGTCTGGCGGCATTGGATGCGCCCGGCTATCGTAAGCCTGCCAAGCCGGAAATTCGCCTGATCATGGCCGAAAGCCTCTTCCTGTCGGGGACGCTCTATGCGTCTGAGCAGCAGGCGGAAATGGCCCTGACCTCGCTGAGGCTGGCGCAGTTCGCCGCGCCGGAAAAGCCGGAAGCGCAGGGCATTACCGACCGGGCGCGGCTTTTGGCCGGGCAGGTGCTGATCCGGCTCAGGGACATCCCCGCGGCGCAGCAGGAATGGGCGTCGGTCGAGCCGTCCTCTCCCTTCTATACCGAGGCGCAGACGCGTGCCGCCTGGGCCTATAAGGAAAGCGCCGATCTGGACGCCGCCTATGAGATTTTCACGGCTCTGGGGGCGGCCAGCCCGCAGGACGCCGGCCTCGTGGTCGAGCGCGCGCGCATCCTCTGGCAAAAGGACGACACGGCGGGGGGGCTGAAGCTGCTCGATGACTATGTGGCGGCCTATGGTGACAAGACTTTCGACTGGCAGACCTGGTTCAGCTACGCCGTGCTTCAGCAGGCGGCGGGCGACTGGGAAAAGACGAAGGTTTCGGCGAAGCGCGGCCTTGAACTGCAACCGGAGTCGCCGGAACTGCTGAACCTGCTGGGTTACGGCATGATCGATCGCGGCGAAAACGTCGATGACGGCATGGAGATGATCCGCAAGGCGCTCAAGAGCGCGCCGCGGTCCGGCGCGATCATGGATTCGCTGGGCTGGGGTTACTATAAGCAGGGCAAATACGCCGAAGCGCTGGAGTGGGTCGAAAAGGCCATCGCGCTTGAGCCTGCCGATCCTGAGATCACCGAGCATCTGGGCGATGTTTATCTTAAGCTGGGGCGCGGCGTCGAGGCGAAGTACCAGTGGGCGCGCGTCCTGACGCTTGAGGCCGACGACACGCAGAAGGCCAGTGTGCAGGCCAAGCTGGATGCGGCGGCCAAGGCCGATCAGGCGCGCGACGCCAAGGCGGTGGCCGATGCCGCCATCGCACCGCCCGTGGTCCCTGCTAAAAAAGCCCCGACCAAAACGCGCAAGTGAGGCACAGGTGAGCGTCGGTCCGTCCCGGCTGGCTCCGGCCAAGGTCAATCTGTATCTGCACGTCGCCGCACCTGATGCGCGTGGCTATCATCCGCTGCGCAGTCTGGTGGTGTTTGCCGACTATGGCGATGAGGTGCGCCTGACGCCGGGGCAGGGGCGGTTGTTCATCGATGGTCCCTTCGGGGAAGGCCTGAGTAGGGGCGAAGACAATCTGGTGATTAAGGCCGTGCGCCGGTTCGAGGCCGCGACGGGGATGCGCGCGGATCGCCATGACTTTCACCTGACCAAGAACCTGCCGCTGGCCTCCGGTGTGGGTGGCGGCAGCGCCGATGCCGGGGCCGTTCTGCACCTGCTTCGGGAAGTCTATGCGCCGGAAGTGAGCGACGAGGCTCTGTCGGCCATGGCGGCGCAAACCGGGGCCGACGGCGTGATGTGCCTGTGGACCAGATCGTCGGTGGCGGAAGGCTATGGCGAGCGGTTGACGCCTGTGGCGGTGCCACCTTTGTACGCCGTCCTGATCAATCCCGGCGTCGAATGCCCGACGCCTGCGGTGTTCAGGGCCTATGACGCTACGGAGGTTTTCCTGCCGCTGGAAACCGTCTGGACGGAAGGGGCGTTGCTCACCTGTCTCCAGAGCACACGCAACGATCTCGAAGCCCCTGCCATCCGTCTGGTGCCGGTCATCGGTGAGGTGCTGGCCTCTTTACGTGCGCAACCGCAAACGCGATTCGCCCGTATGTCGGGATCGGGGGCGACCTGTTTTGCCCTGTGTGACACGCTGAGTGATGCCGAAACGCTGGCGGTGAAACTGCGCAAGGATTGGCCAGCCGCGTGGGTGCGGGCCTGTAGGCTAAGCTGATCCACAGATGGCCACAGATGCACACAGATGATCTGCGGCATGACGGGGCGTTCCGTCTGTCCGGATAATGTGCACCTATAGGTATTAAGGCGCGCATAGCGCGCAAGGGTGTGTGGTTGATCACTCCCGTATGCGCGACCTATCTGTGTGCATCTGTGGAGACCTTACGCCGCCTCAGGCGCGCGCTTGCTGCGCATGGCCTTTTCCACCTTTATTTCCGGGTCGTGCAGGAATTTACCGTAGGCCTTTGAGTCCGCCGGATAGATGGCGATCTTGCCCGCGTGATTATAATGCGCGCCGAAGCCGTAGGTCTTGGTCAGGGGCGAGGCGCGCATGCACGGATGCCCCTTGGACAGAAACGCCTTACGCGCCTCAGTGTCGGTGAGGTCGATCCCGGTCTTATGGCAATGGACCGTGAAGTTCAGGTCATCGATCGTCAGTTCATAAGGGTGTTCCGACAGAAGATCGAAGTGCATCCGCGCCAGAGTGGGCGGGCCGTCTTTGCGCGGCGGCTCGATACCCATGCGGTGTTTGGAATCTTCGGCGATAGCGATAAAGGTGTTGATAATCATCACTTTTCCTCACTGTATCCCTTTGGCCCGTTGGCATGCCCCTTCGCGCACAGACGAAGAATACACCCGTTTCAGGCGCTCTTGAAGAGGCCACGCTGCCGCAGGATGAGGCAAAGGATCAATGCGGGAAGTCCGGCGAGCGCCGTTCCGATGAAGAAGATCTGATAGGCCGCGAACAGGCCATGGGCAGGGACAAGGCCATCGACGATCTGACCCGAAAAGCCCTTGAGCAGCTTTCCCGTCAGGTCTGCCGCCGAATACATCAGAGCGAAGTGGGTGAGGGTGTGCTCCTTGACCGTCAGGCGCGTCAGGAAGGCAATGAAGGCGGTTTCCGCCACGCCATTGGCGATATTGTCGACGATCAGTGTGCCGCCGAAGACGCTGACATCGCCGGGATGTCCGGCCATCAGGGCAAAGCAGATATTGGATAAGGGGCCCGTTACCGCCCCCAGCCAGAAGGCACGCTCGATGCCCAGCCACATCAGACAGGTCCCACCCAGCGCCACCCCGGCAAATGAGGCGGCCAATCCGATGGTTGAGCGCACATAGGCGATTTCGGCATTGCTGAGGCCGGTGTCGCTGTAGAGCGGTCCGGCGACCGGTCCGATCAGGTAGTCGGGCAGGCGATAAAGCGCCACGGTCGCCAGCACCCACCAGGCCAGACCGGCATGTTCGCGGAAGAAGCTTTTCAGCGGCTCGCTGACATAGGTTGCGAAGCTATAGGGAACGGCGGGCGTCAGGGCTTCGGCCCTCGACGGGCGCGCGATCAGGGTCGCGCCCACGCCGATGAGCATGAGGACGGCCAGCCCCGTCACCGCCGCAGGCCAGCCGTACTGTTCCGCCGGGATGAGGATCAGCGAACCCGACACGATGGCGGCGATCTTGAAGCCCAGAGAATAGAGGGTGGGGTTGAGGGCTTCTTCGGCCTGACCGTCGGTCTGTTCGATGCGCCAGGCGTGGATGGCGATTTCCTGTGAGGCGGCGCTCAGGGCCAGAATGAGCGTCACCGCGACAAAGGCCCAGATATTGCCGCCGGGGCCAATGGCTGCCATGCCGATCAGGCTGAGGATCACGCCTGCCTGCGCCAGCAGCATGAAAGAGCGTCTCTGTCCCAGACGCGCGTGCAGGACGGGCAGGCGCACCTTGTCCATCCATGGGGCCCAGACGACCTTGAAGCCGTAAAACAGGCTGATCCAGCCCATATAGCCGATGACGGTCAGGCTGGTGCCTTCCTCGCGCATCCAGAAACCCAGCGTCGCGCCTGTCATCAAAAAGGGCAGGCCCGCCGAAAAGCCCAGCACCAGAAGAAGCCAGGCGTTCGGGGTTTTCAGAGCGGTGAGGATGTCACGAGTGGTGGGTTTGGAGGAAGAAGAGGGCATTTGTTTCTACCCCCTCGCCCCGCAGGCGGGGAGAGGGCTGGGGTGAGCCGGGCGGCCGGTGCCGGGCATTTGGCAGGCGGGGTTTGCCCCTCAACCGGCCCTTCGGGCCACCTTCTCCCCGTGAACGGGGAGAAGGACAGAAAATGCGATTCTCCCACGTCTGAACAGGTTTTCTTTCTTCGTGAACCTTGCCTGCCCCTGCGCACCTCTCTATGGTCCGCCGCACTTAGATTTTGGCATTCGAGATATGAGCAAAGAGCCACTTTCCTTTCAGGACCTTATCCTGACCCTGCACCATTACTGGAGCCAGCAGGGCTGCGTGATCCTTCAGCCCTATGACGTCGAAGTCGGCGCGGGGACCCTGCATCCGGCCACCGTCCTGCGCGCGCTGGGCAAGAAGCCGTGGAAGGCCGCCTATGTGCAGCCGTCGCGTCGTCCGGTCGATGGTCGCTATGGCGAAAACCCCAACCGTCTTCAGCACTATTATCAGTATCAGGTGATCCTGAAGCCGAACCCGGAAAACCTTCAGGAGCTCTATCTCGGCTCGCTCAAGGCCATCGGACTCGATACCTCGGTGCACGATATCCGTTTTGTCGAGGACGATTGGGAAAATCCGACCGTGGGCGCGTGGGGCCTTGGCTGGGAAGTGTGGTGCGACGGCATGGAAGTTACGCAGTACACCTATTTTCAGGGTGTCGGAGGTATCGAGGTCGATGTGGTGTCGGGCGAGCTGACCTACGGGCTTGAGCGTCTGGCCATGTATCTTCAGAATGTCGACAATGTTTACGATCTGAAATTCAACAATGACGGCGTGAAATACGGCGACGTATTCAAGGAGCAGGAGCGCCAGTTTTCGGCCTTCAACTTCGAAGCGTCGGACGTCGAAACGCTGAAGCGTCAGTTCGAGGACATGGAGCGCAACGTCACGCGTATCCTCAACACCGAAAACAGCCTTGGCTATAAGCTGGTCCTGCCGGCCTATGACCACGTGCTCAAGGCGTCGCACCTGTTCAACCTGATGGATGCGCGCGGTGCGATCGCGGTGGCCGAACGGCAATCCTATATCGGCCGTATCCGCGACCTGTGTAAGGCCTGCGCGCTCGAATGGGCGGCTCAGGAAGAAGCTAGATAATCCAGATGGCTCAGTTACTTATCGAACTTTTCTCCGAAGAAATCCCGGCGCGTATGCAGCTTCAGGCCGCGCGTGATTTCGAGCGCCTTTTCGGTGACCGCGCCAAGGCTCTGGGCCTGACATGGGACAGCCTCAAGGCCTATGTCAGCCCGCGTCGCCTGACCCTGCACGTCGAAGGCCTGCCGCTTGAGCAGGCCGCCGTCACCGAAGAGGTGAAGGGGCCGAAAGAGGGCGCGCCGGAGCAGGCCATGGCCGGTTTCCTGCGTAAGGTCGGCCTTACTCAGGATCAACTGGTGCTGGAAAACGGCGTGTGGATGGCGCGCATCGAAAAGGCCGCCAAAAAGACCGCTGAGGTCCTGCCGGGTATTCTCGAAGAGATCATCCTTGGCTTCCCGTGGCCGAAGTCGATGCGCTCAGGCACGTCCAGCTTCCGCTGGGTGCGCCCGTTGCAACGTATCCTCTTCCTGTTCGACGGTCAGGTCATTCCCTTCGTTATCGGTGGGGTGAACGCCGCCGACCTGACGCAGGGCCATCGCTTTCTGGGCAGCACCCAGCCGTTCGCGGTGAAGGGTTTCGACGATTACCGTCAGAAGCTGCGCGATAATTTTGTCATCCTCGACCATATCGAGCGTCAGTCGGTGATCCTCGACAAGGCGCACGAGGTCTGTGCCGAAGCCGGTTGCGCCCTGATGGAAGACCATGGCCTGCTCGAAGAAGTGGCTGGTCTCAACGAGTGGCCGACGCCGCTGCTGGGCGACATGGACCCGAAATTCCTCGCCCTGCCGCCGGAGGTCATCAAGACCTCGATGCGCACGCACCAGAAGTATTTCGCCGTCCGCGATCTTTCGACGGGCAAGATGGCGGCGAAGTTCGTCATCGTCTCCAATCAGGTCGCTGCCGATGCCGGGGCGGAAATCCGTCGCGGCAATGCCAAGGTGCTGTCGGCGCGTTTGTCGGATGGCGTCTTCTTCTGGTCCGAAGACAACCGCAAAACCAATTTCGACCAATGGCTTCAAAAGCTTAAGGGCGTCACCTTCCACGCGAA
>JASGGL010000083.1:0-13207 GCA_047605065.1 Asticcacaulis sp.
GCCACTCGGTCTTTTCCTTGCGCTCGCCCGACATCTTGTCGCGCCATTGCTCGGACGTGGCCACCGTCAGATTGGCGACGCGCTCACCCGAATTGAGCGTGCGGATTTCCGGGTCACGGCCCAGATTACCGATGATAATGACCTTATTGACCGAACCCGCCATGCACTGAAACCTTCCGTTCTGCCCGCGACTCACGCGGACACATTATTCCGAAGGGCGGACCATAGGCCGCAAACCGGCCTCTGCCAAGGCGAGGTTAACGCTTTGTTCACACTTTTTCGCAAAGCGCGAACAGGTCCGGCCTACTTCTTTTGCGGGAGGTTTTCCGGCAGGGTCTGCACGTCCGAGAAGTCGGTCTTCTGCGGCACCTCGAACGCACCCGGCACGACCAAACGGCCATCGGGCGCCTTGGTCAGCAAGGGAATGCGCGGCCCTTCGAAGGTCTGGCCGATCTTGACGCCGCGCGAATCCGACCACAGGAAGGTGCCGTTATAGGCCCCGACCAGCTCCTTGCGCGGCGAACCGAGGCTGAGGAATTTGATACGCAGCGCGTCCAGATGCGCGGCGCAGTATTCCAGCGACGGCACGTCCTTCTTGATCAGGTTGAACTTCGGCGGCTGCTCCTTGGGGAAGCCCACATGGAAGCAGACATTACGGTCATTGGGTGCCTTGAGCGGCGCAGGCCCGCAGCCCGCAAGCCCCGCTATGGCTGCCCCGGCCAGAATCCACAGAACGCGCTTCATCACGGCCTCCTCACTTGACCGAACACCCCTGCCCCTGTTCGACATAGGTGCGGAAATTCTTGTTATCATCGGATACTTCGACCCGCTTGGGCACCAGACGCAGGGTCTGCGCGCCCCAGCGGCCATAGGAGGCCGAACCCGGACGTTCGCAACGGCCGTCGAACAGCAGGGTCACGCAGGCATTGAGAGAAATCCCATCGGACAGGCGCGCCCACTCGTTACCGGAATACCGCAGACAGGCGGCGACCGGCCCCGCCGAAGGCCGCGTTTCCACGACCGGCTCACCCGAATCGACGATCACAGGAGTCGTCCCCGTCTCGGCCTTCTGAACCGGCGGTGGCGGATTGAGCGAAGCGGTCGGCGCGGCGGTCATCTCACCGCTTTCGTCGACGCCGACATCCAGCGCATTGGCGGCCACGCCGTTCTTCTTGGCGCAGTCGGAAATGGTCAGCATGCCCATGAATTCGCCGTTGACGAAGCAACGCAACGTCTTCTTGGCATCGAGCGAAGGCGCTTCGTCGATATCGAGAACCAGGCCCGGCCCTTCGGTATTCATGCGCGGCGCTTCTTTTTGCGAGCTGGAAATCGCCCACCCGATCAGCACGGCCAGCAACAGAGCCGCACCGGCCCCCGCCAGCCAGATCGTCTGCTTACGGTTCAGCGCCATATATCCTTCCCCTCGGAGGTGAGTTCATTACCCCCTAAAGGCCCGTTTATGCGCCGCCTGTCAAGCGGGAGAGCGCCGCCGCGTAGTTGGAAGCCTGATTGTTCCAATAGGTCGTCGAGGCGGCGGAGGTCGTGGTCTTCTTCGTGCTGTCATCCGAAGAGGTCGTGTCCTCGCCATAGCGCAGATAACGATAGGCGGCGCGGATGTTTTTCAACGCGTCATCGATGGTTTTCAGCGCCGCCGTGATGCTTTCTTCCGAGGTCAGGGTGATGTTCGAATTGAACTTCAGTCCGAACAGTTTCTCATCCGGCGTCGTCAGTTTGGACTTTGAGGTAGAAGAGGTCGAGGTGTCTTCGGCGGTCTGGATCAGGCCTTCGCTGAGGCCCAGCGATTCCAGCGCGTCCTTACCCGCCGGCCCTTTGACGATCTCCATCTTCGAATTCTTGTTGGCGGGTTCGATGACCAGTTGCGACTCGGCCTTGCCCGCCACCTTGGCTACCGTCACTTTGAGCGTGTAACCCGCCGCCCGCGTAATTTTCTTGGCCAGGGTTTCCAGCGTGTCATTGGCTTCGATGGATATCTTCTTCTGCGATCCGCTCGAATCGCGCAGGTAGAAAGAGTCCCCTGCCCGCACCGAGGTCGCCGAAGTCAGAAGCGTGGAATCCTTATACTGTATCGTCCCCTGCGGCAGCCCGAGTTTGTCGAGCACCGATGCGCCACCGGTCGATACGGCCATGGCCTGCGGATTGACCTCGCCGTCCTTACCGGTATAGCGCTGGCTCCACTCGACCGTACCTGTGGCGACGTCCATGCGCGCCATATAGGCGTCGGCCTCGCCCAGCCTGGTTGTACCGGCGATATCCCCCTCGGTCTGGCCTGCGAAATAGACCTTACCGTCGGTGAACTGTACCTTCACATTGGTCTCATTGCCCGTGCCGCCGTAATAGACGACCTTGTCGCCCGCGGTTGAGGCAAAGTCGGTGGAAACGGTAGCCGCGAACCCGTCGGAATAGCCGTGGAAGGCCGTAGCCCCCGTGCCGCCGCCCAGAATATTACCGTTGCCGGTATAGCCGCCGACATAGACCTTGTTGTCATAGACATCGATGGCCCCGATCTGACCGCCGCCCAGACCGCCCAGATTGCGCGTGCCTTTCAGCGTAGCCTTCGTCGGATCGGTGATGTCATAGGCGCGCAGAACCATATTGCCGTCTTCGACACCGGCGACATAGAGGGTGTTACCGTCGACCGTCATCGCGTTGGCCTGATCCGTACCGGCGGAACCGTATTGCGACGTAAAGGTCGCTTCGCCCGTAGCGCTGAAGCCCATGACATAGGCGTCCCAGCCGCCTGCCGTACCGCCGCCGCCCGTCATGACGCCGCGCGTCTTGCCCGCGACATAGACCGAACCGTCATCAGCGAAAGACACAGCCAGCGCCGTATCCTCTTCGATCGAACCGCGCCGCTTGGTCCACATCTCTTCGCCATTGGCGTCAAAGACGGTGACAAAGCTGTCGGCCACGGCCGAGCGCGCACCCGACGTGCCGGAATCCTCGGTCGTCTTGGTGGTCGTATAGGTCTTGCCGTCGACCGTGTAATTGGTCGTCTTGGTGGTGACCGTCGGCAGCGTCCCCGTCACGGAGCCCGCAATGGCCACCTTGCCGTCATCGGACACCGCCAGAGCGTAGCCGGTCGCCGTGTCCGCCGCACCAAGCGTACGGGCATAAACGACATTGCCCGCCGAATCGTACTTGATCAGGGCGACGTCCTGCGTCCCCTTGATCGTCTGACCCTCGATGGCACCATCAACATCCGCCAGCACATAGACCGAGCCATCCGGCCCGGACACCGTCTGATGCACCGTCTTGATCGAGTCGGCGATGCCCTGCTGGATGCTGCGCCCTGCCGTCCAGTAAGTGTCGCCGGGCGCGGAAACCGTATCGCCGGTCGTGCTGAACTTGACCATTTCGGTGGTCTGCTCAGGGGTGACCTCTTCGATCTTCTTGGTTTCCTTGTTGTACTTGGTCGTTTTATCCGTATCGCCGACGCTCTGGATCATGAAGACCGAATCGCTGGTCGTCGGCGCGGAAAAGGTCAGGGCTTCGGTCGTGTCGCCCTTGATCTTAAGGGAGAAGGTGTCGGGATTGGTGCCGATCTTGACCGTCTTGCCGTTCGATTCGATGGTCTTGTCGCCGCCCGGCGTGCGCTGAACCTCAAAACGCGTGCTCAGGCCGGCGTCCGTCAGCTTCCCGTTGATATAGCTGACCACGTTCGACATCGAACGGGTTTTCGAGCCCATTTCGCTCAGGTCGATATGAATGCTGTAAGGCGTCGCCGTACCGGTGCGCTTTACCGAGATATCGAACACGACATCGCCTTTGAAGGCCTCGACTTCGCTGCTGGCCGTGCCCGAATGGATGTCCTTGGCGAAATAGGTCGCATCCGTGCGCGCCACACCGACGGTCGACTTGGCCTTATCGGTGATCTGCCCCTGAATCAGATCGAGATACTGATAATTGGCGTCCTGAATATAGTCGCTGACCTCGGTAAGACCGGAGGTGAAACGACGACGCAGCGTATTCATCTCGGTCGTATTGGTGAGCGAGGTCGGGTCCGAACCGGTCAGGATTTCATTGGCGCGCGACGCCACAGCCCGCAGCGAATTCAGCCCGGTGTAGAGCGTATAGAGCTTTTTGTAGTCGGTCGACGCGCCGGACACGTCGAGATTGATCGCCGATTCCCGGATGAAGCTCTTACCACTCAGTATATTCTTGACCAGCGTGTCCTCATCCGTTCCGCCGCCTTCCCATGGGGCGGTCGGCGCCTTGCTGGTCCCCGTTGGCGACGTCGCAGCCGTGGTCGTCGCCGCCGTCGTCGAACGGGTGGAGGCGGCGATTTTCGAGTTGTAATAACTCGTCAGCAGGCTGGAGTCGAAACTGATGGTCATCCGATGGGTTCGCAGACGCGGATTGTGAACCCGCAGTATCGCCCAACACTCCTTAAGAAGCGTTAACCCGCGACCAAATCCCAGGACTTAAACCAATCCCAGAGATTAAAACGAAAAACCCGCCGCGTTTGCGACGGGCCAGAGCATTTTTGCTCAAGTGCCAACGAGCTTTTCTGGCGGTTGAGCGTTAAAAAATGCGACAAAACAAAAATTTAGAGCACGTTTGCGGTTCAATTTGAACGAAACGTGCTCTAATCGATTGCGCCTGAGGCGATCAGAGTTTCTGGACCAGAATTTACTGGAACAGTCGCAGGATGGCTTGCGGCGACTGGTTGGCGATCGACAGGGCCTGTGTACCCAGTTGCTGCTGGACCTGAAGGGCCTGCAGTCGGGCGCTTTCCTTGGCAAGATCGGCGTCGACCAGGTTACCGATCCCGACCTCGATCACGTCCGACAACTTGGACACGAAGCTCAGGTGGCCTTCGATCTGCTTGGCTTCGGACCCCAGCGCGGCCAGATTGGCGTTGACGTTTTCGATAGAGCTGTCGAGCTTGGCCAGCGCCGAAGTCGCCAGCGTCAGGCTGAGCACGTTCGCTGCCGAGGAGAGCGAGATAATCGACCCGCCCAGCGAGAAATTGCGCGAATTGAGCGTCGAAACCGAGCTGGCGTCGGCATTGTCGATAAAGGCGATGCCGTTGGTGATCGACCCGTTGAGCAGGTTCGTACCGTCGAAGGTGGCGTTGTTGACCGCGTGCGTAATCTGACGCAGCAGTTCCTTGAAATCGCCGTTCAGAGCATTGCGCGAAGCCGTCGAGATCGACGGGTCCATGGCCGAAACGACCTTGTCGCGCATCTGAACCAGAAGATCCGACACCGATTCACCGGCCGCCAGCGTCACATCCGCCACCGAGGTCGCCCGGTTGAGCGAGTTCTTCACGGCCGACAGCGAACTGAGGTCGGCGCGCTGGCCCTGCGCAATAGAGTAGACCGAAGCGTTGTCCTTAGCGCTCGATACTTCAAGGCCCGTGGATATCTTGGTTTGCGTCGTTTCAAGTTTCTTGGTCGTTGCATTCAGATTTTGCAACGCCGTCATGGCCGTCTTATTTGTGTTGACGCTAACCGTTGGCATGAGGATTCTCCATGTACGCTTCGACTCGCAAGAGTTAACGAACATGGTAACCAAAAGGTTAATGCATGCAAACGGCTTTAACCACGTCCCCTTTCAGGCACGCGGCGCACAAACTAAAAACTTACCCTTTATCCGCGGTCAGATATCCGTCTTAACGACGCTTCCCGCCTTGTAAGTATTGGACTTTTTCAATTCGAGCAGTTCTTTTTGCGGGAACTGGCGAACAACTTCCCCCGTATAGCGGTCGATAGCGCGATAGATGAACTCACCCGTGTCCGGGTCCTGATCTATCGTCAGCTTCAGCGTATAGGCAGGCTGCGAATCGGAAGACGTCTGATTCGACAGACCACCATCCGTACCTGTTTTACTGCCCGAAGACGCCGGGGCGACCTCCTGAACCGGCTTGACCGGCTCTGCCGGCTTAACCTGACCGGCATCGGTAGCGGAGGGAAAGCTTACAACATTCGTAATCATCTCCTGGAATACGCCCGGACGGAAATCACGGACGCCCTCTGTTGACGTGAAAGTAAACAGAGCCTGACTAAGAACCGAATTGAAGAAAGGGGACGAAGGGCCGTAAGCTCTTCGTCCCCGTTATCCCTTAACGGAACAGGCTCAGAACCGTCGAAGTCGACTGGTTCGCAATCGACAACGCCTGCACACCAAGTTGCTGCTTCGTCTGCAGGGCTTGCAGCTTGGCACTTTCCTTGGCGAGGTCGGCATCGACGATGTTGCCAACACCGGCTTCCAGCGAATCCTGGAGCTTGCCGATGAAGGTCGCGTGGTTGCTCAGAGACTTGGACGCCGTACCCAGCTTGGCCAGAGACGCCGAAACCGACGCGATCGAGTCATCGATCGACGTGATCAGATCCGAAGCCTTGGTCAGGGTGGCGATGTCCGCGCCCGCGCTCAGCGAGATCGCCGAGTTCGTACCGCCAACGGTCAGATCCTGCGCCGAAACGGTCAGGGTGCCGCCGGTGGCGTTGGCCAGAGCCGCAACTTCGGTCTTCGAGCCGTCCAGCAGGTTGATGCCGTTGAACGAGGCGTTCGAAACCGTCTTGGCGATCTGATCACGGATAGCCTTGAAGTCCTCGTTGAGGGCGTCACGGCTGGCGGTGTTCAGGGTCGAGTCCGAAGCGGAAAGAGCCTTTTCCTTCAGCTGCGAGAGCATGTCGGAAATGGATTCGCCCGCGGACAGAGCCACGTCGACGACAGACTGGTTACGGGAGAGAGACTCCGAGACCGCGTTGAGCGAGGAGATTTCGGCGCGCTGCCCTTGGGCGATAGCGAAAGCCGAACCGTTATCCTTCGCGCTGGCAACCTTCAGGCCGGTGTTGATCCGGTTCTGGGTCGTTTGCAGGTCCGTGTTGGTCTTGTTCAGGTTTTGCAGGGCAACCATAGCCCCGAAATTGGTATTCACGCTATTCAGCGACATTGTTCTAGTCCTTCTTCTAGATGAACCGGAGACATTTTGTCGTCCGGCGGCATTTTGCCTGCCCATTTACCTGCAAGCCGCAGGCCAGAAGAACCATCGCGCCAATTTTAAATAAATTACTGAAAAATAAGCGTTATATATGGGTTAACCACACCCCCTGCACGGCACTTTTTGCCCAATTCCGGCATTTTTTGCCGAGTGGGCATTTTTTGCCCCGCGCGCATCCGGGCAAAATTAAACCGGAGCCCCGCCCCGAACAACAATGGGCAGGCGCTCCGGTTTTGAAGACTCTTACTGGAACAGGCTTGTAACGATACCTGGTGCCTGATTGGCGATCGAAAGCGCCTGAACCCCAAGCTGCTGCTTGGTTTGCAGGGCCTGAAGCTTTGCACTTTCCTTCGCCAGATCCGCATCGACCAGATTGCCGATACCCGCCTCCATAGAGTCGATCAGTTTCGAGACAAACAGCGTATGCGCGTCAAGCGACTTAGATGAGGTCCCCAGCCGTCCAAGGGCGGCAGAGACATTGGCGATCGAGGCATCCACCGCATCGGAGATCGTCTTGGCCTCCGTCGCGGAGGTAAAGGCCGATCCGGCCGAGAAGGTGATATTGCTGCCCGTGAGGCTGAGATCCTGAGCGGCAACCGTCAAGGTCGACGAGCCGTCAGCATTCGCCAGAGGCGTAATATCGGACGCACCACCCTTAAGCAGGTTCACACCGTTGAATGTCGCATTGTTGACAGTCTTCGCAATCTGATCACGAAGCGCCTTGAAATCCTCATTCAACGCCTGACGACTGACCGTGGTCAGCGTGGTGTCCGAAGCCGCGAGAGCCTTCTCCTTCATCTGCGTCAGCATGTCCGCAATACTCTCACCGGCGGACAAAGCCACATCGACAGCCGATTTCGCGCGGTCGAGCGATTCCGTCACAGCACCGAGAGAGGCCACATCCGAACGCTGCTGGGTAGCGATGGCATAGATTGCCCCGTTATCCTTGGCGCCGGCCACCTTAAGACCCGTATTAATACGGTTCTGGGTGGACTGCAGGTCACTGTTCGTCTTGTTAAGGTTTTGCAGCGCCACCATGGCGCCGACATTGGTATTGATCGACACGTTCGACATCGACGTAAGTCCTTTCCATTCTGGTCGGGGTTTTGAACGGCAGTTTTGCCGCAAAGCCATTTTGGCTTACCCGGTACGTAGCAACCCGGATGCCAGACAGAAAGGTGTCGTTAAATATTTTTATCGTTGTTTTTAAAGGGAATTTTGAAATTGAAAAAGGCGAGAATCACCGACTCTCGCCTTTCGGAAACCGGGCCTGCCCGGCAAATTTTGCAACGCGGAACGTTTTAACCCAGCGAGGAACGCACCATGCCGGTAAAGGCCGCCTCGCTGGGCGAAGACGCCTCCGGACGCGGCATCAGGCCCTGCATAATCAGGCGGTTGACCTCGATAAGGGGCGTCATGTCTTCCTGCCCGCGCATAACCATGGAGGTATGGCGGTTGACCCAGATGGACAGGGAAATGATCTGAGCGCGCAGTCCCTCAGGCAGGCCGTTGCCCGGCAGGGCACAGTCCGTCCCCAGCACCGACCACAGACGGCGGTTCCAGTCGAGCGCATCCATGCGCTTACCGATCTCGCTCTTGTCCAGACCATCCGCTTCCATCAGGGCGCGGGTCACCTGTCCAAAGAGACGATATTCTGTCTGACGCGGATCTTCAGTCCGCTGCGCCGCCTTCTGGTAGGCTTGTAGAGACATGGCCCAGTCTTTCGTCTTCGTACTCGATAAGCTTACGGCACCCCATCAGGGCCTTGTAGTATTCGCGGCCCATAATGGCCTTGGACACCAGCACGCACTCGGCCAGTATCGAGGGGTTTGAGATGACGCCCATGAACTCGGTCATACGGGTCAGAAACTCGTCGTAGTATTTCTCGGCCCCACCTTCATCCAGGTACATCATCATGACCGGGAAGTAGATGTGACGCGCCGGAGAGCTGACTTCGTTCACCTGCATGATGTCCTTCTCACGCAGCACCGAGGCCTTGTTTTGAAGAACCAGCGAACAGCGGCGGTCACCGTTTTGAACGACCGCGCCGTTGAGGACGAATTTTTCACCCGGCTTGAGCGAGAGTTTGAGCGGCATGTCAATCCCTTTGCCTGAAGCTTAACCGTTACACAGTTAACATCAGGTTTCGCCGGACAAGTTTTATCCCGCCATTACGATATGCTGATGTTAATCGAATCGATTCATAAGATGGCACGTTCGCAACCATCTGTCCTCATTTTGATATAACAGGCAGCACCTGCGGACGCGGAGTAAGTTTGATGCCCAGGAAAACATGGCCCGTTAAATCCGCCGGCCTGACGAAAGAGACGCTGTCTACGGCCCTGCCCGGCCTGACAAGTGATCAGACACGTGATCAGGCGAGTGATTTGGCAAGCGTCCTGAAAACGGACCTGATGATGGGCACCACACGGCCATCCGAAGCCCTGCCCATGCCGCAGGCCGTCAGGGTCGAAGCCGCCTCTCCCATCATCGGCGATTCCGGCTCGAACGAAGCCTTGCGCACCCTTCTTGAGGCCACGGCGCATATCCGCCAGCTTGAGCTTCTGACCCTGCTGAAGTCGGCGCTCGAAGACCTCAGGGCGCGCAAATTCGAAGCCGCCGGCAAGAAGGCGCTGGCCGCGCTCGACATGGACGAAGCCTGCGCCACCGCCTGGCACGTGCTGGGGGTGTGCCGCGAAAAGTCCGGCGACATGCCCGCCGCCTTTTCCTGCTACGAAGCCGCCATGCGCATCGAGCCCGAAAACCTCGGTGTCGCCAACGATATCGGGCGGCTGGCCTACTTCATGGGACTGCACGACAACGCGATCAAATTCTTCGCTTACGTCCTGCAACGCGATCCCAAAAATACGGAAACAATCAACAACTGCGCCAGCTCCTTACGCGAAATGAGCCGCTATCAGGAGGCCATCGACCTGATACGCCCTGCGCTTGAGGCCAATCCTCAGCAACCGGCGCTATGGAACACGCTGGCCACCGTACTCAACGCTCAGGGCGACTATGAGACCGGCCTGCTCTTTTACGAAGAAGCTCTTAAATATGAAAGCCGTAACGGCAAGACCTGGCACAATCGCGGCCTGAGCCTGGGCGGATTGGGGCGCATCGACGAGGCCATCGAAAGCCTGACCGAGGCCCGCAAATGGATGGAAGACCAAAACCAGATCGAAGCCAGCGAACTGGCCGAGGCCTTCTGCTATTTCGTCAAGGGCGACCTGACCACCGCCTACCGGCTCTATAATTCGCGCAAGCAGACCCACAGTCTGGACGGCATGAAATATATGACCGACCTGCCGCCGCTGGACCTCAGCGGATCTCTGGCGGGTAAGACCGTTTTTGTGACGGCGGAACAGGGGCTGGGCGACGAAATCCTGTTCGGCACTATCCTTAACGACCTGCTGGCCGAACTGGGGCCGCAAGGGCATCTGACCCTCGCCGTCGAGCCGCGCCTCGTGGCCCTGTTCAAACGCTCATTCCCCGATGTGACCGTGATGGCGCACCGCACGGGCAAGGTCAAAGCCTATACCATCCGGCAATATCCGGGCTTCGACAACAGCCCCCCCCACGACGGCTTCGTCATGATGGGCGACCTCTTGCCACGCTATCGCCCGGCGATCGCAGACTATGCCCGCAACGCGCCCTTCCTCACGCCCGATCCCGTTCGCGTCTCCTACTGGCAGGCCCAATTGGCGGCACTTGGCCCCTTCCCGAAGGTCGGCCTTCTGTGGAAGAGTCTGGTCAAACATTCGCGGCGTGACCGCTACTATTCGCCGTTCGAGGGCTGGAAACCCATTCTGCGCACCCCCGGCGTCATCTTCGTCAATCTTCAGTACGGCGATGTGAGCGAAGAACTGCGGGAAATGGAACGCGATGGCCTGACCATCTGGAACCCGCCGGGCATCGACCTTAAGGCTGATCTGGACGAATTGTCGGCGCTTTGCGCGGCGCTCGACCTGATCATGGGGCCGTCCAACGCCACCAGCAATATCGCCGCCGCCGCAGGCACGACGGTGTGGATGATTACGGGTGCCAATTCCTGGCCCATGCTGGGAACGGACTATTACCCGTGGTATCCGACCGCCCGCATGTTCGTCACCCCGGCTCAGGGCGAATGGGCTCCCGGTCTTGAGGCCATGCGTCAGGCCCTGATCGATACGGTGGCGGCCCCCGTCTCCGCCCCCTCCGCCGAGGATATGGCGCGGGCGTTTCAGGTGCTCGACCGCGCGCTTCTGATGCGCGACTGGGAGGATGCCGAAGCGCAGGCGCGCGCACTCATGCCCATAGCCGCCGACCAAAGCCGTACATGGCTGGGGCTGGCCATGGCGCTCGACCGGCAAAACCGCCTGCCCGAAGCGCTGGACGCCTATCAGCGCGCTCTGGAACGCGATCCGGAATCGCTCGATATCGCCGCCGATCTGGCCCAGCTGGCCTTCCGCATCGGCATGTACGACATGGCCGAACGCTTCTACGGCCTGATCGTGCGCCGCGATCCGGGCCACCTGACCGCCGTCAACTATTACGCCGCGGCCCTGTGCGAGCAGTCGAAGTTCGATGAGGCCATCGAGCTTCTGAAAGCCTATCTGGCCGACTATCCGCGCCAGAGCCCCTTTTGGGACACGCTGGGCAACATCCTCATGGCGCAGGGCGATCCCGAAACCGCCGAAATCTTCTTCACCGAAGCCATCAATATCGACAATAGCCTGCCCGCCCGGTTCAACCGCGCCTGTTTGTGGGTGGAAGGCAACCGGGCGCAAGACGCCTTGCCCGATATCGAAATCTGCCTCGACCGCTTCTCCGAACCGTCCAACCTGCGCACGGCGGAACTGGTCATGGCCTATACGCAGCTCATCCTCGGGCGGCTTGACGCCGGATGGAAGGCCTATGAGGCGCGGCATATGGCCGGTACGCCCAAGGAGCTCCATGTCGACCTGCCCGTCCCGCGTCTGGCCCCCGCCGATATCGCCGGCAAGCGTGTACTGATCATGGCCGAGCAGGGACTGGGCGACGAACTGATGTTCGCCACCCTCCTGCCGGAAATCGAAACCGATCTGGGATCGGGCAGCCTCACCCTGGCGGTCGAAAAGCGGCTTATCCCTCTGTTCAGCAAGGCATTTCCGCAGGCGACCGTACTTGCGCACCATACTGAAACGCGCGACGGGCGTCTTCAGCGCGACGTCCCGGACGTCGGGGACGACGCTCTGGACGGCTGGTGTTTCATCGGCGATTTCCTGCCGGTGCTGCGTAAGGACGTCGACGCCTTTGCCGCCTCGCGTGCGTTCCTGAAACCCGATCCTGAACGTGTGGCCTTCTGGCGCGCCGAACTGGAGCGTTTCGGACCGGGACTGAAGACCGGCCTTGTGTGGAAAAGCCTGATGAATACGGCGCGGCGGCGGCGCTACTACCCCGATTTTGAGCAGCTTGAGCCGCTTCTGGCCGCGCCGGAGCTGGTCTGTGTCAACCTGCAATACGGCGATTCCAGCGCCGAACAGGCCGAAGCCGAAGCGAAGGGCTACCGCTTCTATACGCCGCCGATCGACCTGACCAACGATCTCGACGAACTGAGTGCACTGTGCGCGGCTCTGGATGTCGTGGTCGGTCCGGCCAATGCGACGACGCAGATCGCGGCAGCGGCGGGCGCATCCGTCCATATGCTGCTGTCGCACGGCGCGTGGGTCATGCTGGGGACAGACCATTACCCGTGGTATCCCAACGTCACGCCCCTGCTGCCCGACGACAGCGGCTGGTCTCATCCGCTGAGTGCTCTGGCAACCAGACTGACGGGAAAATAAAAAAGCGGCGGGTAATCCGCCGCTTTTCTGCGTCTTCTGTCAGAGCGGAATGAAACATTCCGTTCAGGCCGCCATTGAGGCGGCGGCCAAGGTGGCGGAGCCACCGCCCGGCGAGGGGCTAAAAATCTAATGCGCCATATAGAGGTTGAGATTGGTGTTGTGCAAAAGCGCGCGCGTCGTGCCACCGAAGGCGAACTCCCGCAGACGCGACCGTCCGAATGCCCCGGCAACCATATATTGCGCCCCATGCCGCTGATTGGCATCGACCAGCGTCCCGATCAGGTCATTGGTCTTGGGCAGGATATCGACCTCGACCTTCAGGCCATGCAGCATGTAGTAGCGTGCCAGCTTACCCAGATCGGCGGGATTTTCCCCCACCGGCGCGCCCGTCACCACCACCTTGGCGGCTTTTTTCAATAGCGGCACCGCCCGGCGT
>JASGGL010000084.1:0-13183 GCA_047605065.1 Asticcacaulis sp.
TCGATGTCGAGCAACTGGGTGGTGCGCTGATCGAAAAGCTGGCCGAACTGTTCGACGAAAAGACCGTCGGGCGGAGGTGATATGACTTCCTTCTTCCCGTAAATGGGGCGAGGGGGTTAGAGCATTTTTCGCTCAAGTGCCAAAAAGCTGTCTTGGCGGTTGAGCGTTAAAAAATGCGGCAAAGCAAAAAATTTAGAGCACGTTTGCGGTTCAATTTGAATGAAACGTGCTCTAGACGGAGCCCTCATGCGAATTGTCCTGCTGTTATCCGCTTTGCTGGCCACCACTGCTGTGGCCGGGCCTGTGCCTTATCAGGGCGGCATGCGCGTCGTTTCCACGCCCCTGCCGCCGGTGAGTGCGCCGTCGCAGAAGGTCCGCTATGCCGGCGGCTACACGGTGGCTGGAAAAGGAACGGCGCGCCTGATCGGGCTTTCGGACCTGATCGTCACGCCGGGTAAGGACGGTGTGCGCGTCGATGCCGTCAGCGACTATGGCGATCGTGTGCATTTCACCGTCCCGGCGCAGGGCGGCGAAGGTCCGCTGGAGATCGATGCCCTGCGTGGACAGGATGGTCAGCCCTTCGGTAACAAGGCGCTGTCGGACTCAGAGGATATGGCGATCGACCCTCAGACGGGGACGGTTTACGTCTCTTTCGAGGGTGATGCGCGCGTGATGCGCTACGGTCCTGGCATGTCCGGCAAGGGGCAACGCCTGCCGCTGACCCGCCTGTCTGCCCTGCCGGGGAATGAAGGGCTTGAGGCGCTGACTTTTCACCGCGATGCCGCCGGTAAGGCATCGCTGATTCTCGGGGCCGAGGTGGGCGGCTTCTGGCAGTGCGGCCTTGACGACTATGTATGTCGTGACCTGATCGGGCCGACGACGCCGGGCTTTGCCTATAAGCTGGTGTCGCTGGCGCCGCTCGATGCGGCCCGCCCCGATGAAATGCTGGCCCTCTATCGGTTCTATACGCCGTGGACAGGGGCGCGCAGCGTATTGCGCGTCTTGCGCCTCGACGGGCGGCGGCTGGTGTTGACCGATACGCTCCTGACTATCGCGCCGCCGTTGCCGAACGACAATTACGAAGGCGTGTCGGCGGTGAAGACGGCGGAGGGTTATCGCCTCTATCTGATCAGCGATCCGATCGGGGACAATGACCCGACGCGGCTTTTGATGTTCGACTGGACCCGCTGATGCTGGGTGTCGTCGCGCCTGCGGTCGCCACGGCTCAACTTATGCTGGCTCTGCTGCTGTGGCGGCATACGCGCCTTGAGGGGCGCGCCGATATGGCTGTCGCTCTGGGGCTGGGGGCGCTCTACTTCCTGCATGCGGCCTTCCCGGATCAACTGCGCGTTTTGCTGCCGGTGATCGCGGTCGGACCTTTGGCGTTCAATCGCGCGATCCGGGCTGGGCTGGGCATGCGTCAGCGACCTGATCGGGTCGATATGACCCTGTGTGCGGTGCTGGTGGGGCTGAGCTGCGCCGGATTGTGGCCCGGTCATATCGGGGGAGCGCGATACGGCTGGGACGCCATCAGCCTCTATCTGTTCCTGGAGCTGCCGGTCATGGTCTGGCGCGGTCTGCCGGACGACCTGCTGGCCGGGCGTCGCCGGGCGAGATACGTCCTTCTGGGGCTGGGCGTGGTCACGGGCGCGGGCGTGGCGGCGGCCTCGGTGGCCGGTTGGACGGCTCAGGCGGCGGCAAGCGGAGCGGTCCTGACTCTGGGCCTCTGTATTGCGGCTGTGGCCGTGGGGGGCGAGGGCCTTAAGCGCCTGACCCCGTCGGTCGACCAGCAGGCGCTGGATGCGCAGGAACAGCGTCAGCTCCAGCGGCTGAGGACGGAGATGGCGCAGGCCTATAGCGATCCCGAACTGAGCCTGTCGCGGCTGGCGCAGCGTCTGAACCTGCCGGAGCATCGTCTGCGCCGCCTTATCCATATCGGCGAGGGGCATGGCCATTTCAGCGGCTACCTCAACCGCTATCGCATCGAGGCGTTCAAGGCGAAGGCGACGGAACCGGGGACCATCCTCGAACAGGCGTTGGCGGTCGGCTATAATTCCCTGTCGGTGTTCAATCGTGCCTTCAAGGCCTCAGAAGGTATGACGCCCACGGCCTTCCGCGCCGCCCTGAAGGCGAAGACCAGTCCGGCCAATGCAAACCCGCCTGAAATGACCAGCGGCCAGTAGCCATTGCCGAAAAGCGTCCCTACGGCCACGGAGGCCAGCGCGCCGGTGACGCTGACCATTTTGAAGCCGTGTTCGGCGGGGTTGAGCCACAACCGCCAGCGCGCGGGCAGAAGGGTGCGCAGCACATCCCAGCCGCCGTAAAACAGCATACCGCCCATGGCACCGCTAACCAGAGCGGGTGACCAGTGGACGGCACCGCCCTGCCGGATCAGCCACCAGAATCCGCCGCCGCAGGCCAGAATCAGCAGAGCCGGAATCAGGTCGGCGGCGGCCCGGCCATTTGATCGCAGACGCAGGGCGCGCGGCCCGCTCCATAGCTGATAGGCGACCAGCAGGCTGACGCCCATCAGGTCCAGCTTGCCCCGAAAAACAAACGCGCCGATCAGGGCGGCGGCCACCGATACACTGGTCAGCCAGAGCATGAGGCGGCCGCTCAGGCGATGCAGCCGGTCGCCCTTGCGCCGCATCAGGACAAACAGACCGACCACAAGCGCAGCGCTGGCGGTGGCGACATGAAGAAGAATGTTGAGGCTGTGCAGATCGGGCATGGAAGACTCCGGAGGATAGGAGGCTTCGTCATTGCGCATCGATGGGGGGCGGGCTTGCCGATTTCAGAAATCCGTCAGGCGGAATCGGGTGGCGGGCAACAAAAAAC
Organism: Asticcacaulis sp.; assembly: GCA_047605065.1. Classification (GTDB taxonomy): domain Bacteria; phylum Pseudomonadota; class Alphaproteobacteria; order Caulobacterales; family Caulobacteraceae; genus Asticcacaulis. The sequence goes on from JASGGL010000084.1 coordinate 2,839, forward strand.
CCCGAAGCGAGGCTTCGGGGTTTTTTGCGTGTTCGGTTTAAACCGAAAAGATTAGGCTGCGGCCTTCTCAGCCAGCTTCGCCTTGATCTGCTTCTTCAGGCGACGGGCGCGCAGAGACAGTTCGGCGTCGTCAGCCTTGACGAGGAAGGCGTCGAGGCCGCCCTTGAAGTCCAGCGTGCGCAGAGCGGCGTTGGAGATCTTCAGACGGAACGACTGATTCAGGGCTTCGGATTGAAGCGCGGTTTCACGAAGCGAGGGCAGGAAGCGACGCTTCGTCTTGATGTTTGAGTGGCTCACGGAGTGGCCGACCATGGGGCCGACACCGGTGAGTTCGCAACGACGCGACATGATATCCACCTTCGTTAGAACTAAATGACGAGGGCGCAGCAGTCAGACTGCGGCGCAAGAGGCGCGTTCTATAGGCAAAGCCTGCCCACCCGTCAAGCGGAAAAACCCCCGTTGGCGGAGGTGTTTTTGCGCCGGGCCATATAAGGGCAAAAGAAAAACCCTCCGGGTGTGCCCGAAGGGTTTTTCCACGCGCGCCTGAGTAAAAAAATCAGGCGGCAACCTTGTTCAGCGACTTGTTGAGCAGGGCCACGGCGGCATCGCGGTCGATCTTTTCGATAGCGGCGACTTCGCGGGCCATGCGGTCCAGAGCCGATTCGTAGAGCTGGCGCTCGGAATAGGACTGTTCCGGCTGATTCTCGGCACGGTGCAGGTCACGGACCACTTCGGCGATCGACACGAGGTCGCCCGAATTGATCTTGGCTTCGTATTCCTGAGCGCGGCGCGACCACATGGTGCGCTTCACGCGGGCGCGGCCCTTGAGGGTAACCAGCGCCTGAGACATGACGGCGGCGGGTGCGAGGTGACGCAGGCCGGCGGTCTTGGCCTTCTTGGTCGGGACGCGCAGAGTCATCTTCTCATGGTCGAAGGTGACGACATAGACTTCGAGCTGATAACCGGCCACTTCCTGGCTTTCGACGGCGGCAACCGTGCCGACGCCGTGCGCCGGATACACAACCTTATCGCCTACGGAAAATTCGAGTTCTACTGCAACAGTCGTCATTGCGGTCCTCTTTCTTTTGTCTGCAAGGTGCGATGGCGGTCTGACGCAGCCCATTCACGCGACAAACACCCTGTCCGGCGAAGTTGGGAGGCCGGAAAGCGCGGACGCGAAAAAGCAGCGACAATCCATGGTATGTACCCCGGAGCGCCACTGCTGAATGTGAATGGACTAAGACAAGCCTGTCATCCGACCTTTGTCGAAGATGCCGGATGCACACGGAATGCGCAGGCGGCCTTTAGGTGAAGAAGTATGATGCCGGTCGCGCGGTCCGCGCTCTAACATCGTCGACGCATTGTCTATCATAAAAATAGACAAAAATAAAGAGCGGCTGAGACAGTCTCGGTCAAAAGGGGCCGATAGTATCGGAGGAGGTGTGTGTTTTGAAAAATTTGTGTCCATTTCCTGAAATACAGTAATGGGACTTGAGTCTGTTATGTGGCTGTCCGTACTTTCAGCTTTTGAATCGTGAAAAAGAGTTAACATCCTGCCTGCCGGGGACTTTAGGCGGGGGATAAATTCTGACGGGCCAGCGCAAGGCGTTTCGGACCGGGTATAGGGTCCGCAAAGCTTGTGGATGAAAGTATAGTGACCGCCGGACGCAAGCCGCGAGGGGCGGGGTGGCGAAGAAAAAATTATAAAGTTTTGTTTCCGCCCGCCGGGCTGGTTCCTTTTCGGTCGGTTCCGAAGGCGGGCAGCGACAGAGACCAGTGAATGGCCGCGCCTCTGAGCCCTACGGCGGCGGCAAAGCCGCTCAGGCCTGCGGGCCAGAAGGACAGGCCCAGCAGGCTAAGGGTAACGAAGACCCCGGCCCCCAGAAGCGCTGCGGTAATGTAGATTTCTCGCCTCAGCAGCAGGTTGGGCTCTCCGGCCAGAACGTCGCGGATGATGCCGCCGAAGCTGGCGGTCAGGACGCCCATGACGACGGCGGAAAACGGTGCAACCCCCAGATTGAGCGCCTTGGCCGCGCCCACGACCGCATAGGCCCCCAGTCCCATGGCATCGAGCCACAGAAGCGCCAGCATGCGTTTGCCGGGCTTGCCGTCCGGTCGGGGCGACGGATTGCGCGGGGCCAGCACCCAGACGGCTCCGGCCGCGGCGGCGCAGATCAGCAGATAGTCGGGGCGTTGCACCCAAAAGACCGGGGCGCCGATCAGTACGTCTCTCAGCGTGCCACCGCCGACGCCGGTGATGGCCGCGAAAAAGGCGAAGGTGATGATGTCCTGACGGCCGCGCGCAGCGGCGATGGCACCGGAGGCGCCGAAAAGGGCCACGGCGGCGTAATCCAGCCAGAAGAGGGCAGCGTTGAAAGCGTCGATGGCGGGATCGGGAACGTGCATGGCCGTGTGATATACCAAAAACAAAAAGAGCGCCCTGTTAAGGACGCTCCCCGAAGCTTTTTCGTTAAACGCTTATTTGCCGTCGCCGGGGTTTTCCGAGAAGTACTTCTCGAACTTGCCGGTTTCGCGCTCGAAGTCCTCGCGGTCGGCGGGCGGGGTGCCCTTGACCGAAATGTTCGGCCAGGTGCGCGAATATTTGGAGTTCACCTCAAGCCACTTGCCATCCGGCTCGTCCTCGGTGTCCGGCTTGATGGCATCGACAGGGCATTCCGGTTCGCAGACGCCGCAGTCGATGCATTCGTCCGGATTGATGACCAGGAAGTTTTCGCCTTCGTAGAAACAGTCCACCGGACAGACTTCAACGCAGTCCATGAACTTGCACTTAACGCAGGGATCAGTGACGATATAGGTCATCGCGGTCTTGGGGCCTTGCACAAATGAAACGGGGCCGCGCTTAGCCAGCGACCCGGTAAATCGACTGGGGTCATGACTTTTGCGGCGCGGCCTGTCAAGACTTTAGCCATTTCCCAATCGTGATTTTTACTAAACCGGGCAAGGGGTTTGGCTTAAGTGCTGAGACTGAAACCTATTCGCAGATTTCGTACAGCCCCTGCGCCTCGCTGGCCGGGCCGCGTCGTTCCCCTGTATCGAGAACGCGCACATCGATCAGGCGCGCCCCGATGGCGAAGGTCAGGCGGTCGCCGGGCCGGATGCTGTGTCCCGGTTTCTGGATGCGCGAAGTCTGGCCGAAACGTTCAAGCCTGAGCGCGCCGCCTTCGGCGAACTTTGCCGACAAAGCGCGGGTCTTGAAAAACCGCGCCCGCCATAGCCAGACATCGATACGGCAGGTTTCCGAAGCTTGATCCATACCGCATCCTATAACGGGTATCGGAAAAAGCGATTGATTATTTCCGCCGGATGCCGCAGTCGGGAAATCGATTGTCTTTGAAGCGGGGAAGGGGATTCGCCATGCTGGCCATGCTCAGGAAAGAAACCAATCTGCTGATCGCGGCTGTGGTGGCTGTGGCGGCCATGACGATGGAGCACAGCATCGTCCACGGCGGTCAGATGGTTTCGCTGATCGCGGCGCTGGTCCTCATCGGGGTGATCGTTCTGGCCTCGTTGCGCGTGGCGCACCATGCCGAAATCCTCGCCGAAAAGGTGGGGGAGCCCTATGGCACCATGATCCTCACCCTGTCGGCGGTGCTGGTCGAGGTGGTCATTCTGGCCATCATGCTGGGGCATGCCGAAAACCCGACCCTGGCGCGCGACACCATCTATTCGGCGGTCATGCTCGACATCAACGGCATTATCGGCGTGGCGGCGATCCTCGGCGGCCTGCGTCACGGGGAGCAACCCTATAATGATGCGTCGGGCAAGACCTATACGGTGATGATCATGACGGGCATGGGGGTTTCCATGCTGGTGCCGGAATTCATCCCGGTGGCGCACTGGAAGGTCTATTCGGTCTTTTCCATCGTCATCATGGTCTTCCTCTACGCCATGTTCCTGCGTCTTCAGACCACCAAGCACAGCTATTTCTTCAGCTATTCCTATGCGGCCACAGGCGTTGAACATCACGATCATGGCGGTAAGGTCGCGCCGTCGGCGGCCATTCTGGTGGTGGGGCTGATCCTGATCGGGCTGCTGGCCGAGGTGATGTCGAAAACCCTGTCGGTCGGCCTCGAAGGCACAGGCGTGCCGCCGGTCTTCCCGGCTCTGGTGGTGGCGGCCATTTCGGCCAGCCCGGAAATCCTCACCGCCCTGCGCGCCGCACTGGCCAACCGCATGCAGCCGGTGATCAATATCGCCATGGGGGCGTCGCTGTCGACCGTGGTGCTGACCGTGCCGGTGATCGAACTGATCTCGCTGTTCAACGATCAGAAGATCCATATGGCCCTGACCCCGACCCAGAGCATCATGACGGCCCTGACCCTGCTGGTCGCCGCCATCAACCTCAATGACGGTCAGACCAACGCCATCGAAGGCACGACGCATTTCGTGCTGTTCTGCGCCTTCATCATGCTGGCCTTCATGGGCCTGTGACCATGGGCCTGTGACCGGGCAGGGTGCCAGCGCCGTACGTCCTGAGGCCCATATTGCGTAATTTATGACAAATTGCCGACGGGTATTTCGTCCTTCGTGACAATCTTAACCCGCAAAGGTCCGCCGCCCTCGGCAATCGCGATCAGGCGGTCTACATTCGGATGCGCGCCGGGACGATTGCGTGCGTCCGCTGTGTGCTCGGCGAATACCTCCAGCCCATGACGGGCGGCTTTTGCATCGAGGGCGTCAAAACATTGCCCAAGATACTGATAGACGGCCAGCGAGCCTTGTTTACCCGGCTCGTTCTCAAGGACGGCAATCACCGTGTCCGTTGTGTCGATCAGTTCGATGCGCTGCACGGTAGTGATAGGTGGCAGTTGCGAGAGATTATCCCTGAACGACGCGCCGGGTTGAATTTGGGTCATGGTCTCTTATTCCTGAGGAGTGTGCGCGGGGTGTAACACTTCATGCCGATGGCGACCATAGCGAGTCATGGCGGAATAACGGGCGCTTAATACCTTGGTTGGCTCTCGACCTCTGAACTGCTAAACCCCGCGTAATCGTCCGCGTCCCAAAGGTCCGCCATGCTCAATTTCCGGCAGATTGAAATTTTCCGGGCCATCATGATCGCCAAGACGGTGTCCGGGGCGGCGGAACTGCTCAATGTGGCGCAGCCGGGGCTGAGCCGTATGCTGCGCTATATGGAAGACCGGCTGGGCTACAGCCTGTTCGACCGCTCCAGCGGGCGGCTGGTGCCGACGCAGGAGGCTTTGGTCCTGTTCGAGGAAATCCAGCACATCTATCGCGGGATCGAGGATCTGGATCAGATCGCGCGCAGGCTGGCGCGCGGTGAGGACCGTATCTTGAGGCTGGGGGCGTCGCCGTCTCTGGGCCATACCATCGTCCCCGGTATCCTCAAGCAACTGACGCGCGCCCATCCGGGGGTCAATATTCAGTTCGAAATCCTGTCGCGCGATCAGGTGACAGACTATCTGGTGCTGCAGCGGGGGGAATACAGCCTGACCGTTTTCGAGGTCCGCCATCCGAACATCCGCTCTCAGCAGGTGGCATCCGGGCGCATGGTGGCGGCGGTGCCGGTCGATCATCCGCTGGCGGTGCGCGACAGCGTGAGTATCGCCGATTTTCAGGGGGAACGCCTGATTTCTTTCCGCTCGGATATCCCGCACGGGCAGATTATCGCGCGCATGCACGCCGAAGCGGGCCTGCCGCTGGATATCGCCACCTTCGTGCGCTACGCCGAAACGGCACTCTCTTTTGTTGAAAATGACATGGGCGTCGCTTTTATCGACTCCTTCACAGCGCGTCGGGCCATGACCGACCGCGCCAGACTGCTGCCGCTTGCCGAAGTCGCGGAAGTCCCTGTTTATCTTAGCCGATCCTCCGAAATGGCGCGTTCGGTCATCAGCGACAGTTTCGTCGAAGCCGTTCAGGCGGGCCTCATCGCCAGCGGCGCCAAGATGGTTGTATAACCTGTCGTTATAGATCATCTACGATTTGGCATTTCCGCGCCTGCCATTCCCCGCGCATACCTTTCCCCTAAGAAGACCGCTGAAGCGGCCGTTTAAGGGAAAGCGATCGCTGATTGCGTTCGGGAAGGTGCGAGTATGGATGATTTTTCGCCGCGTGGAACGGTATCGGTCGCGCCGTATGTGACGGTCGCCAAAGATGCCGAAATCCTTGCTGACGGTGGCGGCTGGCGACCTCAGCAGATTCTCGTCGTGGCGCTGTGTTTCGCACTCAACATGCTCGACGGCATGGATATTCTGATCATGTCCTATATCGCGCCGGCCCTGTCAGCGGATTGGGGGATGACGCCGGATCGTCTGGGGGCCGTGTTCAGCGCCGGGTTGGCCGGGATGGCCGTGGGCGGGCTGGCCATTGCGCCGCTGGCCGACCGCTGGGGCCGCAGACTACTGATTCTGGCCTCCATCGTCCTGATGAGCGTGGCGATGATCGCCTCAAGCTTTGCCACCGATGTCGCCCACCTGATCGCGCTGCGCTTTGTCGTCGGTATCGGCATCGGTACGGTACTGGCCTCGATGGCGGCCCTGACCGCCGAATACGCACCGCCGAAGCATCGCATCTTCGCCGTGGCCTTCCTTCAGGCCGGCTATCCCATCGGTGCGGTTATTACGGGCTTTCTGGTTGCCGCCCATATCGGCGATCACGGCTGGCGCAATATGTTGCTGGTGGCGGGGATCGTCTCGGCGGTGACCGTGCCGTTCATCCTGTTCCTGCTGCCGGAATCCCTTGAATTCCTGATGAAGCGTCAGCCCAAAGGCGCATTGAATAAGATCAACCGTCTGCGCGCGCGCTTCGGTCAGCCCGTTCTGGCGGTCCTGCCGGAGGCCGTAGCCGCCCCGCGCAGCGCCATCGGGCTGAGGGGGCTGTTCGCTGACGGGCGTCTGGTCCCGACGCTGCTGATCTGGCTGGCGATCTCCTTGTGCTTCATGACCATGTACTTCGTCATCAGTTGGATACCCAAGCTGGCCATTCAGGCCGGGCTTGCCCCCACGGACGCCATCTATGCCGGGGCCGCCTATAATGTCGGCGCGTTCGTCGGCATGATCTCCATCGGTCTGTTTCCGGCGCTGGACCTGCGCAAGCTGATCTTTGGCTATCTTCTGGCCGGAGGGGCGGCGCTGATCGCCTTCGGCAGTCTGGCCATGCCGGTCGTGGCGACCCTGTTCGTGGCCTTTGTCATCGGGGTGACGGTGCAGGGCGGCTTCAACGGCTTCTATCCCTTTGCCGCCAACCTCTATCCGGCCTCGGTGCGCTCGACCGGCATAGGCTGGGCAATGGGGGTCGGACGTATCGGTGCGGTTACGGGCCCGCTACTGGGCGGCTGGCTGATGGCCAACAACCTGCCCCTGCCGGTGATTTTCACTGTCTTCGCCGTTCCCATGCTGCTGGCCGGACTGTGCGCTGTGTTCAACCCGGCAAGGCCAGATACGCAAAACTGATACGCAGAACTGGCGAACCAGGCTCAATCAAAAAAATCAGAGGAAACCCGGATATGAAATCTACGCTTACCGCGCTTGTTGCCGCACTGGCCCTTACCACCACGGTTCCGGCCCTGGCTCAGGTCACGGCTCAGCCGCTCACCGTGCGCAACCTTGTCATCGGAGAAGGCCGCCCCAAGACTATCGTGCCGATCACGGGCAAGACTTCGGCGGCGGCGCTGGAGCAGGCCGCGAAGATCGCCGCCAGCCCGGCGGCCGATGTCATCGAATGGCGGATCGATTATCTGGACATTGCCACTGACGCTGAGGCGCTCAAGGCGTTGGCGGTAAAAATTTCTTCTGCATCAGCAGGTAAGCCGGTAATTCTCACCTTCCGCACGAAGGCGGAAGGTGGCGCGACCGCCATCAGTGACGCCGACTATGGCAAGCTGATGGGGGCGCTGATCGAAGCGCGCGCCGCTGATCTTTATGACGTCGAAATGTTCCGCGACGAAGCGGTGGTGCGAAAACTGATCGCCGCCGCGCACGCTTCCGGACGCTTCATCGTCATGTCGAGCCACGATTTCGGCGGCACCCCGCCGACCGAAGAGATCGTCGCGCGTCTGCGCCGTCAAGACGCGCTGGGGGGCGACATCCTGAAGATCGCCGTCATGCCGAAGGACGCGGGCGATGTGCTGAAACTGCTGGACGCCACATGGCAGATGCGCAGCCGCTATACGTCGAAGCCGCTCCTGACCATGTCTATGGGCGGCACGGGGGTCGTCTCGCGCCTGGCGGGCGAAACCTTCGGCTCGGCCATGACCTTCGGCATGATGGGGGTGGCCTCCGCCCCCGGTCAGATCGAGGTCGGTCAACTCAGCGGCATCCTCGATACGCTGCACGGCGCGGTTCAGAAACCGGCCCAGAAATAACTCAAAAAACGCATTAATTCAAAAGACACAGGGACACGACAACCATGAAAACCAGACACAAAAGACACCTGCGGGCCATGACGGCGGCGGGTACGGGCCTTCTTTGCGCGCTCAGCCTCAGCGCCCACGCCGAAACCGCTGACGGGGCTGGCGAAGCGGCTCAGGCGCAAACGCAAACCGTAGCGGCTCCGGCTACCGTCCCCAACGCCTTCGACGGCAAGACCCTGCTGGGCGATATGGGCTTCCGCTCCGATTGGGCGGCCAGGGGTATTACGGTCAAGGGCGACTATGTCGGCGAACTGATGCAGGTCACCAGCGGCGGCCTTGAGCAATCGGCCAGCTACATCCATCAGATGCGCGTCACCGTCGATTTCGACATGAAAAAGCTGGCCGGATGGGACAGCGGCGGGTTTCACTTCCTGCTCAACGACCGTCGCGGCGAAACCACGACGACGCTGGACCACGTCGGCAACCGCCTGTTCATTCAGGAAGCCGCCGGTGGCACCTATAGCCGCATCGTCGAGGCCAGCTTCGATTATACGCTGAAGAACGGCACCACCTATCTGAAGGCCGGTTACTACCCAATGGGTAACGGTTATGCGGTTCAGGCGCTGGGGACCACCTTCGTCAACGCGGCTTTCTGTGCGCACCCCTTGTCCCTGTCCGGCAATTCCGGCTGGTACAACTATCCCAATGCCCGCTGGGGCGCCGAGGTGATGCAGACGGTTACGCCGGAACTGAAAATCCGCACCGGCGTCTTTCAGGTCAATCCGGAACTGGGGCGCAAGGAAAACGCCTATAACCCCTTCGGCGGCGATACGACCGGCTATCTCTACCCGATCGAGTTCACCTGGACGCCGTTTTCCAAGACGGCCTATCCCGGCAATCACAAGTTCGGGGCCTATTACGAAGATTCTACCGCCTCCCGCCGCGGCGAGGCCGGGACCGAGGACCGTCGCTTCGGCTACTGGTACATGGGTGAGCAGAAGATATTTGCGGAAAAGGCCAATCCGAAGCGCGGCCTGACCGTCTTCGCGCAGTACCTGACCCACGACAAGGAAACCTCGCAGATCTGGAAATGGTACGGTCTGGGGGGCGTCTATCAGGGCACGTTCAAGGGCCGCGACAACGACAAGGTGTCGGTGGGCTGGATCAAGGCCGATATCAACGAACGCATGGTCGCGCAGCAGAGGCAGGCCCTGATCACCAATGGTGTGCCTTTGAGCGATCCGCGCTATAAGCTGAGCATGGCCGAAGAGCTGTGGGAAGTTTCCTATAGCTATCAGGTCAATCCCTGGCTGATCATCCGCCCGGACATCCAGTATATCAAGAACCCCGGCACCTACAGCTTCCGTCAGACGAAGGACGCCACGGTTATCGGCATTCAGGTCCGCGCGGCCCTGTAAACAGGACAGGATGAGGAACCTCTTATGAAACTGAAGCTTCTGACCGCCGCTGCCCTGCTTATGGCCGCCCCGGCGCTGGCGCAATCCCCGGCCTTCGCACCAACGAAAACGCTCAAGGTCACCCGCGACGACGACACCGGCGCCGAAGGCACGCTGCGCTGGGCCATCGAGGAAAACAACCGCAATCCGGGGCAGTACCGGATCGAGCTGCAGGGCGGTGCGGTCATCCGCCCGCTGAAGGAACTGCCGCCGATTATCGGACCTGTCGTCCTCGAAAACCCGGATCACGCCCGCACCGGCAGCTATGCATCCATCGACGGCTCGGCCTATGTCATCGGCGAAGGCACAAAGGCCTGCCCGGGGGCCGTGGCAGGCCAGTACGGCACCAATGTGCGCACCACGACCAATCCGGGCCTGATCCTGCGCGATACGAAGGGCGTGGAAATCCGCGGCCTTGAGGTGCGCAACTTCTGCATCGGCATTCTGCTCAACCGCGCCAGCGATAACGTCATCGCCGATAACCTGATCACCGGCAATAAGGGCGGGGCGGGCATTATGCTCACCGGCGACGACGGTACGGGCAAGTCGACGG
>JASGGL010000085.1:0-12774 GCA_047605065.1 Asticcacaulis sp.
CGCCCCCACCGGCTGTTCCGCCTTTTGCAGGATATCGCGGGCGATCTCCGGGCGCGCGGCATAGATACGGTCGATGGCGGCCAGTGCGGCCTTTTCACCCTCGACGTTTTTCAGCACACGATAAGAACGCACCAGCCGCGCCCAACCGTCCGGGTCTTCGGGACTGGCCTTCAGCCGCGTCTCCAGCCCCGCCACCATGCCGCCGATCTGCGCCTGCACGGTAGCCGCCGTGCGCGCAGACTGATCGAGCGCTTCCAGCTCTCCCGCCACAACCCCGCGGCGGCTGTCGTCGGCCGCCAGAGTCGACAGGACGTGCGTATACAGGCGGCGCGCCTGATCGTAACGGCCATCAGCGCTGAGGATTTTCGCGGAATAATAAAGCGCCGTCAGGTCTTCACCGTCACGCGTCAGAGCCTCAGCAAAGGCAGACCGCGCCTCAGGGCCGCTTTCGCCCTTATTGAGAAGCGTTAAGGCCTCCCCCAGATTGGACCAGCCCTCAGCCGCTTCGGGTGCCAGCTTCGTCACCTGCTGGAACGACGACGACGCCTCGTAATAATCGCCTGCCGCCACCTGCACCTGCCCCAGCGCCATCCAGTATCCGGCCTTATCGCCATAGGTGGTCGACAGGGTGCCCATGGCCATGGCCATGGGTTTGGCCTCAAGCGTCTCCGGGGCGGTCTTCATCGCGCTCACCCACCCTTTGAGCCGCGCAGCATAGGGCTGATCCGGCAGGCCCGGCGATCCGGCCAACAGATAAACGCCCAAAGCCGCCGCCGCGATGACCACCGCCCCGAGAAAACCCGCGCGGGGGTCCAGCGGCGGCGTTGCATCCGCATCGGCGATATCGAGCAGGGCGCGCGCCGCCTCGGCCTTTTCCGCCTGCGCCAGAGCGGCATCGGCATATCCGGCCTCTACGCGACGGTCGGTTTCGGCGGCAAAGGATTCGTAGCGCGCCCGCGCCTGCTCCAGCGCTGCAACGGGCCTGCGGCGCAGCCACAGCGCGGCCAGCCCCAGAAGGGCGGCGCTAAGCAGGGCAGAAGCGAAAGCGAACAGCAACATGAGACGGGCGTGTGTTTCCGGAGGGTCGGGAGGTCATGACGACGCGCTCCGGGCGACGTGCCTCCGTTTGAGCCTCATAAGCCCGTTTTCTCGCCTTTAGGCAATAGTTTTCGGGGTAATCGGTTTCTGGGCGCGCCACACATCGGCGGCGGCCACGCGGCGACGGACCAGATTGCCCTTGGTCTCGCCCAGAAGCCCTTCCATCAGCGCGATCACCCGGTCGAAACAGGTCATCACCGCCTGAGGATCGAACGGTTCATCGCCGACGGCAACCGCCAGAACGCGCTCGAAATAGTCGTCCATCACCTTTTCGGCGGCCTGAACCGTCTTGGTGAGCAGGCTGGCATACCCGCCCTGACTCGCGGCAGGACGGATCTGATTGAGGAAGGCGACGGTTTGCAGCGCCAGTTCGGCCTGTTCGGGCTTCGGCCCGTCATAGTCGGGAATTTCACGGGTGGCGCGGCCGAAAATGCGTTCCGAACGGATCGGCAGGGCCTGATCGATGGTTTTTTCCACCGTCTTCAACCGGTCTTCGACCAGACCGGAAATGGTTTGATGGATACGGCCCGCGCGCTTGCCCCACGGGCCTTCGCGGGTCATTTCGACCGATTGCTGAAGCACCTGCAACAGGCTCAGGCACTGCGCGATCCAGCCGCCCGCCTCGCCCAGCGCCGCCGGCTCTCGACCCTTACGCCGCATGATGGTCTCGAAAACCTTGAGCCGTTCTTCGGCGGCGTGCAGCAGACGCTCGCCAAAGACGGCCAGTTCGGATTCGCTCAGGAACTTGTCCGTCGGGCGGTCGGTGACGGTGGACACGAACTTCATCACCAGAGCCGGATCGTCGAAATTGGCGTAAAGCGTCTCAAGGAAGCGCACACCGCCGCTTTCGGATTTGGCACTGGCGTCCTTGAAGGCCAGCCGCATGGCCGCCGCTTTTTCCGCGTCGATGCGCCCCATCCAGTCCGGCACGCGCAAGAGGGCTTCGCGCAGCAGACGGTGCAGGTCGAGATAGTCGGCAAATTCGGCAAGGGTAGCCGCATCATCCACATCCGCGCCCTGAGGCAGTATTTCTTCGGGTTGCAAACGAATCAGTTCGGCTCCGGCACTGACCGCACGGTAAAATACCACCGGCGTCTGATCACCGCTGCGCAGACCGCGCATGACGGTGCGCACCTCGCCCATAATACCCGCTTCGACCCGTTCCATAGCGCGCCACAGGCGGTCCAGCACCCAGTTGGGGAACAGGACGCCTTCGATACCGTCGTCGCGCGTCTGAAACAGGGGGATGAAGGGGCGGAAAACCTGCGCCTTGACGGCGTGCGATTCGAGTTCCTGCGCCACGATACGGCGCACGTCGCTCAGTTGCGGATCATGCGACAGGCTCAGGCTGGAGTCGAGCGGGCGCAGGATGGACACGGGAAGTGTCTTCACCAGTGCGTCGACCATAGCCAGACGTTTTTCCGAAAGCGCGCCCATAAACCCATCGCTGTGAAAACGATCTCAAATATGCGCGGGCGTGGTTAACAATCTACTTACTGAAACGATTTGAATTAGCTGATGAAATTGGCCGGTAACATAACAACGCACTTAAGCCCGCCAAGGCCTGAGCGGTCAAAGCTCAGACGACCGCCATAGGCGCGCACCAATTCATCGACAATCGACAGGCCAAGTCCCGATCCGGGAGCCGATTCATCGAGCCGCGCGCCGCGTTTCAGCACCTCTTCGTAACGTTCCGGCGGCATGCCGGGGCCGTCGTCCTCGATCAGCAGCGTCATGCCGTGCGCTTCGTCGATCAGGGTGGCCGTGACGCGCACCCTGCGTTTGCACCACAGACAGGCATTTTCCATCAGGTTGCCGGCGATTTCCTGAAAATCCTGCTTTTCACCACGGAAGGCCAGGGTTTCGGGCGCGCGCCAGTCGATTTCCACGCCCTTATCGCGGAAGACCTGTTCCAGCATGACGGCCAGTTCGTCGAGAACCGGCTCGACCGGCGTGCGTTCACCCATATTCTGAGCGCGCGCGGCGGCACGGGCGCGACGCAGGTGATGATCGACCTGCGCCTTCATCAGTGCCGTCTGCTTGCGGATGGTGTCGGCCAGCGGCGCAGGGTCTTCCCCCGCCGAGGTAAGCAGCACCGACAGCGGCGTCTTGAGCGCATGAGCCAGATTGCCGACGTGGGTGCGCTGACGCTCGACCACGTCCTGCCCGTATTCGAGCAGGCCGTTGACCTCGGCGGTCACCGGTCCGATTTCCGCCGGATAGGTCCGCAGCAACCGCGTCTGCTTGCCCTTGCGGATGTCGTGCAGTTCATCGGTCAGGTCGAACAAAGGCCGAAGGCCGATGCGCACCTGAAGATAGATGGCCAGAAGCGAGCCCAGCGCCAGCACGATCAACGCGCTGCCGGTAATCAGGGCGAACTGCCCCACATTGCGGTCGACTTCCGAACGGTCCTCGCCCGCCATGAACAGCAGGTTGTGGCCCTGAATGCGCAGATAGACCGCCGTCTGCCGCAACGGCTGCTGACGCGGGCCGGTAGCGTTGTAATACTGAAGCTGACCCGTTTCCTTATCGAGGCGCGCGGGCATGATCAGCGCGCGTTCGGCCAGAGACCCCGACTTGTGCAGGCGGATCACCCGGTCCTGATCGTCCAGCTCGGCAATCTGCCAGTAGAGGCCGGAATAGATGTCATCGGTGCGGATGATATAGAGCTCAGGGATGCGGATGCGATCCTGCGTATCGAATTCGGTATGCGTATAGAGGTTGCGTACGATGTCGGAAATACCCGCCTGAAAACGGGTGACCGAGGTGTAGTTGAAGAAGGCCGTCAGCCCCGCCGAAATGAGCACCAGCGCAAAGATGAACCAGATGGCCGCCAGCCGGATCAGCCGCCCGGCCAGCGATTGCCGCCCATGGATCAGGACGGCCATAAAACGCCGGAGGTTTTTAACTGCGTCGGACAAGCCCGGCCCTTCTTCATGTCCGCGCGTCAAACGCCTGCGCGGCCCAATTTTCAGATCTCGCCGACCTCATCGTGCAGCGGCTTGAGGCGATAGCCCAGACCACGCACGGTTTCGATCCGCTCATTGCCGATCTTTTTGCGCAGGCGGCCCATGAAGACCTCGATGGTGTTGGAATCGCGGTCGAAGTCCTGATCGTAGAGGTGCTCGACCAACTCGGTACGCGAAATCACGCGGTTCTGATGCAGCATCATATAGTGCAGCAGGCGGTATTCCAGCGAAGTCAGGCGCAGCGGTTCGCCATTGACCGAAGCTCTGGCCGCACGCGGATCGAGGCGCACCCCGCCGCAGACCAGCAGCGGCTGGGCATGACCGGCGGCGCGGCGGACCAGCGCGCGCAGACGCGCCAGCAGTTCTTCGGTGTGGAACGGCTTGGTGAGATAATCGTCTGCCCCGGCGTCGAAGCCCGACACCTTGTCCGACCAGGCCCCGCGCGCCGTCAGGATCAGCACCGGCGTCGCCTTGCCGTCACGGCGCCAGCGTTCCAGCACCGACACGCCGTCGATCTTGGGCAAACCAAGGTCGAGGATGACGCAGTCATAGGGCTCGGTATCGCCAAGGAAATGCGCCTCTTCGCCATCGGGGGCGTGATCGACGACATAGCCGGCATCTTGAAGCGAGGCCTTAAGCTGACGCGACAGATCGGGATCGTCTTCGGCGAGGAGAATACGCATGGAGAAGCCTTATTATGTTTTAGACCTTGCTGACCGACTTATTGGACAGGTCAACGCGATAGGTTTCAATATTGGGGCCGTTCTGCACCTTGATGACGAAGGTCGACGGGCCGGTCTGGCTGCCCGAAATATAGCGACCGCCGCTGCGACGTTCGACCAGCGTAATGGCTTCGTCGATGGAATAGCGCTGCTGGATCAGCACGCGTCCGGCCTCTTCGTCCGAACGTGCCTCGGTACGCAGGTCAGACCGCAGGCGATTGCCCGCCATCTGGCGAACCTCATGCATGACAGCCGGCGCGATAGCCGGGCGCAGGTCACCTGCCCCGCCGAAACCGCGGTCGCGCGCCCCGGCAACCCCGGCGCTCGCCAGGGTCAGGCCGGTAGCCATAACAACAGAAAGGGTCAGGAGCGTTTTCATAATGCGGTTATAGATTGTCCCACCTGAACCTTAGCTGAACGGGGTGCTAAGGAAAGCTTAAAATCGCGATTACCTACTTGCGCCGCATCGCCGGGTGGGTCGGCGTATAGGGGGCGTCCTTACGCCATTCTTCGGCATAGGCGATAAAATCGTCATCGACCTTATCCGGCAGGGCCAGAACGATATGGGCAAACAGGTCGCCGCGCGTCCCTGCCTTACCGTCATAACCGCCCTTGCCCTTAAGGCGCAGCACCGCTCCGGAATTGGAGCCCCTGGCGATAGTGACATTGACCGGGCCGTCGGGGGTCGGGGCCTGCACCTTACCGCCCAGAACCGCGTCAGGGATCGAGACATAGAGGTCCATGTGCAGGTCGTTGCCTTCGGAGCGGAAAACCGGATGCGGCTTCAGCTTCAGTTCAACCAGCGCATCGCCATGCGGCCCGCGCCCCGTCGGCGACGGCTCGCCCTGCCCCTTGAGGCGCAGCGTCTGACCGTCCTTGGCCCCCTTGGGGATGCCGACATCCAGCGTGCGGCCATCGGTGAGCTGAACCCGGCGCGTATTGCCGGCGATCGTGTCCATCAGGTCGATATCGAGCTTGATCCTGAGGTCATTGCCCTTTTGCGCCTGACCGAAGCCTCCGCCGCCGCCAAAGCCGGAACCCGACGCGCCGAACCCGGCCTTGCGGCCACCACCGCCGAACATATCGAAGATGTCGTCGAGATCGACACCGTCAAAGCTGCCGCGCGCGCCACCGCCATAGCCAGAAGACGCGCCGCCCCCAAAGCCCGACGATTGCCCGCCACCGAAGCCGCGATAGGTTTCACGCCCGTCGGCATCGATATGACCGGCGTCGAATTTCTTGCGCTTTTCCGGGTCTTTCAGAAGGTCGAACGCCGCCGACACGCGCTTGAAGCGCTCTTCGGCCGCCTTGTTATTGGGGTTGCGGTCCGGGTGCAGTTCCTTAGCCAGCTTGCGGAACGCCTTCTGGATATCATCGGCGCTGGCCGAACGCGCCACGCCCAGTTCTGAATAAGGATCGCCTGCCACGAAACACCATCTCCGCGAAAACTGACATGCAGTTGGCGAAGGATCACAACCAAGTCAAGCCGATAAAGATATCTCCAGCGCCAAACCACTACCGGATGTAGGGCCAATCTGCACGATTTCAAGGCAGCTGCCGCTATCGAAACCCTCCGGAAAGTCCGCCGTCACGGCGGCCTCTTCGTAAAGATACCCGCTTTCCGCTGTCGTGAGTTCACGGCGCAGATCGCTCCCCTGATAGAGGCGCAGACGGTAGGATTCGACGCCGTCCAGCGGCGGCTCATAATCAAGACTATCTCCGCCATAACGGGCGCAGCGTATCCATTCGACCCGAAGATCCCCACCGATACGCCGGATGCGTCCGTGCACCGGGGCACGCGGCCTGAGGCCGATGCCGCTCCATGCGGCCTCGATATCGATGGCATCTTCCGCCGATGTACCGTACCCGGACAATCCCGCCCGCCACAAACGCATGAGTCCGCGTTCCTGATCGGCGACCTCGGCGCGCACCACCTCATTGAGCAGGATCACCGGCGCATCCGTGACAACGGACAAGGCCTGCGTCCCCCACTGCCCGCGGATCAAACCTTTCAGACGCCATTGACGCGGGGCCAGAAGTTCCGCCGTCAGAAAGGCGATGATCTCCCATTCACCGCCCGCACCCATGACACAGATAAAATTGCTGCCATTGAGCACATCGGCCTCGCTGCGGCTCTCCGGCTCCGGCCCTTCAAGGTAGATATCGAGACAGGCCTGTCTGAGCAGGATACCCGTCTGTCCCACAGGCAGGGACGTGAGCGCATAGCCGACCGAAGCGGGCCGCGTCAGGCGCGCGCGCAGACTGAGCGCGCTGTCGCCACCGCCTGCATAGACGTCCACGCCCATAAAAGGCGATGCCGTCGCCGCCACAACCGGGCGGGCATCGGCATCGCTCGCGCCGAATCCGGGCAGGTCGAGCAGGTAGAACCCGGTCAGTATGGCCGTGGTCACCCCGGTCCCACCGGACGGCACATAGGCCGACGGCACCTGGCGTGGCGACACGGGTACGCAGGTCAGTGCGGGCCTTTCGGCGTCATCGATTTCCGTGACGCGCCAGATCAGCCCACCCCAGTTCACACCGTCTCCGGACTCGAAGCGCAGCACGTCCGTCACCGACAGATCGAGGCTGAGGCTTTCGCGTACCGTCTGTGCTTCGGACAGAAGGCGCGTGGCATAATCGCGCGCCTGCGCCGCCGACAGACTGAGGCTCAGATCAACCTGAGTCAGCCCGCCGCCCTCACTTTCCGAACGCACATGCACGGCCAGCACCTGATAATCGCGATCGAGGTCGTAGCAACGCAGGGTCAGGGCCGACGGCGGACGCATCAGGTCGCGGCGACACAGCACTGGATTATCCCCATGATCGGCCAGATCGTCGGGCGACAGTACATGGACGGCCTCCACCTCACCCCGTACGCACAGGCCGCCGCCACGTTCAGCCAGATCAAGCCCCAGATAGGACAGGACCGGCTCCAGCGCCGCGGCGGCGGTCATCGGCGCTTCGATGACATAGCCATCGATCACGCCTTCTACTGCGGACACGTCCAGTTCCACCCCGGCCTGAGCGGCTATATCGGTGATGAAGGCCCTGGCCTGCGCCGACCCCATCCGCCCGTTCAGCCAGTGACCGGTGCGCCAGTTATCGCCGTCACCCCACACCTCAGATCGACGCGGAAAGTCCGGCCATGGCCGGGCATCCCAGCACCAGACCTCCATGCCGCTCAGCATCGGACCACCATAGATTTCACTGACCGGGTTGTTCAGTGGATCGGCGTAGAACCCGCTTAACGCCGTCAGGCAGGCCCGCTGCGCCCGGTCGTCCCGCTCACCCGTCGAGTAGGGCGGCGCCGAGCTTTCGCTCGATTTCGGATCGATGAACAGGTTGGGCGCGTTCGGTCCCTTATCGATGGCCCCACAACCATATTCGATGAAACGCACAGGCTTGGACTGCGGCACCCAGTCGGTCGGGGTTACCTGACGCACGCCTGTGATGCGATCATAATGTGCGTTCGACCACCAGCCTGCGATATCCTTGGGGCGGAACATCCAATGCTCGCCAAAGGCCGCATCGTAGATTTCTGTACGAACCTGTCTGTCTCTGTCTTCAGCCGTGGCATAGAACCAGTCGAAGCCTTCACCTCCGCGTACACGCGAGGCCAGATAGGCCGGATCATAGATCGACGCCACCGATTGGGCATCAAGATGATCGCCATCGCGCCAGTCGCTCAACGGCGCGTACCAGTCGATGCCGATGAAATCGATATGCTCATCCGCCCACAGGGGATCGAGGTGAAAGGCCACGTGATCACCGCTGTGGTGGCCGAAATATTCGCTCCAGTCGGCGGCGTAGGAAAGCTGCGTCTCTGGTCCAACAATCGCGCGCACCTCAGCCGCCAGCGCTTTCAGTTCAGCCACTGCCGGATAGGTCGCAGGTGCAGATCTCAATGTCGTCAAACCGCGCAGTTCCGACCCGATCAGCAGCGCATCGACACCCCCCGCCTCGACCGCCAGCGCCGCCAGATGGCGCACGAACCGCCTCAGGCCCCAGCCCTCCGCCGTACCGAAAAAGGCGGTGACATCCACTGCTGCCCCGGCACTCATATCGTGTACCGAAGCGATCCGCCCGCGCCAGGGAAACCCGTCGCAATCCATCAGTATGAACGGCACCAGCGTCACTTCGTAACCGCGCTGTTTCAGAGCGCGGATAGCCTCGACAACCGTAGCATCCGAGGGTGTGCCGCCATAGACCGGGCGACCATCCTGCACGCTGATCAGATGTGCCTCATCGCGCGATAATCCGGACACGGCCCATTGCAGAGGTCGCGTGCGCTTAATCGCCTGCTCCACGCCCGGACGCAGGGTACAGGCACCGGCATCGAGGCTGTTTCCGAACCAGCTGATGACCAGATTGACGCGGCGAACATTGGGCAGTTGCGCCTTTAGCTGATCGAGCGAGACGAGGAAGTCCGGGCGGCCATCGGCGTTGTTCTGGGTTTCCCAACGCGCGCCGCTTAAGCCTTCGAGCACGGCATTATGCGCCGTCGCATAAACAAACTCTCCCGCGCCGGGGATCAGGCACACACCGTCAATCTGTTCTTCGAGCGCGCCTGCCTCATTGCCCGGTGCGCGACGAAACACCTCGACAGACAGAGACGGCGGCCGATTACCGAAGGCCGCCAGCGGCAGGTCTTCGAACACCAGATAGGCCAGACCGCGATAGGCCGGGGCATCGCCTTCGATGGCCACAATCAGCGGATCGGGCATCTGCGTCTCATCGCCCGTATAAAGCCGCATAGGCAGGGTCGTCTGATCGAGCAGTTGCCCGTCGGCCCAGATACGCCCGATGCCGTCGATCGGCCCGCTGCACAGCCCGACGGCAAACGACAGAGAATAGCTGAAGCTTTCGGTTTTCGGCGCGGTCTTCGACGCCTGCGTGGTCTGACGATCCTCTTTCAGCCGGGCCGCCCAGATGACCGTCCCGGCCACGCGCCCGCGTCCGTAGACCTGCTTTACCGGCGCGCCCTGATCGGCGGCGGACAGGCGCACGCCTTCCAGCCGCGACCCGACCTGCCGCGCGGGCGACAGGCTGTTGACCAGAGTCCGGTCGAGGCCCGCCCCGATCAGCCCGCCGATCCAGCCGCCTGCGGCACCGCCCAGAGCCGTCCCCAGCCCCGTCAGAATGACCTGCGCCATCGTCTTTAAATCCTTCTTCTCAGCAAACTACATCCGGAAAGGCATAGGCTCCGATAACCCTGCGCCGCCACCATGGCCCCAGCCAGCCTTCGGTCACCGCATGGCCCCAATAGGCATGAATCAGACAGGCCCGCGCTTCATCAACATGGCCCGCGCTGAGGATGGCAGCGTGTTTGGCAACGGCATTGTCACGCATACGGAAGATCAGCACATCGCCCGGACGCGCGGCCTTCAGATCACGCCGGATAAGGTGCACATCGAAGGCCTCTTTCAACCGCTCCTTTCCGCTACTTTCCGCCCAGTCGCCGCTATAGGCGGGCACGGTCCATGTCTCATCGCCGCACACCGCGCGCCACACGCCGCGCACCAGCCCCAGACAGTCGCAACCGACACCTTTAAGGCTTTGACCATGCACATAGGGCGTGCCGATCCATTGCCGCGCTTCGTCAACAAGCGAGGTCACGACCGTCCACCCGAACCGGAAGACGTGCCGTCCAGACGATCGGTCGAACGCGGATAGAGGGTGATGAAATCTTCGCCGGGCATGTCCGGAAAGCCACGGAAACGCGCCACATTGTCGAAGCGATCACGGCAGGTGGCATAGCGCTTATCGCAGCCTTCTGACGTGTCGCTGACCCCGCAGCGCGCATCCCCCAGAACAGCGTCGCACAGGGGCGTGTAGCGGCGTCCGATGACGCGCTGAAGACCAGCGGCGGGACCTTCGACATGGACGACGAAAGCCCCGCCGTCCGCTATGCCGCCGCGCGCCTCGATCCGGCCAAACCGTCCCGTGGCCATCTGTACGAACTGATCCGGCTGCGCCCAGTCGACGACATAGGCGTCGATGCGGGCGTCGTCATAGGACCCGGCCCTCAAGGCCACGGCATCGAGACTATCGGCAGATAAAACGCCCGAGACAGACTTGTCTCCCGTTTCATCACCAAGCACGGCGCGCGAAGCGCCAGCGGTCCAGCCGCTATCGGCGCGACAGGTCACCCCCTGAAAAACAAGATCGCGGTCATGGTCGGTGAAGCCCAGCGTCTCACCGTCATTACGGGTCAGGAGCCAGACATGACACAACCGCGCCGCGCCCTCATTCAGCGCGTCGTGCAGGGTATCCGGAATAGAACGCATGTGTCTCTGCCTTATGTGAAGCGCGCGGTAGAACCGGTCAAACCCGGATTTCGATAAGCGGTATGGCCGCCACCCGCCCGGCGTCGAAACCTTCCAGCGTCAGGTCGAGACGGTCGGCATCGAAGCGCACCGGGACGTCGAAGCGAAAGCCCGCCGTAAGCACCGCGCCTTCGTCCGGTGCCTCGTCGAAGAGGATCTGCCCCGTCGTGGCATCCATCGTGACGCCGTCAGACACTTCCACGCCATCGAGCGCCACCCGCACCGTACCCTCGACCGGCTTGCGGATCGGGCGAATGACCGCGCCGTAGGTCTTGATCAGTTGAAAGGTCCGCGTCACGCCATCGCCTGTGGCGACGGGCTGATCCATGGGGGTAATGGCCTCGGTCACACCGCTGAAGCCGTCGGCGAAGTCGCGGAAGCGAAACCCGTGCAGCGGCCCTTCGCGAGCTTCGAAAAAGGCCAGCAGGGCCGAGGCATCAGACAGACGCCGTATCCCCGCCCCCACCAGGTAGCGCCTGCGCCCCAGTGCCCACGGGCTGACCCGCTGCTCATGGCCCGACCCCAGCGTCGTGATACGCACGCGGCGTTCGACCCCCGCACCTGACCCAAAGGCCAGACGCGCGGGAAAGGTGACTTCGTGGAACATACCGCCCCCTATCGCAGGGCCAGACGCGCTGCGCGTTGCAGGGCGGTGGCCAATTGCGCTTCGGATCGAACAAGACTATCTTGTCCACCCTGTACGCTCAGATTGACGTTGATGACCGGCGAAGCTGCAGTTTCGATCTGGCCTGAGGTCGCCGGACGGAACCATTCCGGCCCGCGCTCTCCCACCAGATAGGCCCCGCCGGACGACACGGGTCCGCCATCGGCGCGCGCGCCGGCAAAGCCCGCTGCCCCGGACAGAACACCACCCAGCACCGCCGCCAGTGAGCCACCGCCCGACGTGCCCGCTGCCGCATTGACGGCGGCGATCAGCGCCGCGGCCAGCTCGCCCAGACTGATTTCGCCATCCTTCGCTGCGCGCCCCAGCGAACGGCTTAGCGATTCACCGGCCTTGAGAAAGGCGGCGTCGATAGCCGCGGCGGCTTCCTCGGCCGGAGCTTTGAGCGCGCGCAGAGCAAGGGCCGCGTCTTCGACCTGCTGCGATACGCCGCCTAATCCGGTGCCGGACAGACCTGAGTCAGTCGGTGATGTGGTCATCGGGAGAGAGCCTCATAAGGGTTTCGAGATCACTGACAGCGAACGGCACGCCGTTTCCCGAAGGCAGGGAATTGAGACAAACCCATTCGCGCCAGCTTAAGCGCCAGAAGTCTTCGGGGCTGAGCCTAAGGCCGAACACCGCCTGCCTGAGCATCTGGTCCCAGTCGGGTGCCGGCCGTTGAGATGTTACGTTTTCAGGCATCGGCATTCATCGCCGCGAAGGCCGCGACAATGGCCGCCATCAGTTCACCCTTGTGCGCCGTCTCCGGCAAGGGATCGAGCGCGAGCATGCCCGCCACCGCGTAGGCATCTGCCGTGTCGATAGCCTTGAGCCGTGCCGCCAGAGCCGGAAAACCGCGCACGCCGAAATGGCCTTCGAGCCGCGCCAGCGCGCCGAGCGTGACGCACAGACGCACGGACTGAGCACCGATCAGGACGCTGACTTCGCCGCGCACCGGATTGGCAGGAAGGGCCTCAGAGGGCATCGAAATGCACCTC
>JASGGL010000086.1:0-12746 GCA_047605065.1 Asticcacaulis sp.
CCGAAGGCCTGAGGCGTGGCGCTGGTGACCGCGGCTTCTATGTCGCGCCAGTGCAGATGGCGCAGTTCGCTGACCACGAAAAAAAGGGCCGCGAGAAACAGGAGACTGCCGATGGCGGCGGAAAGCCAGGAGGCTCCGTTGCGGGGCGTCGACGTGTTCATAAGCGACTCATGACGTTTGGCGTGGAGCCCTGATACGCTATTTGGCGGCCTCTGGCGATAGGCCTGCGCAGGGAGGCTAATCCGATGCGCGTATCAGAAGTACCAATCACGCATCTGTCTGACTGTGTTTGGTTTCCCGACTGCCCCGGCCTGTGTTCGAGCGGCCGGGGCCTTTGTCGCCTTATCCGGGTCGCCTTATCCGGCGGCCTGTACGGACGAAAGGGGTTTCGTTGCGCTTTCGTTGACGACCATACGCAGCACGGCCAGCGCTTCGGCATCGGAGCAGTTATAATCCGTCCGGATCACGTGCACGGCGACCGAAAGCAGGGCGCAGACACGTGTTTCCATATTGTGTTTGTCCATGTGACGGTCGGCGGCGCGGTGTATTTTCGCCGCCAGACGGTCGACTTCCATCGGGTTTACGCCGTTGTCGTTCATGGGCAGCCTTTCTTCGGTGAAGATGACGTTTGGCCTCAGGGCGGGGGGTAGACAGAAGGCGTGTCCCGGTCTGCGACGTGTGGCCGGATCAGAGCAATTAACGTGCCGTCGCAACGGGTTAAGTCAGGGTTTTAGCAAATCCGATCTGCGTTTTTACGACAGAAAGCAGGCTTATCTTACCCTGCCTGCCGATCATGACGCTTCTGTGGCCTCAGGGGTGGGTGCGTACCGAATGCGCGGCAACCCCTTGCCTCCCGCCCGGGAGCCTGCTTTCTCTGTCGCTATAAAAATAATCAGGGAGGCGTTTCTCATGACCACAGGACCCTTGCGGGCGGTCACCATCGTGGGTGGCGGTACGGCTGGCTGGATGACGGCGGCCATGCTGTCGCATCTGTTTGCCGGGCAATACCATATCCGCCTCGTGGAATCGGACGAGATCGGCATCATCGGGGTGGGGGAGGCGACCATTCCCGCCATCCGCCTGTTCAATCAGTTGCTGGGCATCGATGATGTCGAAATGCTCAAGGCGACGCGCGGTACCTTCAAGCTGGGCATCGAATTCGTCGACTGGCGTGAAAAGGGCCATTCCTATATTCACGGCTTCGGTAAGATCGGCGTGGATCGTCTGTGGCTGCGGCCGCATCAGTTCTGGCTGAAAATGTTCCCGAAGGGCGGTTTTAAGGACTTCGATCATTACGCCATCAATGTCATGGCAGCGCGCGCCATGCGTTTTTCCGACGGGCGCGGCCCGAAGCCTGTGTCCGACATCGATTTCGCCTATCATTTCGACGCTTCGCTCTATGGTCAGTTCCTGCGCCGTCGTGCCGAAGCGCGCGGGGTCGAACGTATCGAAGGCCGGATCGTCGAGGTGCGTCAGAACACTGAAACCGGCTTTGTCGACAGCGTTCGCCTGTCCGACGGGCGCGACGTTGGGGGCGACCTGTTTATCGACTGTTCCGGTCAGCGGGGCCTGTTGATCGCTCAGACGCTCGGGGTCGGGTTCGAGGACTGGTCGCAGTGGCTGCCGTGCGACCGCGCTCTGGCCGTGCCGTGCGAGGGGAGCACCAATCTGACGCCCTATACCCGATCGACAGCGCGTGAGGCGGGCTGGCAGTGGCGGATTCCGTTGCAGCACCGCATTGGTAACGGACACGTCTACAGCAGCCGGTTTACGGATGATGAAACGGCGGCAGACCGGCTGATGAGCACGCTTGACGGTAAGGCGCTGGCTGATCCCAAGCCGATCCGCTTTATACCGGGCAAGCGCCTGAAAACTTTTGAAAAGAACGTTGTCGCTCTGGGGCTGGCCTCGGGCTTCCTTGAGCCACTCGAATCGACCTCGATCCACCTGATCCAGACCGCCATATTACGGCTGGTCTCCCTGTTCCCCGCTGCCGATTTCGATCCGGTGTCGATCAGGGAGTTCAATCGGCAGACCGACGCCGAATATACCGACATCCGTGACTTCATCATCGCCCATTACAAGGTCACGCGCCGCGAAGACACGCCGTTCTGGGCCTATTGCAAGCACATGGACGTCCCTGATTCGCTTCAGTCGCGGCTCGACCTGTTCCAGAGTTCGGCGCGCTTTTTCAAACGCAACGAGATCGAGCTGTTCCGTGAAGAAAGCTGGATACAGGTGCTGATCGGGCAGGGCATGGCGGCGCGTTACGACCCGTCGGTCGATCTGGTGCCCGAAGCCGAAGCGGCGGCTTACCTGCGCGATATCGAAGAGGTCATCGCCGGTGCCGTCTCGCGCCTGCCGACGCATGACGAGGTTATAAACCGTCATTTCAGAGCCTGAAGCTTCACCTGTGGTGGGAATGCCTCACCTCGGCTGTAAGCGTTTACATATGAATTGACAGCGCTGACGTAAGCGCTTACACAACCCGAAAAAGGCGATGTAAGCGCTTACATAACAAACAGGGTAGAGTTGTTTTCATGGCATCAGGCGTCACGCTTAATGATGTGGCCAAAGCCGCCGGAGTCTCGATCGCATCCGCGTCGCGGGCCATCAACGGCCTCGACAGTGTGACGGACGAGGTGCGTGATCGTGTGCTCGCGGCCGCCGGACGGCTGCGTTATGTGCCGCACGGTGCGGCGCGGGCTCTGGCCATGAGTCGTACCAATACGATCGGCGTCATCCTGCCGGATATCTATGGCGAGTTCTTCTCGGAAATCATCCGCGGTATCGATGTCGGCGCACGGGCGCGCGGCCTGCATATTCTGGTGTCCGGCTCGCATGGCGACGTGAAGGAAGCGGTGGCGGCGGTGCGCGCCATGGCTGGCCGCGTCGACGGGCTTCTGGTCATGGCGCCCTATGCCGAAGCCGGTGAGCTGGCGGGCAAGCTGCCCGTCAACATGCCGCTGGTCATGATCGGCGGGGCGGGCGGTCAGGCGGCCTTGCCGAGCCTTGTGGTTGATAATCATGCGGGTGGCCTCGAAGCCGTTCGCCATCTGGCGTCGCAGGGGTGCCGCCGTATCGCGCACATCATGGGGCCGGGCGGTAATCTCGAGGCGCAGGATCGTCTTCAGGGCTATCTCGATGGCCTGAAGGAAGTGAAACAGACGCCGATTGTCCTGTCCGGTGATTTTACCGACAAGGCGGGCTATGACGCCGTGCAGTTGCTGCTGGCGGGCGATGACCTGCCCGATGGCCTGTTTGCCGCCAATGACATGATGGCGCTGGGGGCCTCTCTGGCCCTTCGTGAAGCGGGCGTCTCTATCCCCGGCGACGTGGCGATCATCGGTTTCGACGACATCCCAGTCACGCGCTACGCCTCGCCGCCGATATCGACCTTGCGGGCAGGCATATACGAGATGGGCCGTCGCAGCCTTGAACTTTTATCCGCGCTTATCGAGCGTAGCGGTGCCGAAGCCTCGTCTTCCGCCGCCAGCCTGATCGTGCGGCCCGAACTGGTGGTGCGCGCTTCAAGCCGCCGCCTGTAACCGACTGTACCGCGTTTTTAAAAGAGAAAATTACCCAAAGGGAGAACAGGAACATGCTGCAAATCAACCGGACAAGAGGACTGTGTTTAAGCGTTTCAGGGCTGGCGCTGGCGGCCGCTCTGGTCGTGGCAATGCCCGCCGCCGCTGCGGAATCCGACGCCACGCTTCAGGGCCGCGTCAGCGCTGCCCCGGCGGGCACGGTCGTCACGGCCACCGACGCCAACACCGGCGCCAAGGCGTCGGCCACGGTCAGTGCCGATGGCCGTTACGTTATCGTGGGCCTGCGCCCCGGCACCTATAACATCACCTTCCGCAGCCCTGACGGTAAGTCGCGCACCGAAAGCGCCGTGCTGCCCGTCGGTCAGACCATCGAAGTGAACGCCGATCTGGC
Source organism: Asticcacaulis sp. (assembly GCA_047605065.1). Lineage (GTDB taxonomy): Bacteria > Pseudomonadota > Alphaproteobacteria > Caulobacterales > Caulobacteraceae > Asticcacaulis. Next base: position 3,940 of record JASGGL010000086.1, read on the forward strand.
TGCTTCGGACGCGCCGCAGGAAGTGACCGTCGTCGCCCGCCGTAACAACCCGCGCCAGTCCGAAGTCTCGACCTCGATTTCGCGCGCCCAGATGGAAAATCTGCCGCAGAACGGCCGTAACTTCCTGAACTTCGCCGCTCTGGCACCCGGTGTGTCGGTATCGACCGACCCTGAGCGCAAAACCTTTCAGGCCGGTGCGGTCAACGCCAATCAGGTCAACGTCTTCATCGACGGCGTGAGTCAGAAGAACCAAATCCTTCAGGGCGGTGTCACCGGTCAGGACGCCTCGCGGGGCAACCCGTTCCCACAACTGGCTGTGCAGGAGTTCAAGGTTTCGACCCAGAACTTCAAGGCCGAGTATGAACAGGCCGGCTCCGCCATCATCACCGCCGTCACCAAGACCGGCGGCACCGAGTTCCATGGTACGGTCTTCGGCACACTCCAGACCAAGAGCATGATCGGCCAGCCCTTCTATGAAACGGGGCCGAAGCAGGATTATGAGAACAAGGAATACGGCTTCGATGTCGGCGGGCCGATCATCAAGAATAAGCTGCATTTCTATATGTCCTACGAAGGCCGTAAGGACGCGCGTCCGTCCGACTCGGTCCTGATGCCTTCGGCGGCGACGCTGGGTGGCAATACCGCTCTGGCGAATGCGCTGGCCAGTGCCTATAACGGCGGCTACGCCAAAGACTTCAAGCAGGACATGGTGTTCGGCAAGCTGACCTGGTTCGCCGATGACAACAACACGGTCGATGTGACCGTGATGAACCGTAAGGAAGACGACCTGCGCGGCTTCTCGGGCACGACTGCCTATGAGCGTGGTTCGACGCTCAATCAGGAGGTCAAGGCCGTAGGTGTGAAGTGGCGTCTGCGCGCGGGAAACCTGCTCAACGACATGCAACTGAACTATCAGGATTCGCAATGGCGTCAGGCCCCCCTGTCGACCAGCCCGGCGATCACCCTTGTCGGTCGCGACGCCGTTCCGGCGGGATCGCCTGCGGGCACGGTTGGTACGCCGAACATCAATACGCAACTGGCCTTCTTTGGCGGTCTTCCCTATTCGCAGGTCAAGGGGCAGGAAAGCGTCACCCTGCGCAACGACATCACCCTGGCGGGCCTTGAGTGGAACGGTACGCACGTCATCAAGGGCGGTTTCAAACTGGCCAACTACAAGTACACGGCCGAAGAAAACGACCGCAGCCTCAATCCTGAGTACTTCTACACAGCCGACAATTATGTCTATGGCGGCACCAATACGCCGGTGGCGGTGAAGATCGCCGACGGTGATCCGCGCATCACCTCGAACAATATGCAGTTCGGGGCCTATATTCAGGACGACTGGACCTTCAATGAGCACTGGACCTTTAACCTCGGCCTGCGCTGGGATTACGAGTCCAACATGCTCAACAACGAATACACGACCCCGGCGGACATCGCGACGGTCATGCGTTCGACGGCGGGCTTCAATGTCGCATTCAATCCGGACGACTACATCTCGAACGGCTCCAACCGCGAAGGCTTCAAAGGGGCGCTTCAGCCGCGTCTCGGTTTTGCCTATGACGTCAATGCCGACCGTGACCTGATCATCTTCGGTGGCTATGGCCGTTACTACGACCGTAACATCTACGATCTGGCGCAACTGGAAACCCGCCGCGCCCAGATCCACGTTGCGCAGATCAACTTCACGCCGAACGGCGACACCGACAACGTCCAGAACACGGCGACTTGGAACGCCAGCTATTTCGGTAATCCGACGGCTCTGGTGGCGCTGGCCAAGTCGCTGGGCCTGAAGGGCGAAGTCTTCGCCCTCGAAAACGATGCCAAGGTGCCCTATTCGGATCAGTTCAATCTGGGTGTGCGTAAGCGCTTCGGAGCCATCTCTACCTCGGCGACCCTGTCCTATATCAAGTATCAGGATCTGTTTAACTGGGTGCTCGGCAACCGCCTGCCCAACGGCACGTGGTGCGCCAATGGCCCGCAGTACGCCTGCCAGCCGTGGGGCAATAGCCTGCCGAATTACGGCAACCTGATCATTTCGACCAACGACCGTCAGGCGCGTTACAAGGCGCTTTACCTGACCGCCGAAAAGCCGTGGACCCCGGCGTCGAAGTACGGCTTCAGCACGACCCTGACCCTGACGGATGCCGAAATGACCGGTCATAACGACTCGTTCATCTTCGATTACGCCAATCCGCGCGACACCGGCTGGCACCATGCCGAAGGCGTCGATAAGTGGCGCTTCGTCGGTTCGGGCATCGTCTCCGGCCCGTGGGACACCCGCGTATCGGCTATCGTTACGCTGGCTTCGGGTACGCCGTTCACCTCGATCGACAATACCGGTCCGGCCCTGCGTATCATCGACGGTTATTACTGGCCCAAGAAGTCCTTCAAGCAGGTCGACCTGCGCGTTTCCAAGGACTTCCGTCTGCCGAACGGTCAGATGATCACGGTCGATGGTCAGGTCTACAACCTGTTTGACTCGGTCAACCGCGTCTATTCCGGCTGGACGGGTGGCTATAACGGCGGCACGGGCGCTTCGCTGGCCCCCGACGCCACCGGGCAGATCGGACCTTCGCGGTCCTTCCAGGTCGGCCTGACCTATAAGTGGTAAGCGTTTCGGTTCCGGCCTGCGCCGGGACCGTCTGACATGCCCGGTAGCGGATGCGTCTCCCAACCGTCCGCAGCCGGACATTTGCTCCGATCGCCTGTCTTCCCGGTGGGACGGAGCCTGACTTCCCCTGATCGCCGGAGGCTTCGTTTTCCCGTTTTTGCGGAGCCTCCGGACTTTTTTCCGGGCCGTGTGCATCCCCCGGAACCGGCAGGGACTTTATTTCAGAGCGTATTTTTGGGAGTTTTTCTGGCATGACGTCATTGCGTCCATCGCGCCGCGCGCTTGGTCTTGGAATCCTCGGAGGTCTTGGGGCGGCATCCCTCGGCGGTTGCGCCGCCCTGCCTCCCGGTCTTTCCGGGCCGCGTTTCGCCGATCCGCTTCTGGCCGATCTGCATCGTCGCGCCTTCCGTTTCTTCTGGGAGGTGACCGATCATCGCACGGGCCTGACGCCTGACCGTTGGCCGACGCGGACCTTTTCGTCGGTGGCGGCGATCGGTTTCGCGTTCAACGCCTATGTCATCGGAGCCGAGTCCGGCTACGTCCGCCGTGAACAGGCCGCTGAACGTACCTTTAATACGCTGAATTTCCTCTATAACCTGCCTCAGGGTAACGCGCCTTCGGGAACGGCGGGCTATAAGGGCTATTTCTATCATTTCCTGCGCTACGAAGACGGCACGCGCTATAAGCTTTGCGAACTGTCATCCATTGATACCGCCCTGCTGCTGATGGGGGCTTTGTGCGCCGGGCAGTATTTCGACCGCGATACGCCGGTCGAGCGCGATATCCGCCGCCTGTCCACCGCGCTTTATGAGCGCGTCGACTGGACCTTCATGATGCGCCCGTCGGGCCGTCAGACCATGGGCTGGCACCCGGAGGACGGCTTCATCAAGGCCGAGTGGGAGGGCTATTACGAAGGGATGATGGTCTATCTGCTGGCTATGGCGTCGCCGACCCATCCCATAGACCCCAAGGCCTACGCCGTGTGGTGTTCGACCTATGATGAAACCTTTGGCCTGAATAATGGCGAGGTTCATCTGGGATTCCATGCGCTTTTCGGGCATCAGTACAACCACGTCTGGATCGATTATCGCGGCATCAATGACGCCTATATGCGCGCTAAGGGCTTCGATTATTTCGAAAATTCCCGCCGTGCGACCCTGTCTCAGCGCAACTATGCCATCGCCAACCCGATGGGTTTCAAGGACTATGGTCCCGACATCTGGGGCTTTACCGCCTGCGACGGCCCGGCGGATGTCAAACTGACGCTGGACGGCAAAGAGCGGCAATTCCGCAGCTATTCGGCGCGTGGGCCGGGCGGCCCGCATCCGTTCGATGACGGCACGATTGCGCCGACCGCTGCGCTGGGTTCGATCATGTTTACGCCGAAGGAATCCCTGTCAGCCGCAAAGGCCATGAAGGCTCGCTATGGTTCTGATATCTATGGCGAATACGGCTTTTACGACAGTTTCAACCCGACCTTCGTGACCGATTACCCCTCGAAGGAGGGCCATCAGACGCCTAAGGCGGGTTGGGTGGCCAACGACTATATCGGGATCGATCAGGGACCGATCCTGTGCAGCATCGACAATCTGCGTTCCGGTCTGTTGTGGAAACTGATGAAGGGCTGCGCGCCGCTGCAACGCGGGCTGAAACTGGCCGGGTTCGAGGCGGTGGCCTGATGCGCGTTCCGGCATCATGGGCGGTGCTTGCGCTGGCGGCGGGGCTGCTGACCGCGCCCGCACTTGCGCAAACCCCTGCCGCGCTGATTGCGCCGACCCCGTGGACCGCCGGGGCCTCGGAAGGTGTGTCGTCAAAGGCCAGCGGTACGCAGACCGCACGGCTCGATTACGGCTTCACTGGTGCCGGTTACGCCTTCATGGTCCATGACCTCGATTTTGCGGCCCCCGACAATTTCGTCATCGAAATCCCGATCCGCGGTGAAGGCACGGGTAATGATCTTCAGATCAAGTTCGCCGATGCTTCGGGCGATAATGTCTGGTGGGTGACGCGTCCCGCCTTTGTCCCGACGCCGGAAGGCACGGTGCTGCGTATCCGCCCGCGCCACGTCGATTTTGCGTGGGGACCGACCGCCGATCGTACCTTCCGAGGCGGCAAACGCCTTGAGGTGGTGATGGTCAAGACCGCCTCCGGTGCGAAAACCGGGTGGCTCGAGGTCGGGCCGATCCGCTGGCGCGCCGAAGCGCCTGAGCCAAAGACCGAGGCATCGCTTAAGGCCGATGTCGCCTCTGCGATCGATGGAAATCCCGCGACGGGTGCCGATGCGGCGTCCGTCACGCTCGACCTGTCGCGGGTGCGCGCGTTCGGCGGTCTCAGGCTCGACTGGGGTCGTGCACCGGCGCGCTACATCGTCGCCGTTTCCGATGACGGCCGAAGCTTCCGCGACCTGCGCACCGTCGAAGGCAGCGACGGCGGTACGGACTATGTGACTCTGGGCGAGGTGGACGCCCGCTATGTGCGCGTTACGGGGCAGGGCAGGCTCAATGAGGCCACGCTCCTGCCGCTGGACATGGGCCTGAAGCCCAATGCGCTCCTGAGCGAACTGGCCAGACAGGCCCCGCGTGGCGACTATCCGCGCGGCTTCAGCGAGCAGGCTTACTGGACCGTGGTCGGCGTGGCGCACGGCGGGCCGCGCGCGGCGCTTTTGTCCGAAGACGGCGCGGTGGAACTGGGGCCTGAGCGCCCTTCACTGGCCCCCGTGCTTAAGGTTGGCAATCAGCGTTTCACCTGGGCGCAGGCCGCGACGAAGCCTGCCATGGACGCGGAGCACCTGCCTCTGCCTTCGGTAAGATGGCAGGCAGGCGCAGTGGAAATGACCGTCGCCCCGCTGGCCTTTGGGACGGGCGAAGCGCCTTACGCGCTGGTGCGCTATGCGTTGCGCTCAGACACCGCGCAAAAGGCGCGCCTTGAGCTGCATCTGCAACCCGTGCAGGTCAATCCGCCGACGCAGTTCCTTACCCGGCCCGGTGGTTATGCCCCGATCGAAAACATCCGGCGCGAGGGCGATACGGTGCAGGTGGATGCTCAGCCTCTGTGGCTTCTGACGCCACCCGCCGATTTCACCGCTTCCGGCTTCCTTACGGGGGCAAAGGGGGCAGGGGTGGCGGATGCCGATGGTCTGGCCTCGGCGGTTATCGGCTATGACCTCGACCTGAAAGCGGGCGAGACGAAAAGCGTCATCGTCGCCTTTCCGCTGTCGGGTCAGGCGCAACGGCCGGCTATCACCGGTGACGTCGCAAGCTGGGCAGACGCACAACGCGAAGCCGTGCGCGCCGACTGGCGCAAGCGTCTGGGTGACACGCACCTGATCCTCCCGGCAGGCACACCCCCGATTGCCGCCAGCGCACGGCTGGCTCTGGCCTATCAACTCATGCTGCTTGATGGCGACTGGCTTAAGCCCGGTGCGCGTTCCTATGACCGGTCATGGATCCGCGATGGGGCGATGATGTCCGAAGGCCTGCTGCGCATGGGGTTGAAGGCCGAGGCTCTGGCCTATTTCAAAGCCTATGCGCCGATGAGCTTTGAAAATGGCAAGGTGCCGTGTTGTGTCGATGCGCGCGGAGCCGATCCGACGCCGGAAAACGACTCGCAGGGCGAACTGGCCTGGCTGGCCGGGGAGCTGATCCGCTTCGGTGTTCCGCCGTCTGATATCGCGCCCTACTGGCCGCAGGTGGCGGGTGCCATCGCCTATCAGGAGGGCCTGCGTCAGCAGAACCTGACGCCGCAGACGCCAGTGCGCTATCGCGGCCTGATGCCGCCGTCGATCAGCCATGAGGGCTATTCCGACAAGGCGGCCTATAGCTACTGGGACAATTTCTGGGCGCTGAAAGGCTATCGTGGCGCAGCGGTAACGGCGCAGGCGCTGGGTAAGACGACCGAGGCGCAACGCATCGCTTCGCTGGGGGAGGCTTTCCGCAGTGATCTGATCGCATCGATCCGCGCTACGGCGACGCATTACAAACAGGATGTGGTGGCCGGTGCGGCCGACCGCGGCGATTTCGATCCGACCTCGACCACGATCGGCATGACCTCCGGTGCACACACCGGCGACATTCCGGCCGATCTCAAAAGCCGAACCTTTGAGCGCTACTGGGATGAGAAGCTGATGCCTCGGCGTCAGACACCCAACAGCTACACCCCGTATGAACTGCGCAATGTCGGGGCCTTCCTGCGACTGAAGCAGCCGGAACGGGCGCGTCAGGCGCTGGACATGTTCTTTGCCGATCACGCCCCGAAGGAATGGTTCCAGTGGGGTGAGGTCGTCACCACGCCTTACCGGCAGCCCCTGTTCCTCGGTGATCTGCCGCACGGTTGGGTCGAGTCGGATTACCTGCGTGTGGCGCTCGATATGTTTGCTTATGAGCGCGCCGAAACCCAGCAGATGGTGCTTCTGTCAGGCTTTGATCCCAAGTGGGCGCAGAGGGGTGAGACGCGACTTGAGGGGCTACATACGCCGTGGGGCGCGCTGTCGCTTAAGGTGACAGCATCGGGTTCGGGTTTGAAAATCAATCTTGATTCCAACGCCGTGCCGCCGGGCGGCTACGTTATCGATGTGCCGTCTCTGATGGGGCGCGAGGCTCTGGTCCGGGTGAACGGCAAGCGCGCAAAGACCTTCAATGGCGAACTGATCATCAGATCCGCCAAGGCCGAAATTGTCATTGGAGGCAACCGATGAGTGGCGCCACCATTTTCCCTTCACCCGCAAAGGCGCTTCTGACCCTGTTGGGCCTGTGCCTTCTCACCGCCTGCGCCAGCCTGCCTTCACCGGCATTGCCGCGCGGTGAGACGGCGAAATCGGTGACGCTCACCGACGGATCGCACATCGGTTACATGCAGTACCTGCCCGAAGATCTGAGCGCCAAAAAACCGGTTCTCATCTTCCTGCACGGCACCGGCGAGATAGGTACGGACGTAAAGCTCACCACCGTGCATGGCCCGTGGAAATATACCCGCGCGCATCCGACGGAAGCTCCCTTCATCATCCTTGCGCCGCAACTGCGCGGAGAGGTGGAATGGAACCCGGCGCAACTCGAAGACTGGTTGGAAAAGGCGCTGAAGGGCCTCCCGGTGGATCGCAGCCGCATGTACCTGACCGGTATGTCGCGCGGCGGGCGCGGAACGTGGAGCTGGGCCATCGCCTATCCGAAGCGCTTTGCCGCCATTGCCCCCGTGGCCGGAGACTCGCTTTACCGCGACGGGGCCTGCGCGCTTAAGGACGTGCCGGTCTGGGCCTTTCATGGCGCGAAGGACGATCTGGTCCTCTATCCCCCCGAAGAGCAGTTCGCCGATCAGGTACGCGCCTGCGGTGGCGAGGTCAATTACACGCTTTATCCCGACGGCAACCACAATTCCTGGGACGCCGCCTATTCCCACCCAAGCCTCTATGCGTGGCTTCTGACGCATAAACGTTGAATTTTTTCCGTAAGTTTCGCAAGGATAGCCCACATGACCGCTTTTACGCCCTCACGCCGGTTCTTCCTCAAAGGCGCTGCTGCCGCAGCCGCCTTCGTGCCGGTCGTCGCGCCGGGTCTGGCCAAGGCCGTTGCCGCGCCCGATCCGTTCATCGAGAAGCTGATCGCTTCGCTGTCGCTTGAGGAAAAGGCCGGACAGCTCAGCCTCTACGCCGACCTGACGCGCCCGGACTTCGGCAATGTCAATCCGGCAGCGATCGCCCAGACCAAGGACGAGGTGAAGGCGCGCATCCGGCGCGGCGAAATCACCGGCCTGTTCAACGGGATCGGCGTGGCGGGTGCCCGCGAGCTGCAAAAGGTCGCTGTCGAAGAATCGCCGCACAAGATTCCGCTGATCTTTGCGGCGGATATCATCCACGGCCTGCGCACCACCTTCCCGGTACCGCTGGGTGAGGCCGCGTCCTTCGATCCGGACCTTGCCTATCGCACGGCGCGCGCGGCGGCGCTGGAGGCTACGGCGGTCGGCCTGCACTGGACGTTCGCGCCCATGGTCGATATCGCCCGCGATCAGCGCTGGGGGCGTGTCGTCGAAGGTTCGGGCGAAGATCCCTGCCTCGGTAACGCGCTGGCCGTGGCGCGCGTCAAGGGTTTTCAGGGTGCGAACGGCCTCAAGGACGAGCGCAGCCTCCTGTCCTGTCTCAAGCATTTTGCCGCCTATGGCGCGGTGCAGGGCGGCATGGAATACGCCACGGTCGATATCCCCG
>JASGGL010000087.1:0-12348 GCA_047605065.1 Asticcacaulis sp.
CGCGGAAGCTGGCGCAGGGCCAGCAGTTCGCCCTTCTGGGCCAGTATACGACGCAACACCGGGGTTTGATCCGTGTCGCCAAGCCCCGAAGCCGGACACGCCTTCGCCAGATCACCGACAAGGTGAAGAAAAGCCATATCGAGCCCCGGCGTAGACGGGAACACGATCCGGTCCGCCTGTGCCACACGACCGGCAGCGCCAGTGACGATCACCCCCTTGTTCGTCCCCACGACATGCCGCGGGGTGACGGCCCAGCATCCGGAGGCATCGACAAAGGCCCAGCCCTGCCCTTCCTGCTGCCCCGCCAGAACGTGCACAGGATCGCTATGGACAGGCCCGGCAAAGCTCAGGAAGGCCGTCACCGCCAGTATCAGACGCTTCATTGCGGCGCTCCGGGTTTACGGTCCGTGGCACCGCCTGCCTGCTGGAATTGCAGACCCAGACCGATAATCAGCGCCAGCGCGCCGAGCACAGCCAGACACCACCTGACATTGGGGTCACCGGCAAGCCGCGCCCCCAGACTCAGGGAAATCCGGTCGGGTTCCAGACTGTCCGGACGGCCCTGATCGGGCTTTTGCGTATCGGGTCTGGGCGTCGGGGCATAAAGCTCCAGAGCCGTCGCATTGGTCGCCGCCTCGATCAGCATACCGCGCTCATTGGCGCCTCCGGCGGTCATATCGACGTCCACAAAACCCCACCAGCGGGCGGTCTGAGTCGACCCGCCCGGCGTGGCGAGAAAGGCGCGCCCCAGCCTGGAGCCCGGCGGCAAGGGTTGATCATAGGCCAGATACAGCCGCCCGGCCTCCAGCGGCGTCAGGCCTTCGAACCCCTTTACCGGCACAGTCCCCCAGAACAGGGAGTCGATGCTGCGGCCATAGACGTGCATCTCCCCGGCCAGCAGGGGCATGGACCGGGTCTGCGCATCGGCCCCGGCGGTCAGCGTGCCGACACTGAGCTGCCCCGCAACAGGCAGACGCAGCGTACCGGCCCAGCCGCAATCGGCGGACACGGTGAAATAGCTGACCTCACCATCCCCCTGACGCCCCAGAAGCCGCTCGCCATCATCCCACGACGCCGGTCCGGTGACGCCGATCACCAGCGATTGCCCCATTTCGCGCGTATAGGTCACCACCGCGCCGACACCCGGCCTCACCACGACCGCATGACGGCACGTCGCGTCTTCGCCGATGCGCACCATGGGCAGGCTGAAAGCACCTTCGTCCGGCGTGTTCACCACCATCTGTACGGTTTCGGCCCGCAGGCTGGCCGACATCATGGTCACCGGCGCGGGCAGTCCGGCGAGGAAGACGACAATCAGCGCCACCGGCACCAGACAGATCAGCAGGGTCGAGACCCAGCCGGGCAACCCGGACTGACCGCTCTTTTTCCGACCGGGCTTTTTCCGGTTCCGCCCGCTTATAGCCAATCCGTTCATGGCATCACGATCCTGATGCGATCCTGACGCGGTCCGGTGCGCAGCTTGCGATCCAGAAGAACCGTCACTTCCGGCACACCGGCGCTCACCCGGCTCAGGTCGAACCGGCAGACCATATTGAAGGCCACCGCGCGCACCCCGTCACCGGCGGGTGTGCATTGCCCTTTCAGGCTCTGCCCCTGAAACTCGATATAGGCATCCAGCCGGATGGCGCGCTGATCATTGAGGCTGAGCGTCAGGGTCGTCCAGTCCGCCCCCAGCGAAACGGGCAGATAGGCGGCGGACGGATCGATATCGCAATCCGGTCCCACGCGCGCCATGGCGGCGAAATCGGTTGACGGATAACGCGACAACTGCGGCAGGAAACGCCATGCCGGACGCGGGCTCAGGCCGGCGCGGCGCGGGGCTTCCTGAGGCACCGTCAGTTGCGCCAGCCCCCAGTACTGCCCGTCACGCGTGCGCGAAGACAGGCACACGCGGGTGCCGGATTTTACGTTTCGCAGCGGCAGTTCGATGCGCGACGGATCGGCCGTCCCCGCGGCCGCCCCCAGCGTCACCCCCGCCACCAGAGCCCCGGACACGGGGGCCTGCTCCGAAAAGCCTTCGCGCACCTCCGCCGGGATGGCGGTTTGCGCGCACACAGGCAAGGCGATCAGGCCCAACCCGATGGCGGCTCCGATCCCCGCTATGATGTGCAGCACCCGCTTCATGTCGACTCCCGGACGCCCTATCTCAGTATCTGGATTTCAACGGCGTATTCTGTACCTTGATTGCTGTTGCCGCAGGCCATAGTACCGGTCAGCAAGGCGGTGCCTTTATTGAGGCGCGCCACAATCATACAGTTTAGCGACCCGGCAAAGGCCATGTTGACATTGGCGCTCAGACGGTCTCCGGCGACCGTCCCCGGCCCGGCCACATAGCGGTTATCCTCTTTGGCGGAAAAGTTGTTATAAACCAGAAAGCCGCCGCTGTCAGCGTCAAAGCCCTGAACATAGACATCGAACTGTCCGTTGGTGCTCTGAAACAGGGCCGAAGGCGATTTTTTGTTCAACTCCCGAAAGGACACCACGAACGAGCGCGTGTAGCGCATGGCCACGTTCAGCGCGACCCCGCGCAACGTCTCATCGGAACTGGCGAAGGCCGTCGTCAGCACCAGCCGCCTCAGATTGCTGTCCTTGCTGGCGGCGACGTCTTCCAGCGTCGCCAGACGCGTTGCCGGATCGGGCGAATTGATGCCTTCGAGCGCGCGGGTAATCTCCACCTTCCGCTCTTCGGCGCTAGCCGCCATGGCCGGCGAAGCCAGACACAGGGCCGCCCCAAAGGCCACGCAGGCCGCCAGATACGTCGTCAGAATACCGGATTTGATACGCAAGGCCCCACCCTCCCCTTTTCAGAGAGGTTAACAAAGGCCCACAACCTTATCAACAGATTTCGCCCTATGGTCGAACTCAGGCCAAATGAACTCAGGCCCGATAAACTCAGGCCTCTCCCGCCACACCCTCGATCAGCGGCACGAAACGTACCTCGCCCAGATCCTCAACCTCGTACTGAGGCCCGGAGGCCGCATCCGGCGTGCGGGTATAGCGCAGCAGGCGTTGCACCGAACCGCGGCCCTGAGGGGCGACCATGATCCCCTTGACCTTAAGCTGCGACAGCAGCGGCAGGGGCTCGTCCGGCAGGGCGGCGGTAACCAGTATGCGGTCGAACGGCGCCTGCTCCGGCCAGCCGTCCCAGCCGTCGGCAAAGCGATAGATGATGTTTTCCATCATCAGGCGCTTGTGGCGGATTTCCGCCTCCAGCATCAGGGAACGATAGCGTTCAATGGTATAAACATACCTGCACAGCCGCGACAGGATCGCCGTCTGATAGCCTGACCCGGTGCCGATTTCGAGCACGCGATGCCGCCCCTCCAGCTTGAGCGCCTGCGTCATCAGGGCGACGATATAGGGCTGGGAGATGGTCTGTCCCGCAGCGATAGGAATGGCGGAATCTTCCCACGAACGATCGAGGAACAGTTCCGGCACGAACAGGTCGCGCGGCGTGTATTCCATGGCGTGCAGGAGTTTTTCGTCGACAATCCCCTGCGCCTTCAGTCCCTCGATCAGCCGCTCGATACGGCTTTGCGGCACGGCTTCGTCTTCGCTCATCGTCCGGCCTCCAGCGTCTCATCGTGCCCCAAAGCGACCTTATGCACCGTCTTAGGCACCGCGCCACCGAAGACACCCCTATAGGCGCTGAGGGTGTCGTAATGGGTCAGGTCCAGATGCAGCGGCGTCACCGAAATACGGTTTTCCGCCACCGCCTTGAGGTCGGTGCCATCGACCAGTTCGCAGACATGGCCATGAAAATCGAGCCAGTAATAGGGCCGCCCGCGCGGATCGACGCGCTTGACCGCATGCAGGTCGTGCAGGTCACGGAACCCCTGTTTCGTCATCTCGACGCCGGTGACGGATTCATCATCGCAATCCGGGAAATTGATGTTGAAGATCAAATTCTTCTGCCAGCCTTTTGACAAAAGCGCCGAGACGACCGGCGCGCCGTGATGCCGCGCCGCCTCCCATTGCGCCTCGACATCGATATCGAAATCGAGACACTGCGACAGGGCAATCGACGGGATGCCGAGGCTCATCCCCTGAAGCGCGCCCGCCACCGTCCCCGACAGCGTCACGTCCTGCGCCAGGTTGAAGCCGCGATTGACCCCCGACAGCACCAGATCGGGCGGCTCAGGCATCAGGTCGTTGACGGCGATCTGAACGCAATCGGTGGGGGTGCCGGTCACGGCAAAGGTCTTCTCACCCAGACGGTGCGCGCGCAACGGATCGTGCAGCGTAATCCCCCGGCCCTTGCCCGACTGCTCATAGAGCGGGGCGCAGACCCAGACATCGTCTGAAAGCTGCTCAGCGATCTCACGCAACACCTTGAGGCCATAGGCGTCGACGCCGTCATCATTGGTCAGCAGGATACGCATGAAAACCACCTTTCGCCCCCTCTGATAGAGTGCATCGCACGGAAAGTGAAGGTGCATTCATTATGAATGCGTGAGGTGAACACCCGCAAGAGTCATGCTTCCGTGTTGGCGTTCGCGTCCTCCGGCGCTTAAGACGCCGGGCTTCTGATAGAGGCGGCAACCAAACCTAAAGTGGCTCCGCTTTGGATGCCTGTTGACCGACTCGGGATCGTCCAGAGACAATCCCACTTAAATATCTTCCGATCTCAATACATGGCGCCTCAACAAACCGCTGAGAAATTTCCGCCAAAAGAATTGAAATACAGAAGGTAACCGGCATAGAAATAAAGCCATTGTTCACATTAAAAAGGGATTTCAGAACAACCGGCACGCAAATAATAACCGGGAAGTGAATCAAATATAAGCTATAGGAAATTTTACCCAACCACCTAAAGGAAGCATGCTCCAAAATATTTGAAAAATAAGAATTTTTTACAATTATCAATAATATCAACGCCAAAGGAACGGCCATCACGATGTCCGATTTAAAGAACGGCCGCGCGATTAACAACGCCAAAGCAAAAGCAAATATCGCAACTTGCCAATAGACATTCATAGTAAAGTTTGACGAATTTTTTGTAATTAGCCCTGCCGAGTACATGCCCGGCGCAAAAACTCCCATGTACAAGACCGTAATCAAGAAATTATATAAAATATTATCCGTTAACAGATAGTCCGGCACCAAACCGAACGCTTTTAACGCAAAATCACACAAGGCGGAACATAATAAAATCAATAAGGTGGGCAATATTGGCGACCGCGAGCGCGCGATCCAATAACAGATAAGTGGGAAAATTAAAGAAAATCTGGCTTCATAAACCAAGCTCCAGATTACAGGATTCCACGAAACGTCAGATTTGTTAACAAATAAAAGCGTAACCACGCGAGATAAGGAAGCAAAATCAAATGTAAATTTGGTGAAATCACCTTGAAAAACAATGCATAAAAATGAAATGAGCACAGCAAACAGATAGGCCGGATACAGCCTGAATAGTCTGGAAACGAAAAACGCTTTCCAATTTAAATCCCGCCGCGCACCATATCCTAAAAAGAGAACAAACCCACTTAAGACGAAAAACAGCACGACGCTTGGATGACCGACACCCTGAAGAGCGTAAGCAACGGGCCTGGGTAAAACCGTATTACTACCGGCCGGCCAGTTTAATGCGATATGATGGAACACGACAGCAAGCGCTGCCAGGCCACGCAAAGAGTCCAGAGCTGGGTAACGCATTTTTGCAAGCATCGAGCTGACTCATCATCCATTTTTCACGCGGGTCACCAAAACCACCCGCACCGCAGAATCAAAAACCGGCGTAAACGCAACTCACTCGTCAATATGCAATGAAAAAATACATTACATAAATATACTATGAAAATAAATTTCTATACTACATACAGACACGATGCCATCCGAATATCCATTTGCAGCATTTACCCGAAGGCCGTCTAGAGCTTAAGCCCGGTTAGCGCCTTCAGCGTTTCCAGACGCGCCTCCCGCGTCGGCAGAGGTTTCAGCACGCGATCGAACTCCAGCACCTTTGCGTCGACCAGAAAGCGATACCAGAGCCCCTGAAGCCCGTGATAAATCGCGCCTTCCTTGCCGTCGAGAAAGCCGAGCTGAAAGATATAGCGATAAAGGAAATATCCGATCGGCCCGACGCCGAACGGCAGGCGGTTATAGAAGTTCTCCTTCAGACCGCGCTTACGCTTGGCCTGATCCGTCTCCTGATCCTCGAACGCCTCATCACGCCCGAACAGGTCATAGCGCTGATTGAGCACGTCGACGGCTTCGCGCGTGGCGTATTTGTTGTGCTTGTCGGTGAAAAAGCCGAGATCCCCCAGATTGATATCGGAAAAGTCCCCTTCGACGACAAGGGTACGGCCGTGGCTGAGGACGATATGTTCGTCCATCCAGCGGTTTTCGATACGCCCCACACCCTTGCGCCAGATGCGCAGCAGGGTCAGCGGATAACGCCCGCCATGGCGGATAAAACGCCCCATGAAGATATGGCGGCGGTGCATCTTAAGGCCGGTAACGTCGGGTTCCAGCCCCGGCATGACCTTCAGAAGGTTCTGCGCCAATTCAGGCTCCATGACCTCATCGGCGTCCCAGCGCATGATCCAGTCTGCCGTCACCGGCGCATTGTCGAGCCCCCACTGAAACTGAGCCGCGTAGTTGACCCATGGGTTAGTGAGCACGACGGCGCCCATCTCACGCGCGATCTCAGCCGTGCCATCGGTCGAACCGGAATCGATGACAAAGACCTCTTTAGCGACGGGTCTCAGCGACTCCAGCGCGCGGGCAATATGATGCGCTTCGTTATGGGTCAGTATAATGACGGCAATATCAGACATCGGCAGTATTCCGCTCGGCCTCAACAAGGCGTTTATAAGATTCCAGAAAAGGGATATATGCGGTTTGCCAGCTATATTCTCTGGCTGTAACGCGCGCGTTGTCAGACATAACCGCGTATGATGAGGCATCCAGCTGCGCTATGTCACGGATCGCAGCCTCATCTTCTTCACTGCCATCGTAGTTCAATAAAAAACCGTTGTGGCCATGACGTACGAACTGGTTCAATGGTGCAATATTTGTACAGACAACAACCAAACCTGCCGCCATCGCTTCGATAATGGTTAAACCAAAACCTTCATGCGCACTGGCGGTCACGTAAATGCCGTTAGCCGCGGCATTCGCTTCCAATTCCGCTTCAGACATTTTGCCACGAATTTCGATTTGATCGCTGAGGTCTTTGGCAGTAACGGCACTCTGCAATTCTTCGGAAATATTGTCGAAATCAGGACCGGCTATCGTTAGTTTTATACGCGCATTTTCACGTCGAAGCGAATAAATAAGATCCACTATATAATTCAGTCTTTTGTTTACAGAAAGCCTTCCCCAGTAAATCCACCTTCTCTCTGTACGCTCTCTGTCTAACGGTATTGCCTCGAAACGGTTCACATCTACCCCATTGGCCGCCAAACCTATACTGGGGTAGATTTCACTAAAGATTTTCGCATCATTTAGGCTTGAAGCCAGCACCTCATCATATCGCTTTAGCAAGACAGGGGCGAATATTTTCCAGTGCAACTGTTTCGCAAAACCACGGCTCCCCGTGTGGAAAAATCCGCCATGCGTGCTTAGAATCACAGGAAGCCTGAGGCGACTGGCGATAACATTCAAAGTCAGAGCCGAGATTTGAGGGTCATGCACATGCAGCAGGTCATACCCTTCCGCAATACCCTTAAGGCCTTTGAAA
Organism: Asticcacaulis sp.; assembly: GCA_047605065.1. Classification (GTDB taxonomy): domain Bacteria; phylum Pseudomonadota; class Alphaproteobacteria; order Caulobacterales; family Caulobacteraceae; genus Asticcacaulis. The sequence goes on from JASGGL010000087.1 coordinate 7,706, forward strand.
AAGCCGATAAACCGATTGGGCCAAAGTCTGCGGCGGAAAACAATATGCCCATCAGGGGTCTGCACATCCTCATCGCTAAGGTCAGGCGCCACATGCATAACATCGGCTTGTATACCGTGCCGGGCACTCTCGCTGATCAGATTGGCGACAACCGTCTCTATGCCTCCGATCGCAGGCGCATAGGTTGGTGTCAAATGAAGTATTTTCATCTCAATACTTTTCTCATTTAGCGTCTGTCTTTGATTTTCTTGGCGGGATTACCCGCATAGACACCATTGGCATCCATATCGCGGAAGGCCACCCCTCGCGCGCCCAGAACCGCGCCTTCCCCCATGGTCACGCCCGGCCCGACAAAGGCTTCGGCGGCGACCCAGCACTCCTTGCCGATATGAATCGGGCGGGCGATCAGCTGAAAATGCGGGTCGACAATATCGTGACTGCCCGCGCACAGATGTGCCCCCTGAGAAATCACGGTGTAGTCACCTATGGTGATCAGAGCCATGTTGTAGCAGATCACCCGGTCGGCAATGATTGAATTGTCGCCCATGACCAGATAACCCGGATACCATACGCGCGCGCTGCCCCGGACATCGCTCTTCCCCTGTATTTTCGCTCCAAAAGATCGAAGCAGGAACCGTCGCCACGGATGGGCGAACGGCGGCGTCCACGACGCCAGCACGAGCCAGCAGATATTCCAGACCAGACGAGACAGACGGTTGCTCAGCGAAAAGCTGGCCCCGCCTTCCCGCGGATTGGTCGTTTTGTAATCAAGTACCGACATGAGCTGATCCCTGTAACCGGTTATGCTCGGGCGCGCAGAAAGGACGACACCGTATCGCGTACGTGCCGGGCGGTGATGTTGATGTCGAAACGGCCCCTGAAACAGTTCAGGGCGGCTACGGACATGGCCTGACGGGTAGCCGCATCGGCTGTGCCCCAGCGTTCCAGCAGGGACGAAACGCCTTCGACCGTGTCCGGCGCGACAAGGCCTGCGCCATCGGCTTCGATTTCACGCCAGATATTGACCTGATTGCTGATCAGGACGGGCCGCGCGCAGGCCAGCGCCTCGGCAACGGCGATCCCGAAATTTTCCTGATGCGACGGCAGGACGAAAGCCTCCGCCCCGTGCATCGCGCCCCATTTGGCGTCCCCAAACAAGGGACCGCTGAAATGCACTCGCTGCGACAACCCCAGCCGGGCCGCCTGTGCCTGAAGTTCGGCCTGCCAGCCGACCTGATCGGTCCCGGCAATGACGACATCGAGTTCCGGGCGCTTGTCCGCAATAGCGGCAAAGGCCTCGATCAGAAGATCACAGCCCTTTTTGGGGTGAATGCGGCTGAGGAAAAGCAGATAGGGTCGATCGCCCAGAGCCGGTACGCAGGCGGCAAAAGCCTCCGCCTGAGCCTGTGTATGCTCCGGCGGAGCGGCCGTGCCGTATTTGACGACCGTCTCCTTATAGGGGTGGCCGAAAAATACCCCGCGGGCGAGCAACTTTTCTTCCTCGCTGGTGAAGAAGACCGAACGGGCACCGGCCATCAGAGGCCCCTCGCTGGTCAGCCAGAACATCTGCTTGGCGGCGTGTTTGAGCGGATAGGCCTTACGAAACCATGGGTCCATCATGCCGTGCGTGAACACGAAATAGGGCACGCCCGACCCCGGCAGCACCCGCGCGGCGGCGCGGACGGCATAGTTCCACAGGCCATGCACGATCACGGCGTCATACTTGCCGGCATTGGCCCTAAGCCACGGCACCATATCAGGCGAGATGCTATAGGGCAGATAGGGCGGACGGCGTTGCCCCATCGCATAAACCTTCATCGGAAACCCGGCGAGATAGGGCGCGTCGGGCGCGTCCATGCTGACGATCTCGCGCTCGACCTCCCCGGCCGTGACCGTGTGCTGCTTCCTCAGGCCTTCGATCGGCCCCCCATCGGCCGGATTGACCGATGCGATGACATGCAACAGTTTCATCTTGCCTCCACCAGAAGCTGACGCAGGCCCTCGTAAACCCTGCCGTTCAGATAATTTTCACGCACCTTGGTCAGTCCGGCACGCCCCATACGGGCCGCACGTTCAGGGTCGGACAGAATAGCGTCGATGCGATCCGCAAAGGTGTCGACATCGGTTTCATCGACCACGAAACCATCGACGCCGTCACTGACGATCTCATGCGGCGCTCCCCGGCAGCTACAAATGACCGGCAGGCCGTGGCTCCAGGCTTCGAGATAGACGATGCCGAACCCTTCCTTGGAAGACGGCAAGGCGAACAGGTCCGCCCCGGCGTATCTCTGGTTTAGCTCTTCGTCGCTGATCCGCCCGGTGAATTCGACGCGATCGGCAATACCCTTTGCCGCCGCCAGCGCTTCGTACTCTTCGCGTAAAGCCCCGCCACCCACGACGACCAGACGCCCGGGACGACCGCGTTGCGCCAGTACGCCCATCGCCTCGATCAGACGGTCGACATTCTTGCGCCGATCGCCCGGACCGATACGCGTCACGCACAGCACCGTTGCCGTATCGAGCGGACGCTGGGGCGGATCGGCGAAATCGTCGACCACATTTGGATAGATGACGAAACGCGCGCGCGGCACACCGTATTCGCGGCTCATGACGTCCGCCGTGTAAGCGCTGACCGAAGCGACGCGATCCACCGCCTTCAGAAGCCACGGCTCATAAACGTGCTTCTGACGCAGGACGTCGTTCCACACCTCATCGCCGTGCACGAACAAGGTAATCTTTAAGGAGGGCTTCAGCGCCTTGAGCAGACAGGCCACCGGCACCAGATTGACGTGACCGACGATAAGCTGATCGCAGGTACGCACCGCCGAAAGACTTTCGGTGATGAATTTCAGCCGGTTACGGCCGAACCCCGTCACGTTGGCATGACTCATCTGCGGCAGGTCGGCCGCCGTGTCATCCATGATGTGCACCCGGCACGAAGACAGACTTCCCTCGGCCACCAGTCCGTCCAGATTACGGATCAGACGGCGGTTGAAGTTCTGAAGCCCGCCTACACGGTTATAGGTCGCCAGCGCGATGAAGAGAATCCGGCTCACGATGCGCCTCCAGTTTTCGTGTCATTTCCGCGCATCACACCCCCTCCAGCGTCTCGAGAACGCGCCTGAGCGTCGGTTCATTGAAGCTGCCATTGGCCTTGACGCGGGCCTGCCCCGCGCGCGCCACCGCCGCCAACCGCTCCGGGTCCGCCAGCAAGGCCTTGCACACCTCGGCACATTCCTGAGGCGTCTCCCAGAAGACGGCTTCGCGACCCTCTTCGTAAAGCGCTGTGTGATCCGGAGTGCGTTGCGCACACAAGACGCTGCCCAGCGCCGGAATCTCCATCGAACGCGTGGTGTGCAGATCCTCATTGCCCTCGGACAGCAGCCCGATACAGATGCGCGCCGACTGCACGGCCTTGACGTATTCCGGCTGCGACAGACCCGCCGAACGTATATGTCCTTTGAGCCGTTCATAACCCGGTGACTTGTCCCAGCGCGGGCCGAAAATGCTCAGCGGGACGCCATTTTCGATCAGGGTCAGGGCGAAATCGTCCCGCCCCGGCATCCACGTACCTATAAAGGCTACGTCCGAGCCATAGGCCTGATGGTCCTCTTCGCTCAGGCTCACCGGCCTGTGCTGAACCTCATCGGCGCTGAACCAGATGCGGACAACCGATTTTACGCCTGCCGACAGGGCCGGAGCCACATTGGACTGCCGCGGCGTGGCGTAAAGGTCGTAGGAGGAAAGCGCCCTGTGCAACAAGGCCCAACGCCGGCCATCGCGGGCGACAAAAGGGTTGTCCTGATTAAGCAGCAGAGACCGGCGGCTTACTTTTTTCAGTACAGACAAAGCCGACGGCCCGATCAGATCCCCGCAATCGACCCAGGCAATATCCCAATGATCCGCCAGAACCGTCCGCTTGAGATAGGCCGCCACCAGCATATCGAACCCCGGCCCGCCCAGCTTCCACAGCCACGGCCCCCGCAAAGGCAGACGCGACAGCGCCGCCACCGGGTCCACACGCGTCACCGTATGCCCCAGTCGTTCAAGCGCCGCCGCCCGTAAGGCGCACGTACCGCCCGAAGTGCCGATGTAGAGTATCCTCATCTCTGCCGAAGGCCTTTACGTAATGAATACAAACAAAAAGATCAAAACACTCCGACTCAACTGCGGACCAATACCCCTCTAACCCGTGCCAGAAGCGAGCTCAGGACCGACCGGTGCGTCCGAAACAGAAGCACCCCGTTGACGAGGCACAGTCCGATGATGGCCAGCGCCGCCAGAGGCGCATTGAGCACCGCGTAGGCATTGAGCAGCGATATCAGCGAACACAGCCCGGCATTGACAAAGGCCGCGATCAGTTCCGACGCGCTGAGCGACAATGAGACTCCGCTCAAAAAGCGGCAGGCCGCCCACGCCGTAATGGCGCAGGCGACGATCTCGGTCAGGGCAATCGCCATCGCCGCGCCCTCTATGCCGAACACCGGCACCAGCGCCACAACCAGTCCGACCGCCAGAATGGCGGAAACCAGCGACGTATAGAACTGAGCCTTAAGCAGGTTATTGCCGCGGATCACCGAGACAAAGGGCTGAGACAGGCAAAAGAACAGCACCCCGATCATCAGATAGGCATAGAGGGGCAG
>JASGGL010000088.1:0-12236 GCA_047605065.1 Asticcacaulis sp.
CCACCACCATGCTCTATGGCGCGCGCGAATGCGCCCGTGTGGCGCTTCAGGAAGGACTTGAGGTGCGCTTTGCCCGCCATGCGAAAGCCGGGGCGTCGATGGCGGCGGGTCTGCGCGCCATGGGCCTGACTGTCTATGGTGACGATCAATACCGCATGGCCAATGTGACGGGGGTCTACATCCCCGCAGGGGTCGACAGCGAACGGGTACGCCAGCGCATGCGCGAGGATTTCGAAATCGAGATCGGCACGGCCTTCGGGCCATTGCAGGGCAAAATCTGGCGCATCGGGGCCATGGGTTATAACGCCATGAAACATAAGGTGCTGATCACGTTGAGCGCGCTGGAGGCCTGTCTGATCGCCGAAGGCGCTGCGGTCAAGGCCGGTGCGGCGGTGCCTGCGGCGCGGGAGGTCTGGGGATGAGGAGCGAAAGGGTTCTTCCTTCGCCCCTATGGGGAGAAGGTGGCGCGAAGCGCCGGATGAGGGGGCTTTCAGGTGTCGGGATTCACCCCCTCACCCTAACCCTCTCCCCGTGGGGGAGAGGGGATGAAAGGGGTGGCCATGATCATGCGTGACCTGATCGGCTATGGCCAGACACCGCCGGACGCGCAATGGCCGCAAGGCGCGCGTATCGCCGTGCAGTTCGTCATCAATTACGAAGAGGGCGGGGAGAACAGCGTCCTTAATGGCGACAAGGGTTCCGAAGCCTTTCTGTCGGAAATGGTCGGGGCGCAAAGCCATGTGGGTGCGCGCGCCATGGCCATGGAAAGCCTTTATGAGTACGGATCGCGCGCCGGGTTCTGGCGGCTCCACCGCCTGTTCACCGAACGCGGCCTGCCGGTGACCGTCTACGGCGTGGCCAGCGCCATGGAGATGAACCCGCAAGCCGTCGAGGCCATGCTGAAGGCCGACTGGGAGATCGCCACCCACGGCTATCGCTGGATCGATTACCAGTACCTGCCCGAAGAGATCGAGCGCGAGCACATCCATAAGGCCATCGACCTGCACACGAAGTTGACCGGCGCGCGGCCGCTGGGCTGGTATCAGGGGCGCACCTCGCCCAACACAGCACGGCTGGTGGTCGAGGAGGGGGGCTTTGTCTACGACGCCGATTCCTACGCCGACGACCTGCCCTATTACGATACGCGGTTCGGGCGAAAGCCCGACGGGTCGGCGCAGCTGATCGTGCCCTATACGCTGGATGTCAACGACATGAAGTTCGTGGCCTATAACGGCTTTGCGGAAGGTGAGGCCTATTTCCGCTATCTGAGGGACACCTTCGATCAGCTCTATGCCGAAGGTAGCCGCATGATGTCCGTGGGTCTGCATGGCCGCATCGTCGGTAAGCCCGCGCGGGCCGCCGCCCTGGCGCGCTTCCTCGATCATGTGATGGCGCACGATAAGGTCTGGGTGGCCCGCCGCATCGATATCGCCAACCACTGGCTGAAGGTGCATCCCCACAACGGAGGTTGTCATGCAGATTAACGATCCTGTCCTGCTGAAAGAGGTGAGCGAGGCCTTTTACGCCTATGAGGCGGCGCTGATGACCGACGACATCCCGGCCATGGACCGCCTGTTCCGCGACGCGCCGGAGACGGTGCGTTACGGCGTGGGCGAAGTGCTTTACGGTATCGAGGAAATCCGCGAATTCCGCAAAGGCCGGGGCGGGTCGCCGCAACGCCGTCTGGGGCGGGTGGAGATCACCGTCTACGGCGAGACCTTCGCCACGGCCAATGCCGAGTTTTTCCGAGAAAGCCCGCCCTCAGGCAGCGAAGCGGTAGGGCAAGAAAAAGCGAAGCGCGGGCGGCAATCGCAGTCCTGGGTTAAGTTCCCGGACGGCTGGAAGGTCGTCTCGGCGCATGTGTCGATCGAGGGGAGTACGTCGTGAGCGATTTCAACAGCTTAAATCGCAAAGCCTTTATCGAGCGTTTCGGCCTGCTGTTCGAGCACAGTCCGTGGATCGTCGCTCAGGCGGAAACCCTGAGACCTTTCAAAGACCTTGAAGCCCTGCATGCGGGCTTCATGAAGGTGGTGGCGCACGCCGGTCCCGAAGCACAACTGGCCCTGTTGCGCGCCCACCCCAAGCTGGCCGACAAGGCGCAGGTGAAGGCAGGCCTGACGAAGGAGTCGGCGTCCGAGCAGGCTTCGGCGGGGCTGAATGCGCTCACTGAGGCCGAGTTTGCGCGTTTCCACGAACTGAACACGGCCTATGAGGCGCGGTTCGGCTTTCCGTTCATTATATGCGTGCGACTGGCCGGGGGGAAGGTTGGTATCCTTGAGGCCATGCAGACGCGGCTGGCCAATGACGCCGAGGCCGAATTTGCCACGGCCCTGTCCGAGGTGGGCCGGATCGTCTGGCTGCGCCTGAAAGATGTGGTGAGCGCATGAGTATCGACGTCCACAATGTCCGCGTCCGCCACGATCTCGACTGCCTGAACTATCCCGGCGCAGACTGGCTGAGGCCGGTTTCGCATGCCGAAGGCCATGTCTATGACGTGGTGATCGTCGGCGGCGGTCAGTCGGGTCTGGGGGCGGCCTTTGCGCTGAAGCGCGAGCGGATCAACAACCTCCTCATTCTCGACGACAGCCCGCAAGGCTTTGAAGGGCCATGGGAAACCTATGCCCGCATGGTGACTCTGCGCACACCCAAGACGATCACCTCGATCGATCAGGGCGTGCCGTCTCTGACCTTCCGTGCCTTCTGGGAAGCGCAGCATGGGCCGGAAGGCTGGGCGAAGGTCGACAAGATCCCGCGCGGCGACTGGATGGCGTATCTGCGCTGGTATCGCAAGGTGCTCGACCTGCCCGTGGTCAATGAGGCGCGCGTCACCGATATAGAACCATTGGACGGTCTGTTCCGTCTGCAGACGGCGGCCGGAGCCTATCTGGCGCGCAAGGTCGTGCTGGCCACCGGGATTCAGGGTGGCGGCGAATGGCACACGCCGGAAATGATCCGCAGCCTGCCGCGGCACCTCTATGCCCACACCTCCGAAGCCATCGATATCGAGGCGCTGAAGGGCAGGCGCGTCGGCATACTGGGGGGCGGGGCGTCGGCCTTCGACAACGCTCATCATATTCTTGAGGCCGGGGCGGCTGAGGCGCACGTCTTCGTGCGTCGCCACAGCCTGCCGCGCATCAACCCGATCCGCCACATGGAGGCATCGGGCCTGATTCCGCGTTTCGCCAGCCTGCCCGACGCCGACAAATACGCCGCCATGGCGCATTTCTTCCGCTTCAATCAGCCGCCGACCAACGACACCTTCAGCCGCGCGGCGGCGCATGAGGGCTTTCATCTGCATACAGGCGCCCCCTGGCAGGCGGTGCGCGAAGAGGGGGGTAAGGCGGTCGTTACCACGCCGCACGGTGAGCATGGCTTTGATTTCCTGATCATTTCGACCGGTCTTGTCACCGATCCGGCGTTGCGGCCTGAGCTTGGGCGGCTTGAGGCGGGGATTATGCGGTGGGCGGACGTTTATGACGCGCCTGCAAATGTGAAGAACAGCCTGCTTGACGCCCATCCCTACCTGAGCGCAGGCTTTGCCTTCAAAGGGCGCGATGCGGCGGCGGCAACGAGTCTGCATGGTCTGTTTGCCTTTAATTATTCGGCCCTGATCAATTTCGGCCTGTCGGCTTCGGCCCTGTCGGGGCTGAAATACGCCCTGCCGAAGCTGGCCGGGGCGGTGGCCGATCAGTTGTTTCTGGACGGGCGCGAAGCCTGTCTCGACGCTTATTTTTCGTACGACGAGCCGGAATTTACCGGCGAATGGAGGCCTTGATGAGCCTGTCCACCCACGTTCTCGACACCGCCCACGGCCAGCCCGCAAAGGGCATAGGCCTGCACCTGATGCGGGGGCGCGAGGTCCTCTATGCCGGGGCGACCGATGCCGATGGCCGCTGTGCGGAACTGCGCGATCTGGTGCTGGAGGCCGGACGCTACCGGCTGGAGTTCGATGTGGCCGACTATTTCCGCGGTCGGGGCGTCGTCCTGCCCGAACCGCCTTTCCTCGATCGCGTCGGGATCGATTTCGGTATGGATGGCGAAAGTCATTATCACGTGCCTCTGCTGGTCAGCCCTTACGGCTATTCGACCTATCGGGGGAGCTGATGGGGAGTGTTGTCCATGTCCCTCGCCCCTGTGGGGAGAGGGTGGTCCGAAGGACCGGGTGAGGGGGAACGTCACGCGCGGAGGTTTTACCCCCTCACCCCGACCCTCTCCCCATAGGGGCGAGGGGGAGGTACATCATGCCCGATAAGCTCCGTTTCTATCTCGACGGTGAGGTCGTCACCCTGTCGGACGTCGATCCGACGATGACGGTGCTCGACTGGCTGCGGTATCGCGCCCAGCGCACCGGCACGAAGGAAGGCTGCGCCGAAGGCGACTGCGGGGCGTGTACCGTGCTGGTTGGCGAGCTTGGTGACGAGGGCTTAAACTGGCGCGCGGTCAATGCCTGCATCCTGTTCATGCCCATGCTGGACGGCTGTGCGCTGATGACGGTCGAAAGCCTCAGGGGGGGGCATCCGGTTCAAAAATCAATGATTGAACTCCATGGATCGCAGTGCGGTTTCTGCACGCCCGGCATCGTCATGTCGCTGGTCGGGCGGTCGATGGGTGCCTGTGGAACGGTGGGGGCCGATCCGGCGGATGTGCTGGCCGGAAACCTGTGCCGCTGTACGGGATATGGCCCGATCCTCAAAGCGGCGGAGGATAACCCCTGCGCGGCTTTTGACGATGCGCCGGTGATGGCGGCCCTGACGAAGATCCGTCGTGAGGACCTGCTGATCCTGACCTATGAGGACCCGCTGGCCGGTCTGACGCGGCGGGCTTTCGTGCCGCGCAATACCGACGATCTGGCGGAAATCCTTCTGGAAAATCCTGATGTTCGACTGATTGCCGGGGCCACCGATGTCGGCCTGTGGGTCACCAAGCAGCACCGCGTGCTTCAGGACGTGGTCTTTGTCGGCCATTTGATGCGAGAGTTGAGGCCGGGGCCGGAGGGCCTGACCATCGGGGCCGGGGTACGCTATTCCGACGCTCAGGCCGCGCTGAGCGCGTTGCATCCCGATCTGGGCGAGCTTGTCCGCCGCATCGGTGCGACTCAGGTGCGCAATTCCGGCACCATAGGCGGCAATATCGCCAACGGATCGCCCATCGGCGACACGCCGCCTGCCCTGATCGCGCTGGGCGCGGAACTGACCCTGCGCCGGGGGGAGACCCGCCGCACCATCGCGCTTGAGGACTATTTCCTCGACTACGGCAAACAGGACCGGCAGGCCGGTGAATTCGTCGAAAGCGTCTTTGTTCCGGCGCTCGACGCCACCGATTTCGTGCGCATCGTCAAGCTGTCGAAGCGCTTCGATTCCGACATTTCGGCGGTCTGCGTCGCCGTGCACCTGCGCATTACCGGCGGGGTGGTCAGCTTTGCCCGTCTGGCCTTTGGCGGCATGGCGGGCATACCCAAACGCGCCCGTCATGCCGAAGACGCCCTGACCGGGCAGGCCTTTAGTCCAGAGCGTCTGGCCGAGGCGGCAAAGGTTCTGGCGCTTGATTTTACCCCGTTCAGCGATGTGCGCGGCTCCTCTGATTATCGTTTAACTGTGGCCGGTAATATACTGAAAAAGCTTTGGTTCGATTATAGCGGCCAGGGCGGAACTGTGCTGGAGGTCGGTCATGGCTGATGCCCGTGCTCCTGCCTCGCCCAAGGTTCATGCGTCGATCAAGCACGACAGCGCCCCCCTGCATGTGGCGGGCACGGCGCTTTATGCCGATGATGTGAGCGAGCCGGTCGGTATGCTGCATCTGGCCTTTGGCCGCAGCCCGCACGCCCACGCCAAGCTGCTGGGTATGGACCTTGCGGCGGTGCGCGCCGCGCCCGGCGTGGTGGCCGTTTTCACCGCCGCCGACATTCCCGGCGACAACAATGTCGCCCCGGTGGCGAAGGACGACCGCATGCTGGCCGTCGATGAGGTGGTCTTTATGGGCCAGCCGGTGTTTCTGGTCGCCGCCACCTCGGCGAAGGCGGCGCGTCTGGCGGCGAAGCTGGGCCGCGTCGATTACGAGCCTCTGCCTGCCATACTGACCATTGCCGAAGCGAAGGCGGCCAACAGCCTGATCGAAGCGTCTCAGATTATGTCGCGCGGCGATATGAGCGTGCTGGATCAGGCGGCGAACCGCCTTCAGGGGGCGCTGGAAATCGGCGGTCAGGACCATTTCTACCTCGAAGGTCAGATCAGCGTCGCCACGCCTCAGGAACAGGGCGGGGTGCATATCCTCTGTTCGACCCAGCACCCGTCGGAGGTTCAGCACCTCGTCGCGCATCTGCTGCACGTCAATTCCGCCGATGTGACGGTCGAGGTGCGCCGCATGGGTGGCGGGTTCGGCGGCAAGGAGACGCAGGCCTCGCTGTTTGCCGCGGCGGCGGCTCTGGTGGCGGCGAAGACCGGTCGTCCGGCCAAATACCGCGTCGACCGTGACGAAGACATGCAGATCACCGGCAAGCGGCACGACTTCACGGCGGATTACGATGTGAGCTTCGACACGGACGGCCGCATCACCGCCCTGAGGATGGAACTGGCCTCGCGCTGCGGCTGTTCGGCGGACCTGTCGCCGGCGATCAACGACCGGGCGATGTTCCACGTCGACAACTGCTACTTCCTCGAAAACGTCGAGATCGTTTCGCATCGCTATAAGACCCATACCGTGTCGAATACGGCGTTTCGTGGTTTTGGCGGCCCTCAGGGTATGCTGGCCATCGAGCGGGTGATGGACGCCATCGGCCTGCATCTGGGGCGCTGTCCGACCCATGTGCGTCAGGCCAACTTCTACCGGCCGGGATCAGATATAACCCCGTACGGGATGACGGTGACGGATTTCGTCGGCGACCGCATCGTTTCCGACCTGATGCAACTCAGCGACTATGCCGCGCGGCATTCGGATATCGCGCTCTTCAATGCCACCCACCCTTATATGAAGCGGGGCATGGCCCTGACGCCGGTGAAGTTCGGCATCTCCTTCACCACGACCTTCCTCAATCAGGCGGGCGCACTGGTCCATTGCTATACGGACGGGTCGGTGGCGCTCAATCACGGCGGCACCGAGATGGGGCAGGGGCTGAACATCAAGGTGGCGCAGATCGTCGCCGACGTGTTCGGCATCGATCTCGACAGGATACGCATTACCTCGACGCGCACGGACAAGGTGCCCAATACCTCGGCCACGGCGGCGTCTTCGGGGACCGACCTCAACGGCTGGGCGGCGTGGAATGCCGCCAACACCATCCGCGAACGCCTGAGCGTCATGATGGGCGCGCGCAACGGTGTGAGCCCCGACAGCGTCGTCTTCGAAGGCGGACATGTGCGAGCGGGCGATGAGGTCATAAGCTTCGCCGAAGCCTGCCGCCTTGGGCATTTCAACCGGATTTCCCTGTCGTCGACCGGCTATTACGCCACGCCGAAAATCCATTACGACCGCAAGACCCATACCGGGCGGCCCTTCCTCTACTTCGCCTATGGCGCGGCGGTGTCGGAAGTGGTCATCGACACCTTTACCGGTGAGTATAAGGTGCTGCGCGCCGATATCGTTCACGATGTCGGCCGCTCGATCAATCCGGCCATCGATCTGGGGCAGGTCGAAGGGGCCTTTGTGCAGGGCATGGGCTGGCTGACCTTCGAAGAACTGGTCTATGACGGTAAGGGGCGGCTTCTGAGCCACGCGCCATCGACCTATAAGATCCCGTGTGCCTCCGACCGGCCTAAGGTGCTCAATATCGAGCTGTGGCGCGCCGGAGAGAACCGCGAGCCGACCATCCACCGGTCCAAAGCCGTAGGCGAGCCGCCCTTCATGCTGGCCAACAGCGTGTTCTCGGCCCTGACTCATGCGGTGGCCGCCGCCACCGGCAATCCGCGCGCCACGCTGGATGCGCCCGCGACGCCTGAGCGCATCCTTAAGGCGCTGACGGAGGGCGGGCGATGAGGTGGGCCGCACAAGCCCTTGATCTCATGCCGAAAGAGCCGGTGGCGCTGGTTTCGGTGCTGGCCGTCGAAGGCTCGACGCCGCGTGAGGCGGGCACGCGCATGCTGGTCACCGCGCGCCAGAGCTTCGGCACGATCGGCGGCGGCAATCTTGAGTTCCAGTGTATCGATCAGGCGCGGCTGGCGCTGAAACACCCCGCCGGAACCTGGCGCATTCAGGACTATCCGCTGGGCGTGCTTCTGGGGCAGTGCTGCGGCGGGCGCGTGCGGGTGATGATCGAGCACCTCGATCCGGCACAGACGCCATGGCTCGCTGAGGCCACCGGGCGCGCCGCCTTCACCCTGCGGACGGAACTGCGCGCCGGGGGGGTGAGGCGGACCGTGACGGACGAGGCCGCGCCGCCTTTGACCGCGCGTGGACCTTTGCCTTCGGAGGGCAATGTCCTGACCGAATGCATAGGTCAACCGTTGATGCCAGTGCTGATGTTCGGCGCAGGCCATGTCGGCATCGCCATTGCGCGGGTGTTGCAGGGCCTGCCCTTCCACCTGCACTGGCTCGATGACCGCACCGATGTCCCCGAAGGCGTCGGCATCGGCGATGCGCAGGCCCTGTGTGCCGAAGCCGCCCGCGGGGCGGGCCTGACGCTGATCCTGACCCACGATCACGCGCTCGATTACGAACTGACCAAAGCCGCGCTGGCCTCCGATGCGCGCTTTATCGGCCTGATCGGCTCGGCCACCAAGCGCGCCCGCTTCTTCAGCCGCCTGAGGAAGGACGGCTTTTCCGAAGATCAGATCGCCCGCGTCACCTGTCCCATCGGTCTGGCCGGCATTACGGGCAAGGCCCCCGAAGTGATCGCCGTTGCCGTCGCCGCCCAGTTGCTGCACCTTACAGATAAAACCCGCACCCCCGCCGAGGATACCCTTCATGAACAAGCCGCTCCCCACGCTTGACGCCTTTATTTCGGGCCTGCCCAAGGCCGAACTGCACCTGCATATCGAAGGCTCGCTCGAACCCGAACTGATGTTCGCGCTTGCTCAGCGCAACAAGGTCGATCTGCCGTTCAAAAGCGTCGAAGAGGTGCGCGCCGCCTATGCGTTTTCGAACCTTCAGGACTTCCTCGACATCTACTATCAGGGTGCCAATGTCCTGCAGACCGAGGCGGACTTCCACGACCTCGCCAAGGCCTATTTCGACCGTGCCCATGCCGACAGCGTGCGCCACGCCGAAATCTTCTTCGACCCTCAGACCCATACGGATCGCGGCATCCCCATGCAGGTGGTCATGGACGGCCTGACATCGGGCATGAAGGCGGCGGAGGCCGAATACGGCCTGACGTCGAAGCTGATCCTGTGCTTCCTGCGCCACCTCGATGAGGATGCCGCCTTCGCCACGCTCAAAGCCGCCGAGCCGTTTCTGGACCGCCTGACCGGGGTGGGGCTCGACTCGTCCGAAGTTGGCCACCCGCCGTCGAAATTCGCCCGCGTGTTTGAGGCCTCTGCTGCCTTGGGCCTGAAAAAGGTCGCCCATGCCGGTGAGGAGGGACCGCCCGAATACGTCTATGAGGCGCTTGACCTGCTGAAGGTCGACCGCATCGACCACGGCAACCGCTCGCTGGAGCACGCCCACCTGACCAGCCGTCTGGCGCGCATGGGCATGACCCTGACCGTCTGTCCGCTGTCGAACCTCAAGCTGTGCGTGGTGAAGGATATGGGTGAGCACCCGATCCGTACCATGCTGGACAAGGGCCTGCGCGCCACGCTCAATTCCGACGACCCGGCCTATTTTGGCGGCTATGTGAACGACAATTACCGCGCTGTGGCGGCGTCGGGGCTGGTTGACCGCGACGACCTGATCACGCTGGCGCGCAATTCGTTTCTGGGGTCGTTCCTCAGTGATGCCGAAGTGTTCTCCCACCTCGACGCCATCGACGCCTATGCAAATTAAGCGCCTCCCCTGATTTCAGGGGAGGGTGGATCGGCGCGCAAGCGACGAGACGGGTGGGGTTAATGCCCACCTTTAACCCCCCTCCGCCGTTCCGGCGGTATCCCCCCTAAAATTAGGGGGGAGGCTTGGAAACGATGACCATAACCCGTTCATTCAAAGGCACTTTCTTTCACGCTCCGGTCTGCGGGCAGATCGAGGTGCTGCGCGACGCCCTGATCCGCTGCGGCGAAGACGGGCGCATCGTCAGTGTCATTCATCCCGGTGATCCGGGCTATGCCGAGGCGGAGTTCGAAGACCGCTCGGCTGCGCGGCTGGAAACCCTGCCTGCCGGCACCTACGGCCTGCCGGGCTTCTGCGACCTGCACATCCACGCGCCGCAGTGGCCGCAACTGGGTAAGGCGCTGGACGTACCTCTTGAGGTCTGGCTTCAGAAATACACCTTCCCGCTGGAGGCGCGCTATTCCGACCTTGGCTTCGCGCGCCGTTCCTATGGGGGGCTGGTCGACGACCTGCTGGCCAATGGCACGACCACGGCGCTCTATTTCGCCACCCAGCATCAGGCGGCGACGCGCCTTCTGGCCGATATCTGCCTTGAAAAGGGTCAGCGCGCCCTGATCGGCAAGGTGGCCATGGACAATCCGCAGCAGTGTCCGAACTTCTACATCGAATCCACCGACGACGCCCTCAACGGCACCGAGGCCTTCATCAGCTATGTGCAGGGCCTGAAGTCCGAGCGCATCAAGCCGGTGATCACCCCGCGCTTCATCGCCTCGTGCACGGATGCGGCGCTGGAAGGCCTGGGGGAGATGGCGAAGCGCTGCGGTTGTCACGTTCAGACCCACTGTTCGGAGAGCGACTGGGAGCACAATTACGTGCTGGAACGTCACGGCATGGAGGACACCGACAGTCTGGATCGCTTCGGGCTTCTGACGCGGCATACGGTGCTGGCCCACGCCAACTTCATCTCCGAAGGCAATATGGCCACAATCCGGGCGCGCGGCGCGGGCGTGGCGCACTGCCCCCTGTCCAACTACTACTTCTCCAACGCCGTCTTCCCGTTGAAGCGTGCGCTGGAAAAAGGCGTGCGCGTCGGGCTGGGGACCGATATTTCCGGTGGTCCCTCGGCCTCGATCTACGACAATATGCGCTGGGCGGTGACCTCGTCGCGGGCGCTGGATGATGGCGTGGACGCGCGGCTGCACTGCGACAACCGCGGCTTGCGCGGCTCGCAGGTCGACTGGCGCACAGCGTTCTATCTGGCGACGAAGGGCGGTGCCGAGGTGCTGGACCTGCCGGTGGGGGCGTTTGAACCCGGTCGCTATTTCGACGCGCAATTGATCGATCCCGATGCGAAGGCCGGGACCATTCACCTGATGGACGATCTCGATACCGAAGACGAGGTTTTGCAGAAGATCGTCTATACGGCCTCGAAAGCCAATATCGCGCGGGTCTGGGTGGCGGCGGAGCGGGTGGCCGGGATGGACGAAATTTAACCTGTATCCAGCGAGAAGAGATCGGGCCGCAACTGGATCAGTTCTTCGCGCGTACAGGCTTTGAGCGCGATGAGAACAGCCTCGCGCGAGCGACCGGCATAGATTTGCGTTAAGCGCCCAGCGTGGATGAGTTCGACGTCTTCGTCGCGGATCAGGCCATAGTCATGGTCCAGCCCGTCGACATGATCCGGTTTGGGAATGGGTGTCGCGGCCAGTACGCGCTCACGCAGAGCCCGTTCTTTGGGCGTCAGTTCTTCGGGTGTCAGTTTTGGGCGCGTCAGATGCTTTTGGGCGGGCTCTGCTTTCGGGTTTGCGGCGGCCCTCAGCCTCTCTACCTCTGCCTTGAGGTCTGCGACAGGATTCCATGACGCAGAGGCGCGTTCGGCCCGATGCGCCTGCCGTTCCTGTTCGGCGCGGGCTTCGGCGGCGCGTTTAGAGGCCAGCGCTTCGGAAATATCGCAGCGCGCATAGAGCCGTTCGATCATCAGCGCCAGACGCATCCCTTTGGCGACATCGTTACCGGTTTCGGGATCGTCGACATTGCTCAGCGCCATCAGCATCCGATCGGCAAAGGTGCGCAGACGCGTGCGCCGCTCCTGCGGGGTCAGTTGCTCGGTATGGCGCTCTGAGACGGTCATGCCCCTAAGGATACGGGCGGTTTGAGTGGCGGGGAAAGATGGCCGTCCGACAGGGTCTGTTTCAGGGGAGAAATGGCAAATTTTGTGTTTCGCCCCCTCACCCTAACCCTCTCCCCCACGGGAGAGGGGATTTTGGAGCGCATTCCGAAAAGTGTGCAACGGTTTTCGGAATCAAATGCGCGATAAAACA
>JASGGL010000089.1:0-12144 GCA_047605065.1 Asticcacaulis sp.
CCTTCATGCCGTCGCTGACGGTGAAGTCCCACGACACCGCGTCGTCAGGCCCTGTGCCTGACAGCATCAGCGTGTCGGTACGGGGCGCATCAGCAGCCGCTGCACCCATGGCGATCAATACCAAAGCGGGTGTGATCAGTGCGCGCCAACCCAACAGGATTTTACGGTTTCTCATTATGTTATCCCTCTCCCCGATTTATCTGGGCAATTTCGCGCCATGTAATCACATCGGACAGGGCCTTGTTCTCAATGCTCTGTCCGATGTGCGCCCTCCGTGGTGCGCCCTACTTAGCTTGAGCGTCCGCCGAAACACGGTAGACGACACCGCCCTTATCATCGGTAATCAGAAGGCTGCCGTCCTTAGCTACGGCCAGACTACGCGGACGGCCATAGACCGTGTCTTCGCCTGCGGTGAATCCTGAAAGAAACAATTCCATCGGGCCGGAAGGCTTGCCGTTAGCGAATGGAATGAAGACGACGTCATAGCCAATCAGGCTTTGGCGGTTCCACGATCCGTGGCGACCGACAAATACGCCTTCGCGGAAACGGGCTGGGAAAGCTGTTTTTGCGCCGAATACTATCCCGAGAGCCGACACATGCGGGCCGACGGCATAGTCCGGTTTGATGGCCCTGGCGACCAGATCGGGACGTTGTCCCTTCAGACGCGGATCTTCGTGCTGACCATAATAGCTGTAAGGCCAGCCATAGAAACCACCCTCCTTGACGCTCGTGATATAATCGGGGACGAGATCGTCGCCCAGTTCATCGCGTTCGTTGACAGCGGTCCACAATACTCCGGACCTGGGCTCAAGCGCCATACCAACGGGATTGCGAATTCCATCGGCATAAAGGGTTTCCTTGCCGGTTTTTATATCGATCCTGAGAATGCCCGCGCGGCGGATTTCTTCCTCCACACCATATTCTCCGGCATTCGAGGCCGAGCCGATGGCGACATAGAGGAATTTACCGTCTTTGGAGAGCTGGAGGTTGCGCGTCCAGTGATTATTATAGCCGCCGGGTTTGAACTCAGCGATGCGGGTCTTTTTGATGTCTGCGGCGACCTCGGTCGTGCCGAGCTTGAAAGGTATCCAGAAAATACCGTCCGTATCGGCGACGTAGAGGCGCTGATTAGTGTAGACCATGCCATAGGGTTGGCGCAGGTTCGCCATCAGCACGGTTTTGAACTCTGCCACACCATCCCCATCGGCGTCCCTCAGAAGGCGGATGCGGTTGGCCCCCTTGTCCTTGAAGGTCGGATCGTTTGGTTTTTTCTCGGTCGTCGCCTCCGCAATCAGAACATCGCCGTTCGGCAGGACAACGACCTGACGCGCGGACTCCATACCTTCGGCGAAGCGATTGACCTTAAAGCCGGCGTGTACCTTTGGGCCTTCGTTTTCGGGAAACGGAATGGTTTTTACGATAATGCGGCCGGAAGGTGTGCTGTAGGGCGCGACCAGATCCGGAGACGGGCCGGTTGTGCGTGGATCGTTCAGGTCGTTTTGAGCCGTTGCGGGAGTAGCCAGAAGGCACATCGTAAGGGATAAAACGCTCAGTCTGGTGTACTTCAAAATCATGCTCCTAACTTCGGGTGGCCCCTTAAGGGGCTAAATGGCGTGTACGGCTCTTGCCACCAATGCTGAAACTCAACGCAATATGTCGCCGGATCCGTGCCACAACGCTTGCAAGTTCAGGCCTTCGGCGATTTTCAACCGACTTGGACGTACCATCATCAACAAGGCCCGATCCGGGCACCATACAATGACACCGGTTTCCAAAACCAATAGATTGCAGGCGTTTTTAGTCAAGACAAATCATTTGCGCGCAATAAAAGGCTAAATGTCGCGTATCTATCCATTCCCAGCGAGGCACCCGGTGCGGACGTGCATGGCGAAATAAGATCCCCTAAAGAGCAGACGCCAATGCCGCAAAGGCTGTGAAGCTTAAACGATGACTGAGGTGAGTGGCACCCGGAAAGCCGGGCGCCACTACGGTCAGATTTGCGCCTGCCCGCCATCAACAAACAGTTCAACACCGTTGACGAAACTTGCGTCCTCGGATGCCAGAAAGAGCACCGCCCTGGCGATCTCTTCAGGTTGCCCGACACGGCCCGCAGGGATAAGACCCGCCAGATAGGACTTGGTGCCTTCGGCCTGATCTCCGCCACCAAACAGCTCGTTCAGACCGGCCGTGTCCGTCACGCCTGGGCTTATGGCGTTGACGCGAATCCGACGGTCTTTCAGATCGAGTATCCAGTTGCGAGCGAAGCTGCGAATAGCGGCCTTGGTCGCCGAGTAGATGCTGAAGGCAGGCGTACCGGAGAGGCTGGTCGTCGAGGCGGTAAGCACGATCGCGCCACCGTCCCGCAGAAGCGGCAAAGCCTTTTGCACGGTGAACAGAACGCCCTTCACATTGGTGTCGAAGGTCGTCTGATAGTGATCCTCCGTAATGGCCCCCAGAGCGGCGAAATCGCCGCCGCCGGCGTTCGCGAAGACCACGTCGATATGGCTGTGCTGCTGCTGAACGGCATCGTAGAGGCGATCGATATCCGCGAGGTTGGCCATGTCGCCCTGAACGCCCGTGATCCGACCGCCGATCGCCTTGACGGCGGCATCAAGCGCCGCCTGGCGACGGCCGGTGATATAGACGAAAGCCCCTGCCTCAACAAAAGCTTTTGCCGTGGCAAGACCAATTCCGCTGGTACCGCCGGTTACCACCACGACCTTGTTTTCGAATGCATATGTCATTGTCTGTCTCCATGTTTTGGCGGCCTGATCGCCGCTGACAGGAAGAAGATATTCGTAGAACGATGCTGGCTGTAGACGGCAGATATGCTACACATCGTTCCATATGGAGAACGATAATGCGCGCCGACCTGAATGATCTGGCCTATTTTGCCGAAGTCGTAAGTCACGGCGGCTTCGCTGCGGCGGGCCGGGCCTTGCGTGAGCCTAAGTCGAAGCTCAGCCGCCGGGTTGCGGCGCTGGAAGAGAGGCTGGGGGTGCGCCTGATCGAACGCTCCAGCCGGCGATTTCGCGTAACCGATGTCGGTCAGGCCTTCTATCAACGCTGCCGTGCCATGCAGAATGAGGCGGAACAGGCCGAAGCCCTTGTCGCCGAAGCGCAATCCGAACCTCACGGTCTCATCCGTTTCAGTTGCCCGACGGGTCTGACAGAGGCCATCTCCCCAAGCCTGTCAGGCTTTTTGGATCGCTATCCAAAGGTTCGACTGCAACTCGTCGCCACCGATCGGCCTGTCGACCTTATCGCCGAGCGGATCGATTTGGCGTTACGCGTGCGACTGTCGCTCGACAGCGATGCTTCGCTGACCATGCGCACGCTTGGATATTCGACCCGTATTCTTGTGGCGGCCCCGCATCTGGCGGGGCGGATCAGCGATATCGAACAGCTTACGCATCACCCGCTCCTCGTATCCAGCGACGATCAGGACGGAACCGACTGGCCGCTTGAAACGGATGACGGCCACGCCCGACTGATCCGACAAGAGGCACGTATGGGCTGCACCGATTTTAGCGCCATCCGGGCCGCAGCGATTGCGGGCCTGGGCGTCGCCTTCCTGCCCGACCATGTCTGCGGCGACGCTCTGCAAGACGGTAAGCTGGTGAGAGTCTTGCCAAGGTGGCGCGGCCGGCGAGGAACCATCCATCTCGTCTTTACGACGCGGCGTGGCCTGCCGCCAGCCGTGCGCAAGCTGATCGATCATCTGGCTGCTGGTTTTCCAAGGGACGCTCTCAGTGGTCGTCACGGATGATAAGGGCCCCGAGCAATCATACCCACACGACTTACCGGGCCATCGATGCTCTGGCGCGGGTCGGGCCGCTGCGTGACGGGGCCGAGGGCGGGTCGAGCACTTCGAGCAGGGCGCGGCGTACCTTGTCGCGCTGCGGCTTCTGGAGCGGTTTGCGCGTAAAATGGTCGATGACGTAGAAGGCATCGACCGCGCGTTCGCCATAGCAGTCGATATGGGCCGAGGCCGTATCGAGATGCGCGCGCGCCAGAACACCCGCCACATCGGCCAGAAGGCCCGGACGGTCGCGGCCCGACACTTCGATAATGGTCATATGGGCGTTGGACTCGTCGTCGAACACCACGGTCGGGGCGATGGCAAAAGCCGCCGCGCGATGAGCGTTGATCGGCTTATGGATCAGGGGCGGGGTGACTTCGCCCGCCACGGCCTTTTCCAGCGCCTGCTCAAGCTGGCTGCGGCGTGCCGGATCGTCGTGGCCGAACGGCTTGCCCTGCGCGTCCTGCACGTAGAAGAGGTCGAGCGCCTGACCTTCCTTGGAGGTGAAGACCTGAGCGCCGACGACGTTTGCCCCCATATTGGTGAAGCAGCGCGCCAGATCGGCGAACAGGCCGGGGCGGTCTTCGCCGCAGATACAGAAGCTGGCGGCGTTGCGGGCGTGATCTATCTGGCTTTGCGCCGACGGGCCGGATTGTGCCGCGTTCCACGCCTGACGCGCGTGGGTGCGGATGTCTTCGGGTGAAAAGGCGAACAGGTAGGATTCTTCCATGCTGTCGAGCCATGCGCGCATGCGGGCGTCACCGGCGCTTAAGGACTCGCGCAGGGCTGCGGCGCGGGCCTGAATGTCCTCGCGCACCTGAGTGGCGGCGTCGCCTTCGGATTCGCGCCCGCCGCGGAAGGCGGCTTCGGTGGCAGCCAGAAGCTCACGCATCAGCTGGCCTTTCCAGCCGTTCCACACGCCCGGCCCGACGGCGCGAATGTCGGCGACGGTGAGGACCAGAAGCTGCCTCAGGCGCTCCGGAGTTTCGACGATGCGGGCGAAGGCGGCGACGGTTTCCGGG
The DNA here is from genome assembly GCA_047605065.1 of Asticcacaulis sp. GTDB lineage: Bacteria > Pseudomonadota > Alphaproteobacteria > Caulobacterales > Caulobacteraceae > Asticcacaulis. The sequence goes on from JASGGL010000089.1 coordinate 4,825, forward strand.
TCGGAGACGTCGCGTTTCTGCGCATAGTCGGACAGGACCAGATGGTGCCGGACCAGCCAGGCGACCTGATCGATCTGCCATTTTTCGAGACCCAGCCGCGCGCAGGCGCGTCGGGCGGCGATTTCGCCCTCGATCTCCTGCCCCTGCTCGCCACCCTTGCCGGTGTCGTGCAGCAGCATGGCCAGATAGAGGGTTTCCTTGTTGGCGAGGTTGGGGATCAGTGAGGTCGCCAGCGGGTGGTCGTCCTTATGGTGACCCAGCTCGATATCACGGATGATGCCGATGGCCCGTAGCGTGTGCTCATCCACCGTATAGGTGTGGTACATGTTGAACTGCGTCTGGGCGACGATCTGACCGTATTCGGGGATATAGCGCCCCAGAAGCCCCGTCTCGGTCATCAGCGACAGGGTGCGGTACGGGTTCTTGCCGCGCACCAGTATGTCGAGGAAGACCTCCGCCACCTTGGGGTCGCGGCGCAGGGCGGGCGTGACCAGTTTCAGGTTGCGCGCGACGGCCGTAAAGGCGTCCGGATGCAGGTCGAGATCGAGCCGGTCCAGCATGCGGAACAGGCGGAACATGGCGATCGGGGCTTTTTTGAAGATGTCCGGGCTCTGGACGCTGACGCGGCCGGAATCGATGATCAGGCCCGGATGCTCCGGCTTGGTCAGCGACAGGAGGCCCGACTGGATGAAGTCGGTCAGGCGCTGCAGCGGCTTGGTCTGCTGCGCCTCCAGCTTGGTGCAGAAGATGCGGGTCAGCGCGCCGACCTCCTTGGCCACAAGGAAGTAGCGGCGCATGAAGCGTTCCACCGCCGGTTCGCCATCGGCTTCGACATAGCCCATGCGGCGGGCGATTTCCGGCTGAAGATCGAAACTCAGGCGTTCTTCGGCGCGACCGGCGGTGATGTGCATGAGGATGCGCACCTTCCACAGGAAGTCGAAGGCCTGAACGAAGGCGGTGCGTTCCTTTTCGGTCAGCAGCGGGTCGAGCACGCCCCAGCCCCCGGCAGCCATGAGGCGGGCCTGCTGCGGCGGGCGGCTGTCGCGGCCGACCGGCGGCGGGGTTGCGCCCGCAAAATATTTGGCGATCCAGAACAGGGTGTGCAGGTCGCGCAGGCCACCCTTGCCCTCCTTGATGTTCGGCTCGACCACATAGCGGGTGGTGCCCGCCTTGGCGTGGCGGAAATCGCGTTCCTCGAGCTTGGCGGCCACGAATTCCGGCGCGCCGTGGCGCATCACATCGAGGCTCAGCTTTTCCCGGAGGTTCGAGACGAGCCCGGCATCGCCGACCAGCGGACGGTATTCGAGAAGCGCGGTCATTACCGTATGGTCTTCGCGCGCCATTTTCAGGCTTTCCTCGACCGTACGCGAAGCATGACCGACCTTCAGGCCCAGATCCCACAGCGAATAGAGGATGAATTCAATGACGCTTTCCGAATGCGGGGTTTCTTTCCACGCCCGCAGGAACAGAAGGTCGATATCGGAATAGGGGGCCAGCTCGCCCCGGCCATACCCGCCCACGGCAACCAGCGCCAGACGCTCGCCTTCGGTCGGGTTCCGCGCGCGGTAGACGTGGGTGAGGGTGAAGTCCCACAGGGCGGTGATGATTTCGTCGGCCAGTTTCGACAGTTCGCGCGCGGTCGACAAACCGCCGCGATGGCTCTCGATGCGTGACAAGAGGCTTTCGCGCGCCAGATCCCATTCGCGCTTGAGGATCGATACGGCCTTGCGGCGCAGGTCGGACACGTCGCCGGTCGAATCCTCATAGGCCTGGGTAAGCCGCCGCCGCAGATCGGCGCCGTCGATGCTGTGGCTCAGCAGGGCGGGACTGGTCTTGGTCAGCATTTGTGCGGGTTCACCCTGGGGCGGCATGTTTCAGGTCACTTTTCGTCTTACACCAGACCTTTTAAGCGATAGATAATCTCAAGGGCCTCACGCGGGCTTAAATCGTCCGGATGCAGCGCTTTTACGGCCTTTTCCAGCTCGGATTCCGTGTGTTTGTGCGCCGCAGCAACCTCGACCTGAGCCTGCACCGTGGCGAACAGGGGCAGGTCGTCCAGTTTGAGCTGATGCGACTTCTCCGTCTCCAGCCGTTCCAGAATATCCTTGGCGCGCGCCACGACCACCGGAGGCATCCCCGCCAGTCGCGCCACCTGAACGCCGTAGGAGCGATCGGCCGCGCCTCTCTTCGCTTCGTGCAGGAAGATCAGCTCGCCGTTCCATTCGCGGGCGGTCATGGAGATATTGTGGGTATAGGCGAGTAAGGATTCAAGCTGGGCCAGCTCGTGATAGTGGGTGGCGAACAGGGCGCGCGCCTTTACCACCTCATGCAGGTTTTCGGCGCAGGCCCAGGCGATGGCCAGCCCGTCGAAGGTCGCCGTACCGCGCCCGATCTCGTCCAGAATGACGAAGGAGCGTTCGGTCGCCTGACTGAGGATGGCGGCGGTTTCGACCATTTCCATCATGAAGGTCGAACGCCCCTGCGCCAGATCGTCGCCTGCGCCGACGCGCGAGAACAGGCGGTCGACCACCCCCAGCCTCAGGGCCGAGGCGGGCACGAACAGGCCTGCCTGCGCCATGATGACCAGAAGGGCGTTCTGGCGCAGGAAGGTCGATTTACCGGCCATATTCGGACCGGTGACAAGGTCGAGACGCGGCCCCAGACGGCCTGCGGCGTCAAGCACGCAGTCATTGGGCGTGAACGGTTTACCCTCGGCCCTGAGGGCGGCGACGACGACCGGATGGCGCGCGCCTCTGGCATCGAAGACAAGGCTGTCGTCGACCAGCGGGCGCACGGCCTCGAGGTCTTCGGCCCATTCGGCGCTGGCGGCGGCGACATCGAGCGCGCAGAAAGCGTCGAACATGTCCTGAAGCGGGTGGGCGTTGTGACGTACCTCTTCGCGCAGGTCCTCGAAAATGGCCAGTTCGAGATTGAGCGCGTCCGAGCCTGCGCGGGCGATGCGGGCGTCGAGGTCGATCAGGTCCGGCGTCGAAAAGCGCATCTGGTTGGCAAGCGTCTGGCGATGGATGAAGCCCTGACGGTGCGTATCGCTCAAAGCCTCGGCTTGTTTCGAGGTCAGCTCGATGAAATAACCCAGAACGGCATTGTACTTGATCTTCAGCGGCAGGCCGGTTTCGAGCTGAAGATCGGCCTCCATGCGCAGGATGATCTGACGCGAGTCATTGCGAAGACCGATGGCCTCCTGCAGATTGGTATTGTAGCCCGGCTTGATGAAGCCGCCATCGCGTGTGGACAGGGGCGGCTCGTCGACCAGCGCCATGTCGAGCTTGAACAACAGGTCGAGGACGCTTTCGGAGGCGGTAAGCGCCTGCGTATGGGCATGGATTTCGGCAGGCCATTTGGGGTCGAGCCGGTCTTCGGGGCCGTTCGGCGACAGAAGCCCGACCATTTGCCCGGCCAGTTCGAGGCTGTCGCGGATGACCTTGAGGTCGCGCGGGCCGCCGCGGCCGAGACCCAGACGCGACAGGGCGCGGGCCATGTCGCTCATGCCGCGCAAAGCTCCGCGCACGTCCTGACGCAGCAGGCGGTGCTCAAGGAGCCACTGTACGGCGTCGAGGCGGCGGTTGATCTCGGCCGGGGTGTTCAGAGGACGCGACAGGCGCGCCGACAAGAGGCGCGATCCGCCCGAGGTGATGGTGCGGTCGATCGCCGCCATCAGCGAGCCTTCGCGCGCCCCCTTTTGTGTGCGGTCGATTTCAAGGCTCAGACGCGTGGCCGGATCGATGGCCAGAAAACCGAGCGAGGCCGTCTTTTTCGGGGCCTTGAGGACCGGGGCCTTGCCCGCCTGCGTCAGGTCGATATAGGCGGCCAGCATGCCGAGCGCCGACAGTTCGGCGGGGCTGAACGACCCGAAACCGTCGAGAGTTTCGACGCCGTAAAGGCGTTTCAGCCGCGCTTCGCCCGCCGCCGGATCGGACAGGGAAGGCGGTTGGGGCTGGATCGATCCGCCGCAATATTTCAGCAGGCCATAGAGGTTTTCGTCCTGAAGCAGGCGGTCGGCCACAAGGCTTTCGGACGGACGAAGCGCCGACAGGTGCGCCCCCAGTTGCTCCGGCGGCAGTTCGAGGCATTCGACCTCACCCGTCGACAGTTCAAGGGAGGCCAGCGCCAGAACGCCCGCGCGTTGCGAGAGGGCGACCAGACGGTTGGCCCCGCGTTCCTCCAGAAGACTGTCTTCGGTCAGGGTGCCGGGGGTGACGATGCGGGTGACGCCGCGCCGGACCACGGCCTTATAGCCGCGTTTCTTGGCCTCGGCGGGGTCTTCGAGCTGATCGCAGATGGCGACGCGGAACCCCTGCCGGATCAGCTTGGCGATATAGGCTTCCGCTGCGTGCGCCGGCACGCCGGCCATGGGGATTTCCTCGCCCTGATGGCGGCCGCGCTTGGTCAGGGCCAGAGACAGGGCACCCGCCGCCGTCACCGCATCCTCGAAAAACACCTCATAGAAATCGCCCATGCGAAAGAAGAGCAGGGCGTCGGGATTGGCGGCCTTGATCTCAAGATACTGCGCCATGACGGGCGTTGCACCGTCCAGTTGCGCCTTGAGGTCTTTGGGCTGAGCGTCCGTTTCGGGTGCGTCGGGTGAGGGGGAAATCGCGTTCATGCAGCGTAGGTTTAGAGCGCATCCTGAAAAGTGTGAAGCGGTTTTCGGGTCCGGATGCGCGACTCTGTTAATGAATGTTAAGGTTTGCCATCGGCGGCAAATTCGTCACCTGCGGGATTTCCACAGAGAGCGCCTTACGCAGGGGCAGGAATGTGTGTGGAAATCCGCCCTCTGTTTCAGATGTTGAAACGAAATAAAACCTTTTTTGAGGGTTTTACGGGGAATAGGGTGTTTATCCGGGGGTTATACTGCCATAGTAAGACCCTGAGTTCACATATAATTGTCAGACAAATAAGCGCCAACGGAACGCCCTGAATGCCCATCGACAAGACCAAGGTCAGCGACGAAGAAGCCCTTAATTTCCACCAGTATCCGTCCCCGGGAAAGATCGGCCTTCTGGCGACCAAGCCGATGGCGACGCAGCGCGATCTGGCGCTGGCCTATTCGCCGGGCGTGGCCGTGCCGGTGCGTAAGATCGCCGAAAACCCCGATGCCGCCTACGACTATACGTCGAAGGGCAATACGGTGGCGGTCATCTCCAACGGCACCGCGATCCTCGGTCTTGGCAATCTCGGCGCATTGGCGTCGAAACCCGTGATGGAAGGCAAGGCCGTCCTGTTCAAACGCTTCGCCGATATCGACAGCTTCGATATCGAAGTGGCCACACAGGACCCCGATGAATTCATCACGGTGGTCAAGAACATCACCTCGACCTTCGGCGGTGTGAACCTCGAAGACATCAAGTCGCCGGAATGCTTTATCATCGAGTCGGCTTTGCAGGATCTGGCTGATGTGCCGGTCTTTCACGACGATCAGCACGGCACGGCCATCATCGCTGCCGCCGGTCTGATCAATGCACTGGAAATCACCGGTCGCCGGATCGAGGACACCAAGGTCGTCCTGTGCGGCGCGGGCGCGGCCGGTCTATCGTCCATCGGCCTGATCAAGGCGATGGGCGTGCGTCCGGAAAACACCACGGTCGTCGATATTCACGGCGTGGTCTATAAGGGCCGCACGATCGAGATGGATCAGTGGAAATCCGTCCACGCCACCGATACCGACAAGCGCACTCTGGCCGAAGCCATGGTCGGCGCGGACGTCGTTCTGGGTCTGTCGGCCAAGGGCGTCATCACGCCGGAAATGGTCGCTTCCATGGCGCCGCAACCGATCATCTTCGCCATGGCCAATCCCGATCCGGAAATCACGCCGGAAGACGTGGCCAAGGTCCGCGACGACGCCATCGTCGCCACGGGTCGTTCCGACTACCCCAATCAGGTCAATAACGTCCTCGGCTTCCCCTACATCTTCCGGGGCGCGCTGGATGTGCGGGCGCGCCGCGTCAATCACGAGATGAAGCTGGCCGCCGCTCAGGCTCTGGCGCAACTGGCCCGCGAAGACGTGCCGGACGAAGTGGCCGCCGCCTATCAGGGTCGTCACCTGAAGTTCGGCAAGGACTACATCATCCCGACGCCGTTCGATCCGCGCCTGATCTGGTACATCCCGCCCTTCGTGGCGCAGGCCGCCATGGATACCGGCGTGGCGCGCAAGCCTATCGAGGATATGGACGCCTATCGCAAGACGCTGGAAAAGCGCCTCGACCCGTCGGCAGGCTTCCTTCAGAACATCACCGCCACGGTGCGTTCACGCCCCAGCCGCCGCATCGTCTTCGCCGAAGGTGAGGACATTTCGGTCATCCGCGCGGCCCACGCCTTCAAGGCGCAGGGACTGGGTACGCCCATCCTGTGTGGACGTGAAAACCTCGTCACCGCCAATATGCGCGCGGCGGGCCTCGACCCGGCGGAAGAAGATATCGAAATCGTCAACGCCCGCCTGTCGCACCGCAATGCCGCCTATTCGCAGCTTCTCTACGGTCGCCTGCAACGCAAGGGCTTCCTCAAGCGCGACGTGGACCGCCTAATCAATCAGGACCGTAACTCCTTCGCTGCCGCTATGGTGCTGTCCGGTCATGCCGACGGTATGGTCACCGGCGTCACCCGCTCGTTCGATCAGGCCTTCGAAGAGGTGCAGCGCATCGTCGATCCGGCTCCCGGCGGTCGCGTCATGGGCATGTCGATCGTGCTGGCGCGCGGCCGGACGGTGTTCATCGCCGATACCACCGTGGCCGAACTGCCCGATCCGGAAGAGCTGGTCGAAATCGCCGTCGAAGCCGCCATGGCCGTGCGCGGCATGGGCCACACTCCGCGCGTCGCCTTCATGTCCTATTCTACCTTCGGCAATCCGTCGGGCGAACGTTCCGACCGAGTGGCGCAAGCGGTTCAGCTCCTTGAGCAGCGTGGCGTCGACTTCGAATTCGAAGGTGAAATGCCGCCCGACGTGGCGCTCGATCCCAATCTGTGGGCCAACTATCCGTTCCAGCGCCTGACCGCGCCTGCCAATATTCTGGTCATGCCGGCCATTCACTCGGCCTCGATCTCGACCAAGCTGGTGCAGGCACTGGGTGGGGCGACCGTGGTGGGTCCGCTGCTTCTCGGCATGTCGAAGCCGGTGCAGATCTGTCAGTTGTCGGACTCGGTGACGAAAATCCTCACCATGGCCACCTTTGCCGCCTACGACATCCGGGCCAACAGCCACGGCTGATCAGCGCGCTAGTTTGAAAGAATGGGGCAGGGCGAGGGGTTACCCCTCGCCCTGTTCTTTTACGGCCCCGGCACGGATCAGCCAGATGGCCAGCACCA
>JASGGL010000090.1:0-12135 GCA_047605065.1 Asticcacaulis sp.
ATCGATACCACGTGCTGACAAAGCTGGGCTCCCCGCCCCCCGGAGTCATCCTCATGCGTATCGTCAGCTCCCTCACCCTCGCCTCCCTGCTCATGCTGTCCGCCCTGCCCGCGCACGCCGATGCGCCGCCGGTGACGGTCATGACGCCGGAAATGCACCCGGACTACGAGACGATCCGCCCCGAGGCAGACTATGTGCGCCGTGAAGTCATGATCCCCATGCGCGACGGCAAGAAGCTGTTCACCGTCGTGGTGATGAAAAAGGGCACGAAGAACGGCCCGATCCTGCTCAGCCGCACGCCCTACAACGCCACCTCGGCCACGTCGCGCAACCCCAGCCAGTCGATCACCGAAATCCTGCCGGTCATGGACGCCGTGTTCGTCAATGACGGCTATATACGCGTCTATCAGGATATCCGCGGCCTTCAGAAGTCCGAAGGCGACTTCGTGATGAACCGCCCGCTCAATGGCACCTTCAACACGACCGGCGTCGACGAAGCCACCGATGCCTACGACACGATCGACTGGCTGGTGAAGAATGTTGCCGAAAGCAATGGCAAGGTGGCCATCACCGGCTCGTCCTATCTGGGCTTCACCTCGCTGATGGCCACGGTCAATCCGCACCCGGCGCTTAAGGCCGCCGTGCCGCAAAGCCCGATGGTCGACGGCTGGATGGGCGACGACTGGTTCCACAACGGAGCCTTCCGGCAGGTCAATTTCAACTACTTCACCGAAATGACGACCTCGCCGAAAGGCGGCAGTTCGGTGCCCGCCGGGACGCGCGACGACTATGTGAAGTTCCTCGAAGCCGGTTCGGCAGGGGATTACGCGCGCAAATGGGGCGTCGACGCCTACCCCTTCGTCAAAAAGCTGACGCAGAACCCCGCCTACAGCGAATTCTGGTCGAAACAGGCGGTCGACAAGGAGCTGGCAAAGTATCCGCTGAGCGTGCCGACCCTGCTGGTGGTCGGGCAGTGGGATCAGGAAGATTCCTATGGCGCACCGGCCGTGTTCAAGGCGCTTGAGCCCAGGGACACCCATAATGACAAGCTCTACTTCGCCATCGGGCCGTGGCGGCATTCGCAGACCAATTACGAGGCGGATTCGCTGGGTAAACTCAAATATCCCGGCGACACGGCCATGCAGTTCCGCGTCCAGTATATGAAGCCCTTCCTCGACCATTATCTGAAAGATACGCCGGACCCGAAAATTCCGCCGGTCATCACCTATGAGACGGGCGTCAATCGCTGGCAGGGCACGGCCACCTGGGATCAGCAGCCCAAAAAAGCGCTTTATCTTCAATCGAATTTCGCCCTGAGCTTCACCCAGCCCTCAGGCAAGACCGCCGCCGACACCTATATGTCCGATCCGGCCAAGCCCATCCCCTTCCTGCCACGCCCGATCAATATGGACGACGCCAATCAATGGAAGCCCTGGCTGGTGCACGATCAGCGCTTCGTCTCGGACCGTACCGACGTGCTGGTCTATCAGACGGGCGTTCTGGACGCGCCGGTGCACATCATGGGGCAGCCTCTGGTCGACCTGTTCGCTTCGACGACCGGCACGGACGGCGATTTCGTTGTTAAGCTGATCGACGTCTACCCTGAGGAAGACAGCGCCCATCCCGAGACGGCGGGGATGCAACTGGCCATCGGTCTGGAAATTTTCCGCGGGCGCTACGTACACGGCTTCGACAAACCGCAGGCCCTGACGCCGGATAAGGTCGAGCACTACAACTTCGGCCTGCCGCACGTGAACCACACCTTCCTGCCGGGACACCGCATCATGGTGCAGGTCCAGTCGAGCCTGTTCCCGCTCTATGATCGCAACCCGCAAACCTTCGTGCCGAACATTTTCGACGCCAAACCCGGCGACTACAAAAAGGCGACCATCAGCGTCTACCACTCGGCGGCCTATCCGTCCGCCATCCAGTTGCCGGTGGCAGCGGAATAGCTATTCCTTAGGCACAAGGCGCGCCTTCGATACCTGCTCGAAGGCGTAGCCCGCCCGCAGAAGTTGCTCGTCCGACCATTGGGTGCCGATAAAGGAAAGGCCCAGAGGCTGACCCTGTACCTGTCCCATCGGCACGGTCAGATGCGGATAGCCGGATACGGCGGGCCACTGGCTGGCCGACGGGCCGGAAAACTGATCGCCGTTGATCTCGTCCGACAACCAGGGCAGGCCATAGGTAGGAGCGACCAGAATCGACACACCATAGGCGCTCAGCAAACCGTCAATATGGCTTTTGGCAAGGATTTTCGCCTTGTTAGCCGCCATCAGATAGGCCGGGTCGGCAAGGCCTTTGGTCTTTTCCGCCGCCTCGAAAAACTCCTGACCGAAGAAGGGCATTTCCTCATCGGCATGGGCCGTGTTGAAAGCGATCAGGTCGGCAAGGGTCCGCGTCTTCACCGCAGGCGGCGTCGTCGCCAGATAGGCGTTGAGATCGGCCTTCAATTCGGTTTGCAACACGCTGAGTTCGGCGGCCCCCAGCCCTTCGACCGAAGAGGCGGGAATATCGACCAGCACGGCGCCGGCCTTTTCAAGCTGTTTCAGGGCGACGTTGAACGCCGTCTCGACCTTGCCCGGCCCGCCGGTGCGGTCACGCAGAACCCCGACGCGCACCCCCTTAAGGCCATCGGGCGTAAGGCGCGCCGCATAGTCGGCACGGCGTGTATCGGCCTCCTGTGTCGCCACATCCGCAGGGTCCGAGCCGCTCATATAGGTCAGCATGATCGCCACATCGCGCACGCTGCGCCCCATTGGGCCGGGGATGTCCTGACTGTGCGAGATCGGCACCACATGGGTCCGCGAAATCAGGCCCATCGACGGTTTCAGCCCGACAAGGCCGTTCATCGCCGACGGGCAGACCACCGAGCCATCGGTTTCGGTGCCGACGGCCAGCACGGCGAAGCTCCACGCCACCGCTGTACCGCTGCCCGAAGACGAGCCGCAGGCGCTGCGTCTGGGGTCGTAGGCATTGCCGGTCAGTCCACCCACCGCACTCCAGCCGCTCATCGAATTGTTGGAGCGGATATTGGCCCATTCCGACAGGTTGGTCTTGCCGAGGATCACCGCGCCCGCCGCTCGCAAACGCGCCACCACGGGCGCATCGCGGCCGGTCACATTGTCCTTAAGCGCCAGCGACCCCGCCGTGGTCGCCATCGGGTCCTTCGTTTCGACATTGTCCTTGATCAGCACCGGAATGCCATGCAGCGGGCCGCGCACATGTCCGGCGCGGCGCTCAGCGTCCAGCGCCTTCGCTTCGCTAATGGCCTCAGGGTTGATCACGATCACAGCGTTCAGGCCGCGCGCCTTGTCGAAGGTTTCGATGCGGCGGATCGAAGCTTTGGTTATGGCTTCGGAGGTCAGCTCGCCCGCCGCCATGGCGACCTGAAGCGCATCTACCGAGGCTTCTTTTACCACATCTTTTGGCACTATATCGGCCTTCGGCGCGGCTATAACCGGCATAGCCGTGCACAGAAGCGCCCCCATCAGTACCGCCGCGCGCAATCGCATACCTTGTCCCTTTTTCCAGCAACCCCATCCGAAAGGTGGCACGGCGGATCGGGACTGGCAACCGTCTCTATCTCAGGCGTTATCTCAGCCGTTTGGAGGACTTTGCAGCGGCGACGATAAGGGCGGTGGAGAGCAGGACACCCGTCACCAGAACTCCGGTCGCCAATATGCCTTCGGGTGTGACGCGTACGCCCATGCGCATGCCGCATGGCCCGAAACGTAAGGCGAGCCAGGCGGATTGATACGGCGGGCGGGATGGCGCGGACATGGGTCTTATCTCCGAGGACTACCCAACAGAAGCGCCAAACCTCTCAAACATCAATAGCCGCGTTGCCTGTCGACCGCTTCGGGCATCCGCCCTGTCGCGATCCAGTCACGGATGTTGCCCGCCACTATAGCCGCCGCCGTTTCCACATTGGTCGGCGCGGAAATATGCGGCAGGACGGTCACCTTCTCATGCGTCCACAGGGGTGAGCTTTCCGGCAGGGGTTCGGTGGCGAAAACATCGAGCACCGCATGCGACAGATGCGTATCCAGCGCCTGATAAAGAGCCTCGGCATCAACGATCGCCCCGCGCCCGAAATTGATCAGTGCCGCCCCTTCACGCATCCACGACAGACGCTGCGCATCCAGCAGGCCACGCGTACCGGGCGTCAGCGGCAGCAGACAGACCACGATATCCGAACGCCGCAGCACGGTCTCAAGCCCGGCGTCACCGTGGAAAGTCTCAAAAGCCATGGCGCACGGCGTCCGGCTCCAGCCGGTTATCCCGAACCCTGCCTCGCCCAGCCGGCCGGCGGCGGCGCGCCCCATCTCACCGAGGCCAAGCACGCCGACGGTCATCTCCTGCGGGGCGCGATACGGACGCTGCTCCCAAAGCTGTTGCCTTTGCTGGCGCGCATAGGCGGGAACGTCGCGTTGCAGGTAAAGGGCAAAGGTCAGCACCGCTTCCCCCATCACCCGGCTGAGTTCGGGATCGATCAGCCGCACGACCGGCAAGACTTCGGGCAGCTCGGCCATCAGGCGCTCGACGCCCGCCCAGACGCTGTGCACCCATTTCAGGCGCGGAAACCGCCGGAGTTCCGCCGGATCGGGATTGGCGGCGATCACCACCTCGACCGTCTCAGGCACGGCCTCATCGGGAGTGACGATGCGCGCTTGCGGCAGGGCGATCCGCAGCGCCTTCAGCCACAGGGCCGTCTCTTCGGCATCGATGCGGCCGGTAAATACGATAGGGGTCGGCTCAGCCATGGCAATCGCTCCTGAGGCCGGACATAGGCCGCCCGCGCCGCAGGGTCAATGTCCCCTTGCCGCCAGCCCGTATCGGGCTAAATAGGGATCATGGAACGACCGCTTACCGCGTCCGAATGTATAGCCCTGCCCCCGGCACTTATGGCGGCGCTTGATGCGGCCACCGACATAGGCGGGGTCCGGCTGATGGCGCGCGAACACCCCGTATCGAAGCTGGCGCGATTTTTCGGACACGGCCCTCTGATCATCGTGCGGAGGCGGCGTATCTTCTGGCCCGACCTGCCCGACGACCTGTCGAAGCGCCCCGAAACCCTTGCCCTGCTGGCGCACGAACTGACCCATGTATGGCAGTACGCCACCGGCATGACGCTCCTGCACTATCTCCTGCGCGAACGCGGGCGCTATAGCTATCGCCTTGATCCGCAACAGCCCTTTCGCGCCTACGGCTATGAGCAGCAGGCCGCCATGGTCGAGGACATGGTGCGCCTGAACAGCGGGCTTCCGCCTCGCTGGGGCCGCGCGCCCGTCGCCGCTTCGCTCCTGAAGCGCTGCATCCGCTTCGATTGACCGGTTTATTGACAGAGAAGCCTGCACCCCGCATCGTGCCGCCTTCAGGAGGTCCGACCATGGCCGAACCCAAGACGCAACCCACCGACGAAGACCCGCGCGCCTTCCTTGAACGCGCCGCGCCGGAAAAATACCGCGCCGACGCCCTGCGTCTGATCGACCTGTTCAGCGAGGTGACCGGCGAGCCCGCCGTCATGTGGGGCAGCGCCATCATCGGCTTCGGGCGATACCACATCCCGCGCGGCAAGACGCCGACACCCTGGCCCCTCAGCGGTTTTTCCCCGCGCAGCAGCAGCCTGACGCTTTATGTACTGGCCGCGGAAGCCGCGCAGGCGGCGAATCTGGCGCGACTGGGCAAGCATAAGGTCAGCGGCGGCTGTCTGCATATTCAGCGGCTGGAAGACCTCGACCTTCAGGCCCTCACCGACATCATCCGCACGGCGCACGACACCATGAAGACAAGATTTCCATCCTGACGGATTTCTGATGCCCTTCATGTCCGGTTCAGCCTTATTTTTGTAAACAGGCTGGGCTAAAACATGTGCAACGCAAAAACGATGGACACGACGATGTTTGTGAACGCCCGGAAGTCTTTCCTGAAACCCGCCCTGATCGCCACCGCGCTCGCGCTGGCACCGGTCAGCGCTGGCGTCATGGCCGCTCCGGCCGCCGCCACCCAGACGGAGATCGCCGCCGACCGCGCCTTTCCCTTCCTGTCGAAATTCCTGTCGCTGCCCGCCTCCGAACGCGATGAGATCACCCTTGCCTACGTCCTGAAGATCAAGGGCGGCACACAAGGGGCCAGCATCACGCTCAGGCACAATGGCCAGAGCCAGAGGCTGAGCATCCAGAGCGACGGGCGCATCACCCCCCTGCCGACCCTGGCGCAGCTGCGCAGCGGCACGGTCGTCCTGTCCGGCCCGGAAAAAGGCGTGTCGATGCGCGTCCGTGTCTTCGCCACCGAACCGCTGGCGAAAACCATGCCGTTCGCACCTCTGGCCAGGGCGGTTCAGCAGGCCGATTCCGCCATGCGCAAGGTCGGCGGCGTTCTGGCCATGACCCAGCCGAAGCCCGATCGCCTGTACTTCGTAGGCTCAGGCAATGCCCGCGTGGTCATGGCCGACGGCAGCCAGAAACTCCTGCCGAAATCGCCGCGCGAAGACGCCTATCCGGCGGGGACGCCCTATCTGATTCCCGGCGACTATCCCGGCGCGGTCAGCGTCACCTTCGATAACACGCCGTCGCGCATCGGCATCGACGACAAGCCGAAATAGGCCGCACTTTTGCCGTGATCCCGGTACAGCGTTTGTACCGGGATTATTTTTGGGGGGCGCATATGCCATCGGCTCATCGCAGACATCTTCTCCTTGGCGGCGCGGCCTTTTTGCTTTCCGGCGCGCAAACGGCCATGGCTCAGGCCGAAACCGAGAACGTGCCCTGCCAGAAGGTTTTCCCCTTTCTGGAAAACTATCTGAACCTGCCTGCGGCGGAACGCACGCATTTCCGCCTGCTCTATCGTTTCAGCGTCACCGGTGCCAAGCTTTCGGATGTGCGGCTGATTTTGAAGCACAATGGTGAAACGCCAATCACCTTCGGTGCGGACGGCACGCCCTCTCCGCTGCCATCTCAGGCCGCTCTGAAGGCCAAGGCCCCGGTCGCCCTGACCCGCCCCAAGGGCAGCAAGATCGGCGTGAACATGACCGTGGCCTCCAGCCTTCCCGCCGCCACCAGCTATACCGTCACGGATCTGAACAAGACCGTCGATCAGGCGCGTTCCGGCGCAAAGAAAGCGGCTGGACTGATGGGCATGGCGGTCCCCAATTTCGACCGCGTCGTCTTTTCAGGCGTCAAATCCGCGCAGGTCGTCATGAGCGACGGCAAGACACAGGCCCTGCCCGTGGAGAAGAGCGGCAAGCCGATGTTTGTTCCGGCCAGTTTCCCGAACGCCGCGCGCGTGACGCTCGATGCCGCCCCGACCCTGATCGGGCTTGGCACCAAGTAGGCTTAGCGCCGCATCTGGCGGATCAGCATATAGTTGCCGAGAAGGCCCGCGAAAAACGACGAGACGGCGCACAGCGGCAGGCAGATCAGGATGACCCAGTTCGGATGCGGGATAACGCTCATGTGGATCATATAGCCCGCCACCAGCAGGATACCGGTGATCCACGCCGGGAAGGCACCGACCTTGGCCACACGCACGGCCAGATAGCCCCCGCCGAACGTCCCCAGCGTCCACGACACCAGCTTGATGATATAGGCGTCGGCAGGCACCGTATCGAGAAGAGCCGCGATGTCTTCGGGGCTGGCCATATCGAAGGTCGGCGGCGGCGGAAACATATAGTTGCCGACCTGCCTGAGGATGGTGTCGAGCACCATGCCGAACAACAGGCCGGTCAGGACCGCCAGCGTAACGTTCAGCACGCTGCGGGTCTTGTCTTCATGCCATTCGGTAAACCAGCCCGCAAGCCGCTCCGTCACCGATCCCTTTGACATGCCCGCACTCCCTGACACCCTGCTGCCCATTCTGGCAAAATGGTAAAAGGAAAATGGCAAGGCCACGCCCTTTGGTCAACGCCTTTATACGAAGGCAGCGTACTTACGGTAAGGGTAAGGCCCGCGCCTTGCCGTTTTCGTCGATGGCGACAAAGGTGAAGTCGGCGTCGGTGACCTTGATGCGTGTGTCGGAATCGCGCGAGCGCCGCCAGGCCTGTACGTGGATCTTCATCGAGGTGCGCCCCGTCGACAAAAGCTCGGCATAGACCGACACTTCGTCGCCGACATGGACCGGCGTATGAAAGGTTATGGCCTCAACCGCAATGGTCGCCGCGCGCCCCACGGCCCGCCGGGCCGCGACATTACCCGCCGCAAGGTCCATCTGCGACATCAGCCAGCCACCGAAAATATCGCCCGCCGGATTGGTATCCGACGGCATGGCGATGGTGCGGATGGCGATGGTCGATTCGTCCGGCTGGGACGGTTGGTCTTTCTGGTGCTTCATCGATTTACCCCACATGAGCCCATTCATGCCTTCCGCACGGCATTTTGCAACGCAAAAAGCGCCGGGGCACTAAGCCCGCGGCGCTTTTCGTGAACGGACAGGCCGTCCTGCGACTGACTTACTTCGAGCGCGTCGTCGTGCCGCCTTCGCGCTGCAGGCGCTTGCGGGCCAGCTTGCGGGCGCGACGCACGGCTTCCGCCTGCTGACGGGCGCGCTTTTCAGACGGCTTTTCGTAGTGGACGTGACGCTTCATTTCACGGAAGGAACCTTCGCGCTGCATCTTCTTCTTGAGCGCCTTCAGGGCCTGATCGACGTTGTTGTCGCGGACAAAGATCTGTACCAGAGGTATCTCTCCATTCTGTCTGTTCCGCCGGGCCAGTGGCCTTGGCGGACCGCCTCGCCCTTTCGAAGTTCGGGCCGTAAAAGGGCGGAGGGTGAAAACCAAGTTGCCCGCAAACGGGGTCTGCGGGCGTGTGGGCGAAGCCATTACATCAAGCCCGCCAGCAATTCAAGCCACAGCCCCCCCGAAAAGCGGTCAATTTACCGCTCCGGCGCATTTTCCGAACGGCAGACGGCGGTTATTCAAAAGAAGCGGTGCAAAAAGCACATTTCAAACCGGCGCGCCATTTGCCGCAGCCCGACTTTCGCCTTGGCGCGGCCGCTGCAAGCGCCTATTCTGTGGCGCATGACCCAAGACACGCTCTCCAATTCCCAAGCTGATCCTCTGGCTGACCCTTTGGCCGCACTGGAAATCGCTCTGGCGACGGCGTGTGCCGAATCGATGCCGGAACTGGGCCTGAACCGCATAACCTTACGCGCCGCCGCCCGCCGTACCGGCCTGAGCGAGGCCGAGGTCGAGCTGATCTGCCCCAATGGCGCGTCCGATATCGCCGCCATCCTGTGGCGTCAGGCGGATGCGGCCCTGGATAATCCTGACCTGATGGCGCAATTGCCGATGCTGAAAATCCGCGAGCGCATCGCTGCGCTCCTTGGTGCCCGCCTCGATGCCGCCGCTCAGGATGAAAAGGTCGCCCATCGCCTGATCGGGCATCTCTGCCTGCCGCAGCATCTCGGTCTCTATCGTCGGCTTCTGTGGGATACGGCCGACCTGATCTGGCGTAGGGCCGGCGACAACGCGCTCGATGAAAACCATTATTCCAAGCGCACCATCGTCGCCGGCATCGTCGCCACGGCCCTGATGACCCGCCTGACGCAAGGACAGACCGCTCAGGACGAGCAGATTGCCCGCAATATCGATCAGGTGATGGCGTTCGAAAAGTTCAAAGGCAAACTGCCGCTCAAACCCGAGGACGCCCTGATCGGGGCCGTCGAATTTTTGGGGAAGCTGCGTTTCGGCTCGGCGGCCTGAATGAAGACTTAAAGCGTCTTCTTCAATCGGTTGATATGGCCCATCTTGCGGCCCGGACGCGGGTCGTCCTTGCCATAGATATAGAGCCGTGAGTCCGGTTCCTGCGACAACTCCTGCCAGGCCAGAACATCCGGCCCGAGAAGGTTGGTCATTTCAACCTGAAAACGCGCGGTCACATCGCCCAGCGGCCACCCGGCCACCGCGCGGATATGCTGCTCGAACTGGTCGCAGAGACAGCCGTCCTGCGTCCAGTGGCCGGTATTGTGCACACGCGGCGCGATTTCGTTGAGGATCAGTTCGTCACCTTCGAGAACGAAAAGCTCAACCCCAAGAACGCCTACGTAATCAAGGCCTTCCAGAACTTTCTTCGCAATCGTCCCGGCACGCGATTTCAGCGTGTCCGAAGCCTCGGCCGGAGCCAGAGTGGTCGATAAGATACCGCTGGTGTGGTGGTTTTCACCGATCGGATAGGTCTTTACCGTGCCGTCATAGCCGCGCGCCGCGATCACCGATATCTCGCGCAGAAAATCGGCCTTCGCCTCAAGGATGGCCGCCCGACCGTTCAGGCTGTCATAGGCCGCGCGCGCGTCTGACGCGTCACGAACCCACACCTGCCCCTTGCCGTCATAGCCCTCTCTGCGCGTTTTAAGAAGTGCAGGCAATCCATTGGCCTGAATAGCTTTTTCAAGGTCTTCGAAGCTGTTTATCTCGTAAAAATCGACCGTGCCGATTCCGACGCTGCGCGCAAAGGTCTTCTCAAGGATGCGATCCTGCGTGATCCCAAGCGCTCTGGCGTTCGGAGCAACCTTTGCGCCCTTTCCGGTCAGGTAATCGAGCGACGCCACCGGCACGTTTTCGAACTCGAAGGTAATGACGTCGGACGCCGCTGCAAAACGATCGAGGGCCGCTTCATCCGTATAGCGCGCCACCTTGGAGACCGCCGACACGCTGGCCGCCGGGGATTCGGCGTCCGGTCCGTACACCACCACCCTGAAGCCCAGCCGGGAGGCCGCCTGAGACAGCATACGCCCCAGCTGACCGTCGCCAAGAATACCGATCTTCGACCCCAAAGGCAGCGGTTCCAACGGCTTAATCCTCCACCGAGTCGGGAACACCATCGGTCTGGGCCTGACGCAAGGCCTCGATCCGCCCGGCCAGAGCCGGATCGGACAGGGCCAGAATCTGCGCCGCCAGCAACCCGGCATTCTTGGCCCCCGCTTCACCGACCGCCAGCGTGCCGACCGGAATGCCGCCCGGCATCTGAACGATGGACAAAAGCGAGTCGAGCCCCTTGAGCCCGCCCTTAACCGGCACGGGCACGCCCAGCACCGGCAGCGAAGTCAGCGACGCCGTCATGCCGGGAAGATGCGCGGCCCCGCCTGCGCCCGCGATGATCACCTGAAAACCGGCGGCCTTTGCCCCCTTGGCGAACTCGACCATGCGCTCAGGCGTACGGTGGGCCGACACGACGCGGGCGTCGTAGGCGACACCCAGACCGTCAAGCGCTTCGGCGGCCTTTTGCATGACCGGCCAGTCGGAGCGCGAGCCCATGATGATGGCGACTCTGGGTTTCGACTCGGACATGAGCCCCCCTAAGAATGAGCGATGGGAAACGAATGGCCGCGAACTATAGGATATGCCCCGTCGCCGCAAGGCCCCAATCACTCGAATGTGCGCTGAAATAGCGCTCGCCTCGGACCCAAAAGGCCGCTAGTCTTCGTCCATGAGTCATACGCCGCCTGCCCCGACCGAACCGGATGCCCCGCGTCACCCTGCGGGCGGGTATACGGCGTCGATGCAGAACCTCCTGCAAAGCCAGTTCGGCAACGCACCGCGCCCTTCGCCCGCCACCCCTACCGGCGAAGGCGGCGAAGAATGGCCATTCGCAGCACGCGCCCTGATCGACAGCCTGATCCGCGAGAACAATCGTCTGAAGGCGGACATTAGCGATCTGCGCGAACAGGTGGCTATGGCCGAACATCACGCCGACCACGACGCCCTGACGCCCACCCTCAACCGCCGCGCCTTTCTGCGCGACATGGGCCGCGCCATGGGCGACAGCCGCCGCTATGGCGACCCGTCCAGCCTGATCTTCCTCGATCTGGACGGCTTCAAGGCCATCAACGACACCTATGGCCACGCGGCGGGCGACAAGGCGCTGATCTATGTCGCCGAACTGCTTATGGGCAATGTCCGCGAAGGCGACTCCGTCGGCCGTCTGGGGGGCGATGAATTTGCCATCCTGCTGCGTCACGCCGATGTCTCGGTGGCGCAGACCAAGGCGCGTAAGCTCGAAGCCGAGTTAAGTCTGGGGACATTCGAGTATCAGGGGCTTTACCTGCGCATCGGCGGATCGTTCGGCGTGCGCGGTTATGAGGCACAGGCCTCGGCCGAAGAATGGATCGCCGAAGCCGACGCGGCCATGTTCATGGTCA
>JASGGL010000091.1:0-12091 GCA_047605065.1 Asticcacaulis sp.
CAGTGGCGCGTCTATGAGGACCAGAGCCGCCGCGACGGCGTCATCACCTTCGTATCGAACACAGGCGCGTTGCGCCTGCCCAAGCGGCCTGAGGCCGTGTTCGATGACATCAAGCCCTCCTATCTGGGGCTGGCGCTCAAGGATATCTGTCTGGCCGATGCCGACCTTCTGGCCGACAAGCTGCTGGCGCACGGCGGTGATCCCGACCCGGAAGAGGTGCGCCGCGCCGCGCCGCCCGCCGGCTGGAACTTCACGCGCGAGTCGCTGTGGTGGCGCATGCCGTGGACGACCTTCATCGGCACGAAGCAGCAGGGCGATACCATGCCCATCTTCCCCAATGGCCGTACGCGCGCCTTCCGGCCTGAACACGAATTCCCCGAACTGAATGGCGACGACAACGTCAAGACGCGCTGGGAAGGCCTGCTGGGCGGCTGGCTGCCTGCGGTGCACAAGATCATCGAATTTTCGCCGACGCGTCATTACGACCTGCTGGTCTTTGCCGATGTGACCGCCACCGACAAGCTGGTGGTGCAGACCTGGCATCGCACCATCCAGTACGACAATGGCAAGGCGGTAAAGACCACCTTCGGCCATTCCTACGCACCGTTCCCGCCGCGCCGCGTGGCCCCGACGCCTGAGGCCTTTTACGAAGGGCTCCTGACCTTCGCCGGTTACTGGCAGAACGAGCTTAAGGACCAGTCGGCCCTGAGCCTTCCCGACGCGGCCCTGTCCGACATGGTCAGCCACGCCTTCGCCAAGGAACTGATGACGCGGCCGGGCGGCGTCTACCCCAAATACGGCGTCGTCGACCGCGACTATTTCGGTTCGGAATATGACGGGTTTCAGGACACCTTCACCTCGTCGCTCTACGCCAATCTCGAATGGGGGCGTTTCGATCAGGCGAAGGCGGTGCTGGTCAACTATTTCGAGGACTTCGTCTTTGACGACGGTCAGATCAATATGCGTGGTCCTGAGGTGGCGCAGTTCGGCCTGACCCTAAGCCTTCTGGCGCGTTATCTGCGCTATACGGGCGACGTGGCGACGTTGAAACGGTTTACGGGCAAGATCGAAAACACCGCGGCCATCCTTAGCGAACTGCACGACCTGGCACTGAAAAAACCCGCCGGAGACGCCGGTTTCGGCCTGCTCGATGGCTGGAGCGAATCCGATGCCTGCCTGCATCCGGACCCGAGCGTGTGGTGGAAGCCTTACTGGAACAATTCGGCCTTCACCGTGCGCGGCTGGCGCGATATCGCCGCCGTCTGGCCGGTCATCGCACCGGACAGGGCGGGGCTGTCTGCCGACTGGACCAGGCGCGCCGATGCGCTTCAGACGCAACTGGTCTCGTCGCTGCGCGCCAATATCCTCAGCGAGCGCAAACCGCCCTATATTGCTATCCTGCCGGGGGTGACGCAGACCCACCGCGAGGCACTGGTCGAGGCGCGCAAGGAAAAGAAAAGCTCCGATCAGGGCTGGGCGCACCGGGTCTATGCCGAGTTACTGCACGCCGATGTCCTGCCTGACGATCTGGCGCAGACGGTCATCGATGCCGTGCGTGGCCATGGCGGCACGGCGATCGGCGTGCTGGCCAATTTCGGTCCCGCCAATGAGCGCAGCCGCGATCAGCTCGGCTTTATCTCCTACGGCTATGCCCAGCAGCTTCTGCGCTCGGATCGTATCGAGGAGTACCTGCTCTTCCTGCATTCGCACCGCTATCATTCGCATACGCCGGGGACGTGGGTGGCGGGCGAAGTGACCGGCATTACCGGTGGCCTGCCGCTGTTCTGCATCCCGGCGCAACTGACCATCCCCAAGCTGGTGCGCTGGGCGCTGGTGTTCGAAGCGTCGGATGCCGACACGCTTTATCTGGGGCGGGCCGTGGCGCGTGACTGGGTGGCGTCGGGTCAGCGCGTGGCGATCAAAGCCGCGCCGACCCGCTGGGGGCCGGTGGATTTCAGCCTGCAACGCAAAGGGGTGGTAATTACCGCCGAAGCCGTTTTCAGCGGTCAGACCCTGCCGCAGCAGGTGCGTTTGCGCCTGCGCGTACCCAAGGGGCAGGCTCTGGCCTCGGTCCGGCTTGACGGGCGCACGGTTAAACCGGAGGGCGAGGACATCGTTTTCACCCCGAAGGCAGGGCGCGTGACCATCGAGGCCCGGCTGAAGGCGGCCTGAAGACAGCGCCCAAAGACGGGATTGCATAATGGTTTCATCTGAGACAGGATCGCCGTCGAACGGTTGAAAAGGAGCGGTTGACAGGCGGTCAAAAACCGCCGCAAATCGTATACGAAACGGACGCATGGACGGCGTTCAAAAGGGGCACGGCGTTACCGGACCTGCGGGCGTCATCACAAAGGGACCTTTACAATGGGACTATTCGGACCACTCAAGCCGCTGCATCGGGCGGAAGAAGATGGTAAGGCGCTGGCCAAGACACTGAGCTGGCCGCACCTGATGGCGCTGGGTATTGGCGGCATCATCGGCACCGGTATCTATACCCTGACCGGGGTTGGTGCCGGTCTGGCCGGGCCGGGCGTGCTGATCTCGTTCGCGCTGTGCGGCCTTGTCTGCGCCTGTGCGGCCCTCTGCTACACCGAAATGTCTACCCTGATCCCGGCGGCCGGTTCGGCCTATACCTACACCTATTCGGCCATCGGTGAGATCGCCGGCTGGGTGGTCGGCTGGGCGCTGATCCTCGAATATTCGCTGGCCTGTTCCAGTGTGGCGGTCGGCTGGTCGGCGCACCTTGTCGGCTGGCTGAACGAAGGGATCGGTCTTCAGTTGCCCGCCTTCCTGCTTAACGCCCCGCATGCGGGCGGTCTCGTCAACCTGCCCGCCGTTCTGGTGTCGCTGGCGGTGATGGGTCTGCTGATGGTGGGTGCGCGCGAAAGTGCCACGCTGAATATCCTGCTGGTTATCATCAAGATCGTCGCGCTGGGCGCCTTCATTATCCTTGGTTTCCCGGCCATTCAGGCAGGCAATTACGATCCGTTTGCGCCTTATGGCTTCATCGGTCAGCAGATCGGTGGCGAAAAGGTCGGCATCATGGCCGCCGCCGCCATCGTCTTTTTCGCCTTCTTCGGCTTCGACGCCGTGTCGACCTCAGCCGAAGAAGCCAAGAAGCCGGGCCGCGACCTGACCATCGGTATTCTGGGCTCGATGGCCGTCTCGACCCTGATCTATATGCTGGTGGCCGGTGTGGCCGTTGGTGTCGCGCCGTTTCAGGAAATCGCCAACAGCGCCGAACCGCTGCCGCATATCCTGCGTGAAATCGGTTATCCGGTCGTGGCGGGTCTGGTCGGTCTGGCCGCCATCGTCGCCCTGCCGTCGGTTATTCTGGTCATGATGTATGGTCAAAGCCGCATCTTCTTCGTCATGGCGCGCGACGGCCTGCTGCCGCAGGCGGTGGCCAAGGTCAACAAGAAGGGCTCGCCTGCGCTGATCACCATGATCACCGGCATTTTCGTCGCCATCTTTGCCGGTTTCGTGCCGCTGAAGGAAATCGCCGCCCTGTCGAACGCCGGGACGCTGATCGCTTTCATCGCCGTCGCCCTGTCGATGATCATCCTGCGTCGTCGCTTCCCGGACCTGCCGCGCACCTTCAAGGTACCGGCCTATCTGCTGGTCGGCATCGCGGCGATCCTCGGCTGCGCCTTCATCTTCTACAGCCTGCCGGTTCAGAGCCAGGTGTTCACCCTGATCTGGATGGCGATAGGCCTTGTCGTCTATTTCTCTTACGGCAAGTGGCACAGCCGTCTGAAGAAGAAGGCCTGAGGACAGGCGGGAATGAAAATGGGAAAGGGCGGGGGATGACCCCGCCCTTTTCTTTGTGTGGAACCCTCATTTACCACAGATGACACAGATGCCCGCCTGTCGGCGGCCTCACAGATAAGTCAGGAAAAACGGACATATCTATATCTGTGTAAATGCCCGCAGGGCGGGCATTATCTGTGGCCATCTGTGGAAAATCTATCGCCCGCGATAGGCATCCAGATCGACGCCGTATTTGTTGACTTTGTCGTAGAAGGTCTTGCGCGGCAGTTTCAGCGCCTCCATGGCGGTGCGCACCTGCCCCTTGTGACGCTCGAGCGTTTCGCGCAGCACGGTTTCCTCGAAACGGGCCACCTGTTCGGCCAGTCCCGCCGCCTGCGCTTCGCCCGTGCTCAGCGCCTCGTCTATGCCCAGAGCGAAGCGTTCGGCGAACTGTTCCAGTTCGCGCACATTGCCGGGCCAGTCGTGGCGACGCAGATAGCTTTGCACCTGAAGCGTCAGGCGCGGCGCGGGCCGGTTGAGGCGCGCGGCGGCGGCCAGCAGGAAGTGCTGGAACAGAAGCGGGATGTCTTCGCGCCGCTCGGTCAGGGGCGGCACCCGCAGCGACACGCCGCTGAGCCGGTAATAGAGGTCGGCGCGGAATCGGCCGTCGCGCACGGCCTGTACGAGGTCGATACGGGTGGCGGCGATGACTCGCATATCGACGTGGCGCGGGCTGTCGGCCCCGACGGGCCAGATGTCGCGGGTTTCGAGCACGCGCAGAAGCTGCGCCTGCTGGGCCAGACTGAGGCCTTCGACCTCATCGAGGAACAGCGTGCCCTTGTGCGCCTTTTCGATGCGGCCCGTCTGGCGCGGGCTGCCCGCACGCAGGCCCTGTTCGCTGCCGAACAGATCGCTCTGGAAACGCGCCTCATCCAGCGTCGCGCAGCCGATATGGACGAAGGCGCGGCCCTTACGGGCGCTGAGGGCGTGCAGGGCGCGCGCCACGCGCTCCTTGCCTACGCCGGTATCGCCGCTGATCAGGGTGTCGACCTCGGCTTCGGCGACGCGCACCACGACGCTTTTGAGATGGGTCATGACCCCGCAATCGCCGATGAGCAGCGCGCGCCCGTCCTGCTCGGCCAGTTGGGCATGGGCCTGACGCAGGCGGCGGTTTTCTAGCACCAGTTCACGCGTCTGAAGCGCGCGGCGCACACTCTGACGCAGGTCTTCCTGCGCGAAGGGCTTCGACAGGAAGTCGTAGGCCCCCTGTTTAAGGGCCTGCACCGCCATCGGCACGTCGCCGTGACCGGTCATCAGGATGACGGGCAGGTCGGGGTCGAGGGCGCGCAGGCGGGCAAAGACCTCAAGGCCGTCCATGACCGGCATGCGGACATCGGTAACCACCACACCTGCAAAACCCGGCGTGATGGCCTTCAGCGCTTCGGGGCCGCTGGCGAAGGCCTGCACCGTGAAGCCGTCGAGCGTCAGGGCCTGAGCCTGCGCCGCCAGCAGGTCGGAGTCGTCGTCGATGAGGATAAGGGGGGTACTCATGAAAGGCTGCTTACTCTGGGTGGGGGGCTTTGCGCAGCCTGAGGATGAAGGCCGCGCCGCTGTCGTGGTTTTCAGCGCTCAGGCTGCCGCCAAAGTCGCGCAGGATGTCGTGGGCGATGACCAGACCGAGGCCCAGCCCCTTGGGCTTGGTGGTGACGAAGGGGGTGAAAAGCTGGGTCATCACGCTGTCCGGCAGGCCGGGGCCGTTGTCGGACACGCGCAGCACGACGAAGCCGTCCTCTTCGCTCAGGCTGAGGCGCACCTGCGGCGAGGGCGTGTCCTCCAGCGCCTCGAAGGCGTTTTGCAACAGGTTGACCAGCACCTGCTCGAGGCGGACGCGCCCCGCCATGACCCTCAGTGACGGATCGATGGGGTCGCAGATCAGGGTCACGCGGTGTTCGCGCAGACGGCTTTCGTTGAGCAGGATCGACGAATCCACGGTTGCCTTCAGGGGTACCGGCTCCACCTCGCCTGAGGCCTTGCGCGAAAAGGTGCGCAACTCGCTGGTGATGTGGCCGATGCGCTCGCACATGCGGATGATGGTGCTGAGGTTTTGAGCGACCATGGCCTTTGCGCCGCGCTTCTCGCTCAAATTCGCCGTGGTGTCCGCCAGCACGCGGATGGTGGCCACCGGCTGGTTAATTTCGTGGGCTACCCCGGCGGTGATCTGCCCCAGATTGGCCAGTTTGTTGGCCTGAACGAGGTCGGCCTGCAGGCGACTGAGCCGGCGTTCGGCCTCGCGCCGTTCATCGATCTCTTCGGAGAGGCGGACATTGGTTTCGCTGAGCGCTTCGGTGCGCGCGGCGACATCGCGCTCCAGCCGTTCACGGTATTCGGCCTCGCGCAGGGCGTGGGCGCGGCGCTGGCGCAGCCGTCGCCACTGCCAGGCCAGAAGCGTCAGGACAAGGCCGATACCCAGAGCCGCGCTGAGGGTGGCGGTACGCGCGGCGGTGCGCGCCGCGGTATCGGGGCTGACGACATGCAGGGTCCAGCCCTGCACCGGGGCGGGCAGGTCGGTGGTGAAATGGCCGGAGGTCAGCGCGGGCGGGCGACGAAAGCGCTGTGCCGGGCGCGCCGTCAGCAGAACCTCGCCCGACGGGCCGGTCACATAGGTGTCTTCGGGCAGTCCGGCCCACCCGGCCTCGATCGTGTCGAACTCCATCTTGACCACCACGACACCGAGGATGCGCTGAGCGGCGGTGACCGAGTGGGCCATATAGAGGCCGGGTTTGCGGCTGACTGTGCCCAGCGCGAACTGTTCGGCGACCTCGTGATTGAGGGCCTGCTGAAAATAGGGCCGGAAGCTGTAATCCGCGCCGACGAAGGATTCCGGTCGCGCCCAGTTGCTGGCGGCGCGTGCGGTACCGTCAAGGTCGATGACGTACATGACAGTGCTGCGGGTTTCTTCACGCAGGCGCTCGAGCTTTTCCGACACAAAATGGAAGAGGTCGGGATCTGCGCTCGCCAGAGCTTTGAATACGTCGGTATCGTCGGCCAGAATCACCGGTATGGACCGCTGCTTGTCCAGCTCGCTTTGCAGGACCGCCACGCGCAGGCGCGCCGTGGTCTGCGCGTCGCGTTTCAACCCCTGCAACGCGCCCGCATAGGTCAGGCTATGGGTTTCATACAGCACCACGCTGCAGGCGACCGCCAGCAACGCGGCCAGCCATATGGGCCGGTATCTGAGCAACAGGGCCGTCAGTCGTTTCACCATGCGGCACTTTAATCCGTGGCGAATTTTCGCACAATGAGAAATTCGTATGTGTGAAAATCCGCACAAAATTACGATGTCGAAATGAAGAAAGTAATAAAAAACAATATTTTGACATGTTTTGCTCTGGCGTTTGGCGGTCAGGGCAAAGCCGTTATGCTGACTCAACCACAAAACCCGCAGGGGTGAGGAAACCGTACATGCTTATGTCCACGCCGTCGGGCGCCCATGGAGGCGGACCCGCGAAAAAGAAGCCGTTTTTCATGCACCTCTATTTTCAGGTGCTGGTGGCCATCGCGGTGGGCGCGGCGGTCGGTCACTACTATCCGGAAACGGGTGAGGCGCTGAAGCCTCTGGGTGACGGCTTCATCAAACTGGTCAAGATGATCATCTCCCCGGTCATCTTCCTCACCATCGTCACCGGTATCGCTGGCATGGGCTCGCTCAAGGGCGTGGGCTCGGTCGTCGGCAAGGCCTTCGCCTACTTCCTGACCTTCTCGACTCTGGCCCTGATCGTCGGCCTGATCGTCGCCAATGTGGTCCAGCCGGGCCACGGCATGAATATCGATCCGTCGACCCTGCACGACGCCAAGGTCACCGAATACGCCGCCAAGGCCCACGAAAGCACCCTGACCGGCTTCGTGATGGACGTCATCCCGACGACCTTCACCTCGGCCTTTGTCGAGGGCAACATCCTTCAGGTGCTGTTTATTGCCATTCTGTTCGGTATCTCGCTGGTGCTGATCGGTGAGCGCGCAAGGCCGCTGGTCGGTATGCTTGAGGTGGTCAGCCATGGCATTTTCAAGATGGTGTCGATCCTGATGATGGCCGCGCCCATCGGAGCCTTCGGGGCGTTCGCCTTCACCATTGGCAAGTACGGCATCGAATCCATCGTCAATCTGGCGGCGCTGGTCGGCACCTTCTACGCCACCTCGGCCCTGTTCGTGGTGGTCATTCTGGGGGCTGTGTGTGCCATCAACGGTTTCTCGATCTTCAAACTGATCGGCTATCTGAAGGCCGAGCTTCTGCTGGTGCTCGGCACCTCCTCGTCGGAATCGGCCCTGCCGAGCCTGATGGAGAAGATGGAAGCGGCGGGCTGCAAGCGCTCGGTCGTAGGCCTTGTGGTCCCCACCGGCTATTCGTTCAATCTCGACGGCACCAACATCTATATGACGCTGGCGGCGCTGTTCATCGCGCAGGCGACCAACACCCACCTGTCGCTTGAGGAGCAGTTGCTGCTCCTGTCGGTGGCCATGTTGTCGTCCAAGGGCGCGGCGGGTGTGACGGGTGCGGGTTTCATCACGCTGGCGGCCACGCTCTCGGTGGTGCCCACCGTGCCGATCGCGGGCATGGCCATTATCCTCGGCGTCGACCGTTTCATGTCGGAATGCCGTTCGCTGACCAACTTCATCGGCAATGCCGTGGCGACCGTGGTGGTCAGCCGCTGGGAAAAGTCGATCGACATGCCGCTGTTCCGGGCCACCCTGTCGGGCAAGGCCCCGCCGGTTGCCCCTGATACTGTTCGCGTACTCGAAGGCGCACCTGCAGGCCTCAGGCCGGGGGAGCGCGACCCGGATTAATTCCACTACCCAGACGGCGAACAACAAAAACAAACGCCGTCCCTTACAGGAGAGAGACAATGACCAAGGGAATGAACACAAGGCTTATGTGTGGCGTCGCCACGGGGCTTCTGTGCGGCGTGGCCGCGGGCGCGCTTCTGACCGCGCCGGCCTTAGCGCAGGATGCCGCTCCGAACAACAGCCAGAACGCAGGGCAGCCTGAAGAGGTCGTCGTCGTCGGCACCCGCATCAAAGGCGCCAAGGTAACCGCCGCCCTGCCGGTGGTGGTGGTCGATGCCGAACAGATCGCGGCGACCGGCGCGGCGTCGGGCGATGACCTGATGCGCTCCATCCCTCAGATGGGCGACGTCCTGTTCGACGCGGCCAATAACCCGCAGACCTCCAACTCGGCGCGCGGTGACGTCAACTCGGTCAATCTGCGCTCGCTGGGCGTCGGCAATACGCTGGTCCTGCTCAATGGCCGCCGTCTGGTGCAGCACCCGACCAGTCAGGGCACGTCCGATACCGGCACGGTGCCGGTGCAGTCGTTCAACTCCAACGCCGTGCCGGTGGCCGGTCTTCAGCGCCTCGAAGTGCTGCTGGACGGGGCAGCGGCCATCTACGGCGCGGACGCCGTGGCGGGCGTGGTCAATACCGTGCTCAAGGACAATTACGATGGCCTGACGGTCGAGCTTCAGCATGGCGGGGCTGAAGGCACCTCGCTGACCGAGACCGAACTGAACCTCTATGCGGGCAGGAATTTCGCCAAGGGCAATGTGTCCCTGTTCGTCAACTATGCCGACCGTTCGAAGCTGATGGCCTCGGATCAGGACTTTACGCGTTCCGACGACATGCGGTCCTTCTTTGCGGGCTACGAAGGCTATGCCAGCTCGACCGTGCCGGATGGCCGTTCGTCGCATTCGGCCTGGGCGCAGTTGTCCATCCCGGCGACAACCACGGCACTGAGGCCGCGTCAGGGCACGACGGTGCTGACCACGGCAGCGGGTGCCTTCCACTATCAGCCGTCGAGCTTCGGCTGCACCGGGGCCAGCGTCGGCAACGATATCTGCCTTGTGTCCGGCACGGTGGCCTATAGCGGCGTCAACCGCGACATGCGCTACGATACGCGCTACGGCACCACGGTGCGTCCGTCGGTCGAACGCCTCAATGTCTACGCCACCGGTCATTATGAGCTGACCCCGACCCTGACCGCCTTCGGTGAAATCGGCCTTTATGCCGCCGAAAGCCGCGCCATTCAGCCGCCGGTCGTCAACCTCAACGCCCTGTGGATTCCGGCGTCGAACTACTGGAACCCGTTCGGCCCGGTGACGTTCGCCAACGGTCAGGCCAATCCGAACCGTCTGGCCAATCTGGTCAATGTGCCGGTAACGGGCCTTGCGGTGAAACTTGGTAATTATCGCTTTGTCGATACGGGCTTTCAGGACGTGGTGGTGAAGAACTATCAGTCGCGCGTCGTGGCAGGCCTGCGCGGTGAATGGGCAGGCTTCGACTGGGAATCGGCCTTCGTCTATTCGGAAGCCGAGGCCGAGGACATCTCGCCCAATATCAACATGACCAAGCTTCAGCAGCAGCTGGCCCTGTCGACGCCGGACGCCTATAACCCGTTCAGCGGCGGCTGCGTGGCGACCCCCAGCTATGCCGACTGTTCGCCGTCGTCTCAGGCTGCGATCGACGCCATCGTCTTCGACATGCGCCGCTTCTCGCGCACGACGCTGACCATGCTCGACTTCAAGATGACGAAGCGCGACCTGTTCCAGCTGCCCGCCGGGGCGGTGGGCGTGGCCATGGGCGCGGAAATCCGCAAGGAAACGCAATACGACGACCGCGACGCCAATCTGGACGGCACCTACACCTTCACCGACATGGTGTCGGGCGAAAAGAACCTGTCCAACGTCTCCGCCGTCAGCCCGAACCCGGATACGCGCGGCAAGCGTAACGTGTCGGGGGCCTATATCGAGTTCGCGGTGCCGGTCGTATCGCCGGAAATGAACATCCCGCTGGTGCGCAGCCTCGATTTTCAGGTGGCTGCGCGCTACGAGAACTATTCCGATTTTGGCTCGGTGACCAAGCCGAAGGTGGCTATGGCGTGGGATGTCGTCGACGGCTTCCGCGTCCGGGCCTCCTATTCCGAAGGCTTCCGCGCGCCGAACCTTGAGCAGGTCAATGCCACCCAGTACGCGCGTTCGGCGTCGGGCAACGACTATATCCGCTGCGAAGCGGACCTGCGCGCCGGTCGCATCGCCTCGATGAACGCCTGTTCGCGGTCGATTTCCTCGTCCCTGCTGATTTCGGGCAATCCCGACCTCAAGCCGGAAGAGAGCACCAACCAGTCGGTCGGTATCGTCTTCCAGCCGCAGTTCCTCCCGTCGGAATGGGGTAGCTTCACCTTCACCGCCGACCGCTGGAAGATCGAGCAGGAGCAGATCGTCGGCCTTCTGGGAGCGCAAAGCGCGCTGGCGCTCGACTACCTCTTGCGCATGCAGGGGTCGTCCAACCCGAACGTGGTCCGCGCGGCGGTCAATTCGGACGACGAAGCCGTCTATACCGGCACCGGCCTCAGCGCCGTGGGTCAGGTGACCGCCATCAAGGACCAGTTCATCAACCTGTTGCCGCAGACCGTCGAAGGCGTCGACCTCGGCTTCATCTGGCAGAAGCGCCGCACCAAGATCGGCAATTTCACCTTCCGCGCCAACGCTTCTCAGCTTCTGGAGTTCAAGCGCGAGCCGGGTGATATTGTTGATATGCTCTATGCCGCACGCGCAGCGGGTACGATCAACAGCCTGACGCCGCTGCCGGACTCCAGCCAGCTGATCGCCGTCAATGGCCGTCCGGAATGGAAGGTCACCACCTCGGTGACCTGGAGCAAGGGGAACTGGCGCTCGGGCCTGTCGACGCAGTACGTCTCGGAGGTCAACCAGACGGGGCTCCTGTCCGACACCGGCACGCCGTGGGTGGTCAAGGAGCAGCTGATCACCAACCTCTATGTGCAGTACGAATTCGAAAAGACCGGTCTGGCATCCAATTCCAAGGTTCGCCTTGGGGTGCGCGACCTGTTCGACGAAGGTCCGTCGCTGGCCGATGGCGGCTATCTGGGCTCGGTCCAGCGTCCCTACGGCCGTTACTGGTACCTGAACGTCTCGAAAACGTTCTAGTGATCATGGGGGAAAAGGATTTTCCCCCATGTGCCCCCTTTTCGGTTTCGAGAAAACGCTACTTGGGGCGGCCCTAGTATCGTGAATTTGAAGTTCGCCTAAATCTGATATCGAGTGCGGAGCGCACTTCAAATTCAAAAACGATACTAGATACAATGGGTTTCTAGTGTCCTGTTGAATCTGAAATTCGCCAGAGGGTTATATCAAAACCATGCGAATTTCAGATTCAGGACACTAGGTAGCGTTTTCACATTATGCTTTGACTTCCCGGCGTTGCCGCGAAGATTTAGGTTAGGCCCATGAAGCGCTTATTGTTGAGTTTATTGTTCGGTTTGATGCCTGTCGCC
>JASGGL010000092.1:0-11976 GCA_047605065.1 Asticcacaulis sp.
CCCAAAATCGACCAACGCCTTGCTCAGGGTGACCCCATCGCGGTCGGCCACCTCCAGAGCGGCGCGATCCACCTGCCCGCAGACGGCACGCGAACACAGCATGGAGGCCGGAAAGCGCGAGCCTTCCTCGTCCCCGAAGGCATAGACCTCGATGGCGAACGGCAGACGCCGCCCTTGCGCATGGAGCGCGGCTACGACCTCGATACCCAGCATGACCCCCAGCGGCCCGTCATAGGCCCCGGCGTCACGCACGGAATCGATATGCGACGCGAGGATCAAACTCTTCGCCCCTCCCCTGATTTCAGGGGAGGTACCCGCCGAAAGGCGGGGGGTGGGGTTAATTCCACCATTTAACCCCCCTCCGGCTTCGCCGGTATCCCCCCTGAAATCAGGGGGGAAGCTTAGGGCCTCATACCGCCCGATCAGATTGCCTGCCGGATCGAGCCGCACGGACATGCCCGCCGCCTGCATCCACTCGCGCAATGCCCCGAGCGTCGCCCGGTGCGCCTCGCTCAAATAGGGCCGGAACAACATATCCGCCGCCTCGCTGAACGGCGGGCGTTTCAGCGCGTCGCAGCGGGCAACGGCGCGGTGCCCGCCGATATCGGAAACAGCCTCTACCATGCCGCCACCCCACCGTCGGAACGCGGATCGCTGGCCCCTTCGATACGCCCGTCGCCATGCCGCACCAGTGCACCGGCATGCCCCATCATGGAGGTAAAATCTACAACAATTTCCGTCTGATGTCCGGCATTCCTGAGAGCATCGATCAGCCCGGAATCGAACCGGCCTTCGAGCTTGAGCGACACGCTTTCTTCGCCCCAGGTCTTCCCCAGAAGCCAGCGCGGCGCCGTGATCGCCTGTTGCAAAGGCATCCCTGCATTGTAACGGCTGAACACCGCCGCTTGCGTCTGGGGCTGGCCTTCGCCGCCCATGGTGCCATAGCTCATCACCCGCCCGTCATCGAAAACGGCCAGCGCCGGATTGAGCGTATGAAACGGCTTGCGGCCCGGTTTCAGCGCGTTCCAGCCGCCCTCGCTCAGGCGGAACGACGCCCCGCGGTTCTGCCAGATGATGCCGGTTTCCGGCAGGACGAGGCCCGAACCGAACTCGAAATAGGTGCTCTGAATGGCGCTGACGGCGCGGCCGTCTTCATCGATCACCCCGAACCACACCGTATCCCCGGCCTGAGGCACATGCGGCCAGGGCAAGGCGCGCGTCCGGTCGATCCGGGCCGCCAAAGCGTCCAGCGCCGCCTTATCCGACAACAGGCCCTGCGCGTCGAAATCCATAAAGGCCGGGTCGCCGATATGCCGGTCACGCAGGATGAAGGCCTGCTTGGTCGCCTCGACGAGCCCGTGAAGGTGATCGAAATGCTCGTGTCCGGACACGCCCAGCCGGTCGTAGAGCGCCAATATCAGCAGAGACGCAAAGCCCTGCGTCGGCGGCGTCATATTGTAAAGCTGCGCCTCGCGGACCGCCGTGGTCAGCGGCACCGGCGTGGTCGCCGCATGCGCCCTCAGGTCCGCTGCCGTTACCGGCGATCCGGCCCGGCTCAGATCAGCGGCCACGGCCTGCGCCAGTCCGCCCTCGTAAAAGTCGTTCAGGCCTTTGACGGCAAGCGTTTCAAGGGTTTGCGCCAGCGCAGGTTGCTTGAGGATCGCCCCCTCTTTCAACGATTGATTATTGGGGCGGAACACGTCGGCATAGCCGAACTGATCTTTCAGTTCGGCATCCTTAGACACGGCGATGTCCGCGCCGCCCTTCGTCACCACCACACCGTTGCGGGCATAGTGGATGGCCTGTTCCAGCAGAGCTTCGAGCGGCAGGGGATCGGCCACGGTCCGCAGCAGCGCCGCCCAGCCCGACAGAGTTCCGGCCACCGTATTGGCCGCCAGAGGCCCGCGCCAGGGTACCGCAGACAGGCCCTTATACAGGTCCAGTGTCGCCGCTTGCGCCGCCGCCCCGCAGGCACTGACGCCATGCACCCGCCCATCCGGTTCGCGTACGATCCAGAAGCTGTCGCCGCCGATGGAATTCATGTGCGGGTAAACGACCGCCAGCGTCGCCGCCACGGCCACCGCCGCTTCCGCCGCCGTGCCGCCGCGCTTGAGGATGTCGAGCCCCGCCTGCGCTGCCAGATGATGCGGCGCGGTGACCATGCCACGCAGGGAAGACGCCGTATGGATCATGCGTTCTCTCCCGGTGCCGTGAAGCCCAGCACGCCCTCGTCTTCCAGCCGGTGCATCAGGTCGAACAGGCGGCCTTCGTTGCCCGGACGGGCGATGAATTGCAACCCGATCGGCAGGCCCTTTGCCTTGAGCGGCGCAGACACCACAGCCGCGCCCGTAGGCGAAATCGCCTGCGCATAGATGCCCAGATTCGCGCGGGCCGAGACCGGCTTGCCGTCAATGAGGATCGTCCCCTCATCGATACGCGGCGCAGAACACGGCGTCGCCGGCGCGACCAGAACATCAAACTGTTCAAACAATTGTGCGAATATCCTGCGGTAATGCACCCGATAGTCCAGCGCCCGCGCCAGCACCCCGGCGGGCAGCATCGCCCCGGCGATCAGCCGGTCGCGCACCGCCGGATCATAGTCCATCGCCCGCGCGCGTAAGTCCTCAAGGTGCAGCGCGCCGCCCATAGTCGCCGTAATCAGAAACCCTGCCGAACGCCCGCCCTCGGCTTCGGGCAGCGACGCCACAAGGCCCGAGCCCAGATGCGACATGACCGCATCGACCGCGCCCTGCGCTTCGGGCGCGGCATTGCGGGCGAAGAACCCGTCGAGACGCGCCACACGCAGATCCTGCCCGCCGCCTGTCAGCGCCTCACCGGAGATCACCTCATAAAGCGCCCTGAGATCGCGGCTCGACCGTGCGAACGGCCCAACGGCATCCAGCAGTTCGACGAACGGAAACACCCCCGACAAAGGCACGGCTCCGTCGGCGGGGCGCATCCCCCACACGCCGCACAGGGACGACGGCACACGCACCGAACCATTGGTGTCCGACCCGAGGCTGAGCGGCACAATGCCCGCCGCTACGGCGGCTGCCGAACCGCCCGACGACCCTCCGGCCAGCCGCGCCGGATCGTGCGGGTTCTTCGTCGTGCCGAAATGGGCGTTGACGGTGGCAAAGCCGTAGGCGAACTCATCCATGTTGAGCGTGCCGATCAGCACCGCGCCTGCGCTTTTCAGACGGCGCACCACCTCGGCATCGGCCGTCGCCGCAGGGGCATTCAGGCGCAACCGCGCGCCCGCCGTCGTCACCTGACCGGCGACGTCGAACAAATCCTTCACCGCGAACGGCACCCCGGCCAGCGGCCCCGTGCGCTCGCCCCGATCGACAGCCTGAGCGGCGGCGATGGCGTCTGCGGCAAAGACGCGCGTAAAGGCGGCATGTGCATCGCCCAGCGCAGCCTCCACCGCTGCGCGCACGACGGCTTCGGCGCTGAGTGCACCGCTGCGGATCGCCGCCGCCGTTTCAAGCGCGCTGATAAACGCCGTCATTCGCCCTCCGCCCGCGCGTCGAGCGCGGCATCCAGCACCGCCATATGCTGATGCAGGAGACGCAGGTTTGAAGCCACCCCGGCGAGGCTGTCCTCCGTCAGGATCAGACCGAGAAAGGCCGCCGCGCTTTCGCCCAGTCGCTCGCTCTCCTCTGCTGTCACATCTGCCTCCATTGCCTTACAAAATCTGAGCTTAAACGTTTCATTACGACTGACAAGCCCCTTTACGCAGCCGCAGCATTCCTCAGTGAACTGCCTTTTCCGGTGACCTCAAAGCACTTCGTTGGCAAAGCGCAGCGCCAGAAAATCGACCAGCGCGCGCACCCGCGCCGTACGCGCCCGCCCCGGCGGCATGACGGCGCACAGGGGCGAGGTGGAGTTGCAGGCCTCAAGCACCGGCACCACCTCACCCGACGCCACGGCCTTGCTGGTGATAAAGGCGGGCAGGCGCGCCAGCCCCATGCCTGCCGCCGCCGCGCTCAGGAGCATATCGCCATTGTCCGAGCGCAGCCGTACCGGCAGGCGGATAGAACGCACCTCGCCATCGATGACGAAGCGCCAGATGTCGCCGGGGGCCACGTTGGTATAGAGCAGGCCGTCATGCCCGCTCAGTTCTTCGGGCGTCTGGGGCGTTCCCCGTCGCGCCAGATAGTCCGGACTGGCCACGATCATGGCGTTGATGTGCCCGATGCGCCGCGCGATCAGCGTCGAATCGCTCAGTTCGCCGATACGGACCACCATGTCGTAGCCACCGCCCAGCACATCGACCTTACGGTCATCGAAACTGACATCCAGCTCGACGCGCGGATGGAGCACCGCGAATTCGGTCAGAACCGCGGCCAGATGCGACACGCCGAAGCTGAGCGGGGCCGACAGGCGGATGGGACCGGCCACCTCCAGCATGGCGTCATTGACCGCTTCCTGCGCCGCCTCAAGCTGCGCCATCGCCTCACGCGCCTTGGCGTAATAGAGGGCGCCGACATCGGTCGTCTGGGTGCCGCGCGCCGAACGGGTCAGAAGCCGCGCCTTCAGTTGTTCCTCAAGGTGGGCAACACGGCGCGACACGATCGACTTGGCAACCCCCAGCCGGTCGGCCGCACGGGCAAAGGAGCCGGTTTCCACCACCAGAAAGAAGGATTGCAGATCATCGAGATCGACACCGGGGGTCATGCACGTCTCCTGAGCAGGTGTTGCGCTGAGCGAAACACCATGGTTCACTTTTGCAGCCTTCTGACAACGGATAACTCCGGCTATATAACCGGTCAACAAGGAGTTTTTCCCATGTCGACCCAAAGAACCGTTACCCGTCTTGTTCGCGGCCTGCCCGCCACCGATGGCGCAGGCGTAAAGCTCAATCGTGTTCTGGGGACTCAGGCCCTGCCAGAAGTCGACCCGTTCCTGATGCTGGACGAATTCCGCTCGGACGACCCTCAGGCCTATATTGCCGGCTTCCCCGACCACCCGCATCGCGGCTTCGAAACCA
Organism: Asticcacaulis sp.; assembly: GCA_047605065.1. GTDB lineage: Bacteria > Pseudomonadota > Alphaproteobacteria > Caulobacterales > Caulobacteraceae > Asticcacaulis. The sequence continues at coordinate 4,994 of JASGGL010000092.1, forward strand.
TCACCTACATGCTGGCCGGGCGCATGCGCCACCGCGATTCCAAGGGCAATGAAGGCCTTCTGGGGCCGGGGGACGTGCAGTGGATGACCACGGCGCGCGGCCTCGTCCATTCCGAAATGCCGGAGCAGGAGGACGGCCTGATGCAGGGCTTCCAACTGTGGCTGAACCTGCCCGCCAGGGAAAAAATGCTTGAGCCGACCTATAAGGACGTGCCCGCGAATACCATTCCGGTGATCCGTCATGCCGATGGCTGGCTGAAGCTTCTGGCTGGTCGCTATATGGGCCAGACCGGCCCGATCCAGTCGCCGACCACCCAGCCGTTTATCGCCGATGTCTCGCTTGAGGGCGGCGCGAAACTGACCGTGCCGGTCCCTGCCGATCACGCGGGCTTTGCCTACGTCTTCGATGGCGAGGCCAGCCTCAACGGGCAGGCCGTGGCGCGCGGTCAGGCGGCGGTCCTGTCGAAGGGCGACGAACTGCCGATAGCCGCCGGTATCGACGGTGCGCGGGTTCTGGTGGTGCTGGGCGCAGCTCTGGGTGAGCCCATTGCCCGCCACGGTCCGTTCGTCATGAACACGCCGCAGGAAATCTATCAGGCCTTTGCCGACTATCAGGCGGGCCGCTTCTAAACCGTTCAAATCCTCCCCGGCCTCTTGACGAGGTCGGGACATCCCAAATATAAAATCGTAGCTGTTACGGTTTTATTTATCCACAGGAGACAGCCATGTCCAAGGTTCTCATCGTTAATTCCTCGATCAAGGGCGAAGGCTCGATCTCGCGCCAGCTGGTCGACACCTATAAGGCCGGTCTGCTCAAGACCGATCCGAAGGCACAGTTCATCGAACTCGACCTCGGCCTCAACCCGCTGCCGGTCTTAAGCGCGTCGAACATCAACGGCTTCTTCGGCAATGTCGGCGAAAGCGCCGAAGCCTCGGTTCTGGCCGAAACCGTCGAAGCCCGCGTGTCGGAGCTTGAAGCCGCCGACGTCCTCGTCATCGGCGCGCCGATGTACAATTTCGGCATGTCGGCCCTGCTGAAGACCTGGTTCGACTACGTCCTGCGCGCCGGTCGCACCTTCCGCTACACCGAAAGCGGGCCGGAAGGTCTGGTCAAGGGTAAGAAGGCCATCATCATCGAAACCCGCGACGGCAAGTATTCCGAAGGCCCGGCGGCGGTCATGGACTTTCAGGAAGGTCATATCCGCACGCTTCTGGGCTTTATCGGTATCACCGACGTGACCTTCATCCGCTCGGAAGCCATGGCGTTCGGCCCGGACGTCAAGGCCGCCGCTATCGAAAGCGCCGAAAAGGCCCTGAGCGAACTGGCCGCGGCTTAATTCGCCACCGCAGCCCGTGATTAAGCAACCGGCTCGACCTCACACGGAGGCCGGGCCGGTTCGTTTTTGAGCCGCGCCACAAAGTCGTTGCGCCACCACACCACATCGTGCGTGCGCACCCCGCTCAGCAAGGCCTCATGCCTCTGCCTGCGCTCCTTGAGCGGCATGTGCACGGCCTCGGCTATGGCTTCGGCCACCGCCTGCCGGTCGAAGGGGTTGACGATCAGGGCCGCCTCCATCTGCGCCGCCGCCCCGGCGAATTCCGACAGGACCAAAACCCCCGGATTGCGCTCGTCCTGAGCCGCCACATACTCCTTGGCCACCAGATTCATCCCGTCGCGCAGAGGCGTCACAAGCCCCACATGCGAAGCGCGGTAAATCCCGGCCAGCTCATCGCGGCGATAGGCGCGGTTGACGTAGCGCACCGGCACCCAGTCGATGGTGGCATGCTCGCCATTGATGCGCCCGGACAGGCTGTCGAGCCGCCCGCGCAGGTCCTGATAGGCGTCGACCTCGGCCCGCGTCGTGGTGGCGATCTGCATCAGGAAGACTTCGCCCTCCATGCGCGGATGGTTGTTGAGGAACTGCTCGTAGGCGAGAAAACGCTCCTCCAGCCCCTTGGAATAGTCGAGCCGGTCGATCCCGGTGATCATCTTGCGCCCGGCCTGAGAATTGCGCATCAGGTTGTAATAGGCCAGCGCCTTGTCCGAGGTCGCCGCCGCCGTGAAGTCCTCGGCATCGATGCCGATCGGGAAGGCACCTGCGCACACCGTCTTGCCGAACGCCCTGAGACAGCCGCCCGGCAACTGCTCGCCGTCGGCGGCATTGAGGACATATTCCTGAAAGGCGTTGAGGCTGTCTTCGGTCTGAAACCCGATCAGATCGTAATCGAACAGGGTTTCGACCAGTTCGCGGTGCTTGGGCAGGGCCTGAAACACCCGCATGGCGGGCCAGGGAATGTGCAGGAAAAAGCCGATACGGTTGGTCACGCCGTGCTTGCGCAGCATCGAGGCCAGCGGCAGCAGGTGATAGTCCTGCACCCAGATCAGGTCGTCCTTCTCGATCAGCGGAAACAGCGTCTCGGCAAAGCGCTGATTGACCCTCAGATAGCCTTCGTCGAAATTGCGCTCGAACGCCACAAGGTCAGTGCGGTAGTGGAACAGAGGCCACAGGGTCCGGTTGGCGTAGCCGTTGTAATATTCCTGTACATCCTGTTCCTCAAGGTCGGTCAGCGCCACGGTGACGCCGCCGATCTTCTGGATCGACAGATGGCCGGTAAAGGATTCCGTCGTCTGACCGGACCAGCCGAACCAGATACCGTTTTCCTCACGCAGCGCCGCCGACAGCGCCATGGCCAGCCCACCCTGCGTCCCCACGGCCGTATCGGCGGGCGGGTTGACGCGGTTTGAAACGACGATGAGACGGCTCATGAGTACTCCTTACCTGATGTCGCGCCAGGGCCGGCTGAGCAGGCTGGCGCAGTTGATGATGCCGACCAGCGAATAGGTCTGAGGGTAGTTCCCCCAAAGCTGGCCATCGTCATAGGCGGTGTCTTCCGACAGCAGACCGGCGCGCGTGCGACGGTTCAGCATCGAATCGAAAAGGCTGCGGGCTTCTTCGGCACGACCGGCGTGATGCAGGGCCTCGATCAGCCAGAAGGTGCAGAAGTTGAAGGCGGTTTCCGGTTCGCCGAAATCGTCGGGTTCGGCATAACGCAGCATGTGTTCACCGCGCCTCAGCCCCGCTTCGACGGAGGCGAGCGTGGCGGCCTGACGCGGGTCTTCGGGCGTGATGAAGCGCAGGTCGATCATCTGAAGCAGGCTGGCGTCGAGCTGATCGCGGTCGAAACAGGCCGAAAACGCCCCCGACCCGTCACACAGGGCGCGGTCTTCTATGGTCTTGCGGATCGTCGTCGCGCGCTCACGCCAGAACACGGCACGCGCATCGAGCCCCAGCGTGACGGCGGCGTTTTCCAGCCGATCACACGCCGCCCAGCACATCAGCGCCGAATAGGTGTGGATGTTGGACAGGGTCCGGTACTCCCACAGTCCGGCGTCGGGCTTGTCATAGACTTCGAAGGCACGCTCGCCCATCTGCTCCAGCGCTTCGAAATCCGCTACCGTGCCGGGTCGCAGCAGCCGCTGGTCGAAGAAGGCGTGGACCGAAGACAGGACGATCTGGCCATAGACATCGTGCTGATGCTGGACGTAGGCGAGATTGCCGACCCGCACCGGCCCCATGCCGCGATAGCCGGGCAAGGCGTCGGCCACGGTTTCGGGCAGGTCAGGCCCGAACCCTATGCCATAGACGGGCTGTATCGGCCCCTCGCCCGCCTGATCGACGATGTTCCGGAGGTATTTCAGGTAGTTTTCGAGGATATCCACCGCCCCCAGCCGCGTCAGCGCCTGCACGACATAATAGGCGTCGCGTATCCAGCAATAGCGATAATCCCAGTTGCGGCCCGATCCCGGCGCTTCGGGGATTGAGGTGGTCATGGCCGCGACTATGGCCCCGGTCTCTTCATAGACGCACAGTTTCAGCGCGATAGCCGCGCGGATGGTCGCCGCCTGCCATTCCAGCGGCAGGGACAGGGTGCGCACCCAGCGCTTCCAATAGGCGTCGGTCTTTTCGTACATGTCGCGCACGGCGGACAGGACGCCGGTCGAAAACGGCTCATCCGGCCCAAGGAAGAAGGCCAGAGACTCCTCCAGACGGAAGGTACGTTCGTTGATCAGGTGCGAAACCGGCGCATTGGTCGTCAGGCGCAAATCCGTTTCCGCACCGCTGAAACGGATATGGTTCGACCCGAAGGCGCGCGGCGCGGGCTGAGCGCCATAGCCGCGCATGGGCCGCAGGCGGATACGGATACGCGGCGCGCCGGACAGGGGGCGGACCATCCGGCAGAAGGCCACCGGACGGTATTGCCGGTCGCTGGCCAGAAAGCGCGGGCAGAAGTCGATGATTTCGACCTGAGCGCCCCTTTTGTCCGTCAATATCGTGCGTAAAACGGCGCTGTTGCGCTCATAATCCTGCTCGGAGCGGGCGAAATCGACCAGATCGATGGCCCAGACCCCTTGCGCGGCCTCGTCGACGGGCGCAACCCCGCTCAGCAGGTTGCTGAACAACGGATCGCCGTCGAACCGCGGCACGCACGCCCACACCCAGTGGCCGCGCGCATCGATCAGCGCCGATACCGTGCCATTGCCGATCAGCCCCAGATCCAGCGTATGCGAGGCCGCGCCACCTTCGGCAGGCTGCGTTATTGCCTCAGTCAGGGGCGCATTGCGGATCACATTTTGGGGCACAGACTGATCAGGCATGGTGCGTCACCCCGGCTTCCAGCCAGTCGATCACCGCCTGTACGTTCGGCAGACGGTAAAGCGCCGCCGTCTCGACCTCATCGCCGACCCGGATACCGAAACCGCCCAGTTCGGCGGCGGCACGGAAGGCGTGCTCGTCGGTCAGGTCGTCACCCACAAACACCGGCCGGAACCCGGCAAACGGCGGCTCGGCCATGAAGGCGCGCAAGGCATCGCCCTTGTCCGGACCGGGCGCGCGCAGTTCGGCCACACGATCACCCAGTTGCAGGCTGAGCGGTGAATTATCGGCGATATTGCCGGTAATGGTCTTAACCAGATCCTCGGCCGAGGGGTTGAGGCGATAATGGACACCGATCGCCTTGCCCTTGGTTTCCACCAGCACGCCGGGCTTCTGCGCCGGCAAGGCGTCGAGCAGCAGCAGGGCCTGATCGAGGGCGTGGCGAACATCGTCGCTGATCGCCTGATCCAGCCGCTCGCCCTCGGCATTGCGGCGCTCAAGTCCATGCACACCCGCTACGGCGCGCACACTGTTATCCACTATATAGTCGATTTCGCTGATCGGGCGGCCCGACAGAATGGCCAGGCGGCCCTGCAGGACGCGCCGCGCGCGCTTCAGCAGATCGTTGCGGCGCACATCGGGACCGACATCCTCAGGCCGCGGGCGGATATGGGCCAGCGTACCGTCGATATCGAAAAACAGGGCGCTGCCCCGCGCGTCGAGCCGCTCAGGTAAAATCATTTTATTTGCCAACATCCGTCTGGTTTCGTCAGGCTTTAAACGTAGAGCCCCGGAAAAGGGGGACTCAAAAAGAAGGGGCAGGCGCGGAACACGCCGCAGCGCCGAAAGCGCCCCAATCTGGCCTTAATGGCCATAAAGACGCGATGCGTCTGCCCCCGTCACGGAGCGGGAGCCGTATAAACCTACCCCCTTTATCGCTCACGCGGGGGTCAAAACCGCGTCATCGGCGCGTTACCGCAGCGCAGCATGGATCAGATTTGCACGGCAATCGTTTTCGCAAGGCGCTCAGGCGGGCAAAGCGGGTGAACGGACTTGCTTTTGTCAGGACCGATGCTAATTGTAGGACATAATAACGAAGCCGACGGGGAAAGAATGAGACGCTTTGCAGGCATGGTGACCGCCGCCGTGATCGGATTTGCGGGACTGTCGGCTATGGCCACCCCTGCCCCAAGCACTCCCTCAGGCACCCCCTCAGGCTCTCCCGTCATTCAGGCCTCAGGCACGCTCGATACCGCCGCCGAAGGCCCGCTCATCCACCGTCAGGTCTATGGGCAGTTCGTCGAGCATCTGGGGCGCGGCGTCTACGAAGGCATCTGGGTCGGCAAGGACTCGCCCATCCCCAATACGCGCGGCATCCGCAACGACGTGGTGGCGGCGCTGAAAGCCATCAAGGCTCCGGTCATCCGCTGGCCCGGCGGCTGTTTCGCCGACGATTATCACTGGCGCGACGGCGTGGGGCCTGAGCGCAAGGCCACGATCAACTCCAACTGGGCGCGCCAGCCGGAGCCCAATACCTTCGGCACGCACGAATTCATGGACTTCGTGACCCAGATCGGCGCAGAGCCCTACATCTCGGTCAATATGGGCTCGGGCAGCGTCGCAGAGGCGCAGGGCTGGCTGCAATATATGACCGCTCCCGCCGCAACCGGTCCGGGGGCCGAGCGCGCCAAAAACGGACAGGAAAAGCCATGGACCGTGCCCTATGTCGGCGTCGGTAACGAGACCTGGGGCTGTGGCGGCAACATGTTCCCCGAAGAATATGCCGATCAGTTCCGCCACTACGCCGCCTATATGAAGTCGGCCTCCGGCCCGCGTCCGCAACTGATCGCCGTGGGACCGGACACCGACGACTACGAATGGACGGAAACGGTGATGAAGCGCGCGACCCTGTGGCGCGCCAATCCCACCCCGCTGATGTACGCCACCGAGCGCCCGCTGATGGACGCGCTGGCCCTGCACTTCTACACCCTGCCCACCAACAAATGGGACAAAAAGGGTATCGATACCGGCTTCGATGAAGCCGCGTGGATCGCCACCATGAAGCGCGCCCTCCTGATGGATGAGCTGATCGTCAAACACAGCGCCATCATGGACAAATACGACCCGAAGAAGAAGGTCGCCCTGATCGTCGACGAATGGGGCACATGGTACGACGCCCCTAAGGGAACCAGCGGCCTGTGGCAGCAGAACACCCTGCGCGATGCGCTGGTCGCGGCGGTGACACTCAACGTCTTCCACGACCACGCCGAGCGCGTGAAAATGGCCAATATCGCTCAGATGGCCAATGTGCTTCAGGCCATGTTCCTGA
>JASGGL010000093.1:0-11643 GCA_047605065.1 Asticcacaulis sp.
TTGAACCATATCCACTGTCCGTCGGCGGAGAAGTCCGGACCATCATGCACGCCATCGCCGACGATCAGCGCGCGTTCATCGCTGCCGTCCAGACGGTTGATATAGATGCCGAAAACATCGCGCTGATGGATGCCGGTATAGGTGATCCAGCCTCCATCCGGAGAAGACCCGTGATAATAGGAGGACATATGCGGCGAAACGCGCTGAGGCGTTCCGCCTTCTGCGGCGACGGCATAAATACAGGCCCGGTCGTGTTCGCTTTTGTCCGTGATCAGCAGGGTTTGGCCGTCAGGCGTCAGGCCATGATCGTTGTTACAACGCATGGCAAAGCCCGTATCGATGACCTGCGGTTCGCCGCCAATCGGCAGTCGATAGATACGGCCCTCCCTGTTGAGGATCAGGCTGTGGCCATCCGGGGTGAAATGCGGCGATTCCCACAATTCCGGCCCTTGCCAGACGACGCGGCTGCGGCCTTCGGACAGGTCGTAGATTTCAACGGAACTGCGCAGGCTCATTTCCGGCTTTCGACCTGACGTTCCGTGTGCTTGGCCTTGACCCACAGGTCCTCCATTTCGGGCAGGTCGGATTGTTCCAGCGTCCGTCCCTGAGCCTGTAGCTCTGTTTCGATGAATTCAAAGCGCCGCACGAATTTGGCATTGGTGCCGCGCAGGGCGTCTTCGGGCTCGATGTCCAGCTTGCGTGCCATATTGGCCAGCACGAACAGCATATCGCCCAGTTCGCCCTTGGCCTTTTCTATGTCGCCTGCGGCCAGTTCGGCCTTCAGTTCGGCAACCTCTTCCTCCAGTTTTTCGAAGATGTCGTCAACCGAAGCCCAGTCGAAGCCTACGCGGGCCGCGCGTTTGGTCAGTTTGGCGGCGCGCGTCAGGGCGGGCAGGCCGACCGGCACGTCATCGAGCAGGCCGTGTCTGGCCTTCGCCTTGCGCTCGGAGGCCTTCTGCACCTCCCAGGCGACATTCTGCTCATCGGCGGTGCGTTCTGCGGTATCGCCAAAGACATGGGGGTGGCGGCGGATCAGCTTATCGGTGATGGCCTGCGCCACGTCATCGAAGTCGAACAGTTCCTGTTCCTTGGCCAGATGGCTGTGAAACACCACCTGAAACAGCAGGTCGCCCAGTTCCTCCCTCAGGTCGCGCATGTCCTTGCGCGCAATGGCGTCGGCGACCTCGTACGACTCCTCGATCGTATAGGGCGCTATGGTGTCGAAGGTTTGCTCCAGATCCCACGGGCAGCCGCCGTCCTTAGACCGCAGCCGGTTCATCACCTCGATCAGTGCATTAATGGGGGCGGGAGGAGCCTTGGTCACCGGTTAAACCCTTTGCTTTCAGACCGGCCTGCACGGCGGCATACCGCGCAGGCGTCAGGTCATAGGACGTCATGGCCCATGCGCCAAGCAAGAGGAAAACGACCGGCAGGCCGATAAAAAAGGCCTCGACCCAGAACAGGGCTTCCGGGGTATTCTGTAAGGCCTTGTTGTCGAAGCCAAGCGCTGCCAGCGCAGGCATTGACATGACCGACAGCGCGTAGCCGAGCTTGGTGGTCGCCGAAAGGATCGACATCAGCGTCCCCTTATGGTCGCCGCCGGTTTCCAGCAGGACCTCGTCACCGATATCGGCCATCAGGGCGCGGGTAAGCAAAAGCGACGCCGTATAGGGGATGCCGGCGATAAAGACGACGATGGCCGATATGGCGAAATTGTTGTCGGGGACCAGCGCCAGCAGGCCATAACAAACGGCGAAGATCAGCGACGCGGCGATCAGGGTGCGATGCTTGTTGAAGCGCTTCGAGGCCCAGTTCCACAGAGGCGCACCGACCAGACCGGCTACGAAATAGAGGACCATGGCGATCGAGCATTGTTCGCGCGTCAATCCCTTGGTCTGCATGAAGTAGAAGAAGAACAGCACCCCCATAATGCCCGGTGCCAGCCCCAGCCACAGGTCGGCCAGAAGAACGCGGATGACGTTCGGACGCCGGATCATGCGGAAATAATCGCTCAGGCGGACATCGTGTCCTGTGGTCAGGCTCTGGCGCTCCGGCACGATCCACAGGGCAAGCGCGATCATCACCGGCAGCAGCACCATGATAAAGATGCCCATGCTTTGCACGGCGATGCGGTAGGGCAGCTTAAGGCCGGTTTGTACGATGACGGGGATCAGGAGCACGGCGATCATGCCGACGATATTGCCCACCTGCCACCAGGCGAAGATGCGCGTGCGCTCATCGTAATCCGAGGTCAGCACGCTGCCCCAACTGGCCTGACTGAGGGCTGCGATGGAAAAGCCGATGTAAATGACCATCAGCCAGATCGCCAGATAGCTGGGCGGTGCGCCCTGAGGGGCCAGAAAGATGAAGCCGGTAGAAACGAACAGGATGGGCAGGCAGATGGCCATCCACAGTTTGAAGCGTCCGAACTTCGTCCGCGTCTTGTCCATGCCCCAGCCGACCAGCGGGTCGACGATGATATCCAGCAACTTCACCGCCAGAAAGACATAGCCGACGGTTGCCAGATTGATGCCGATCTCACTGGTGTAATAGTCCGCAAGCGTAACCGCCAGCGGCAGGCCCAGCGCCGCAAAGGGCAGGCAAGGGCCGCAAAAGGCCAGAAGTTGAGGTACGGTGACTTGCTTGGACGTCATAAAGCCCCCTGAGGCGCGTTCCGTTATCTGATGGCCGGAACAGATAGCCGCATTCTAGCATGTCGGCGCATTGTGAACAATGTTCATTTTAATGTTTGCCAACATGTCTGTCTGGAATAACGCCCCGGACGTTCAATCGGTTGCATGGGTAAGATTTTTGCGATTTTGTCAGTGACGGGAATAATTATCCAATGAGTATATCTTTTTAACGCTGTCGGGGTTGACATTATTGTTCAGAACACCGAACTTTCATTCAATCCGTAATTCATATTGTCTTCTCGGCGACGGCGCATATGTGCCGCCGGATTGCGGGCCTTTTCTGTTTTCAAACTCTAAAGGCGACCGATGGATCACCATAATATTTCACTTATTACCACCCTTGCGTCCGGATTCGGTCTGGCGTTGTTGTTCGGATTCGTGGCCGAAAAGATCAAATTACCGGCTCTGGTCGGCTATCTTATGGCCGGGATACTGATCGGCCCGTCGACACCGGGCTTTGTGGCCGACACGCATATCGCTTCACAGTTGTCAGAAATTGGCGTCATGCTGCTCATGTTCGGCGTTGGCCTGCACTTCTCCCTCTCTGATCTCATGTCGGTGCGTAAGATCGCCCTGCCGGGGGCGATTGTGCAGATGTCGCTGGCCACCCTTCTGGGGCTGGCTCTGGCGTATTGGGGCTGGGGTTGGGGTATTGGTGCGTCGCTGATCTTCGGTCTGTCGCTGTCATGCGCCTCCACTGTCGTGCTCCTTAAGGCGCTGGAGGCGCGTAACGCCATCGACAGTATGAATGGACGCATCGCCATAGGCTGGCTGGTGGTCGAAGATCTGGTGACTGTGCTGGTGCTGGTCCTCCTGCCGCCCATGGCGCGGCTGCTTGAGGTCGAAACGCCCGGCGGCGGCATACCTGCGGACCTGTGGATTACCATCGGTCAGACGCTTCTCAGTGTCGGCGCCTTTATAGCCCTGATGCTTCTGGCGGGTAAGCGCGTGCTGCCTTGGATGCTGTGGCAGGTGGCCCGCACGGGATCACGCGAACTCTTCACGCTTTCGGTCATTGCCGCAGCCATATCGATTGCCTGGGGCGCGTCGGAGTTGTTCAGCGTCTCGTTTGCGCTGGGGGCCTTTTTTGCCGGCATGGTCATGCGGGAATCGAAGTTCAGCCACCGCGCCGCCGAAGAATCCCTGCCGCTGCGTGACGCCTTCTCGGTTCTGTTCTTCGTGTCGGTGGGTATGCTGTTCAATCCGGCGGTACTGCTGGAAAAGCCTCTGGAGGTTGTGGCAGTCGTCGGCATCATCATTCTGGGCAAGGCCATGGCGGCGGGGGCGCTGGTCATCCTGTTCCGCTATCCGCTGAATACGGCGCTGACCGTGGCGGCCAGTCTGGCGCAGATCGGCGAATTCTCGTTCATTCTGGGCGGTTTAGGCCTGTCTCTGGGGCTGCTGCCGCAGGAAGGCATGAACCTCATTCTGGCCGGTGCACTGGCGTCGATTGCTCTCAACCCGTTCATCTTCGCGGCGATCGAACCGTTGCAAAAATGGGTGCTGTCGCATTCCGAACTGGCGCGGCGTCATGAGCGGCGTGAGGACGTTCTGGCCGAACTGCCGCGGGATACGGCCGATCGCTATCTGAAAGGGCAGGTGGTGCTGGTCGGCTATGGCCGGGTGGGTAAGCGCATTGCCACAGCGCTGGATGAGCAGTCGATTGCCTATGTCGTCGTTGAGCAGAACCGCGAACGCGTCGAGGACCTGCGTCAGACCGGGAAGGTGGCCGTTTACGGCAATGCCATCGAACCCGAAGTGCTGGTACAGGCCCATATCCACAACGCCGCCATGCTGCTGGTCGCTACGCCTGATCTGGTCAATATTCATCAGATGGTCGAAAACGCCCGCAGACTTAATCCCGGTATCGAGATCGTTCTCAGGACTCATAGCGAAGAGGAAATGAACTTTCTTCAGCAGGAAAAGATGGGCACCGTCTTTTTCGGCGAGGAAGAACTGGCCCGAAATATTACGGGACATGTGCTCAATCGCTTTGCCCCGAAGGCGGCATGAAGGTACTGATCGTTACGCTTCATTAACCATAAGGCGGGCATGTTTCGGTTCAATGAGTCTAGAGCGCTTCCCGATAAAGTGGACACCCCTTTTCGGAAAAGAAGCGCGTTAAAGCAGATAATTAGAGCGCCGATCTGGTTCAACCAGATCGGGACACGCTCTGAGACCGGAACATGCCCATGTCGGATAGCCCAGCGAACACACTGCCAATGAACACACTGGACGAAGCCCGCGCCTTGCTGGCCAGGCCGGTCACGCGCGCGCCGTCGGTTTTCAAGGCTCTGCTGGCCTCGGCGGCCTTTGCGGTATCGGGGGTGTGGCTGGGCGCGTCTTCGCTGATCGGGCCTGTCATGTCGCAGGACCGTCCGGCTCAGCGCGCTGCCGAAGCGCCCAAAACGGTACGCGCCGGAACAGAAGGCGGTTTTGAGCTGTCGGCCAGCCGCGAAGGGCTGACCGCAACGGCAGACAAACACTAAGCTTAGTTGCCCTGCTTATAGCGCCAGGCTTCGGAAGCGGCCTTGATCAGGGCCGAGGCCTTATGCACGGTTTCCTGATATTCAGTCATGGGGACGCTGTCGGCTACGACGCCCGCACCGGCCTGCACGTAAATCTTCTCATCCTTAAACAGCGCCGTACGCAGGACGATACAGACATCGACCGAGCCTGAGCCAGAGATATAGCCGACGCCACCGGCATAGCCGACGCCACGCTTGACGGCCTCAAGCTCGTCGATGATTTCCATGGCCCGGACCTTGGGCGCACCGGACAGGGTACCCGCAGGCAGCGCCGCCAGAAGGGCATCGACCGGGTCGAGATCGGTCGGCGCATCGCCTTCGACGTTCGAGACGATGTGCATGACGTGGCTGTAGCGCTCGATATAGAACTTCTGAGTCACGCGGACACTGGCTGGCTTGGCCACGCGACCGACGTCATTGCGGCCCAGATCGAGCAGCATGAGGTGTTCGGACAGTTCCTTAGGATCGGCCAGCAACTCGGCCTCAAGCGCCTTGTCTTCTTCGGGCGTAGCGCCGCGCGGACGCGTTCCGGCAATGGGGCGGATAGTCAGCTTGCCATCGCGCACCCGCACCAGAATTTCCGGCGAGGAACCTGCCAGCTGGAAATTGCCGAAGTCGAGATAGAAGAGGTAGGGCGAGGGGTTCTGACGACGCAGAGAGCGGTAGAAGGCGAACGGATCGAGGTCGAAGGGGGCTTCGAAACGATGCGAGGGGACAACCTGAAATATGTCACCGGCTGCGATATATTCCTTGGCCTTTTCGACCATGCCGCAATACTGCTCCGCCGAGGTGGGCGAACTGAGCGGCGGTTGCTGACGCTCGATGGCGACGGGCTTTGGCGGCAGGGGCAGACGCAGGTCTTCTTCCACGCGGTCAAGGCGTTCCAGCGCCCGGCTATAGGCGGACTGCGCATCGAGTTCGGCATCAGGCCAGACCGTAGTGGCCAGCAGGATTTCGTGCTTCACGTTGTCGAAGATGCAGATCACCGACGGACGACAGATGACGGCATCCGGCAGGCTCAGGGGGTCGGGATTGGCTTCACCCAGAGGCTCGTAAAGACGGATCATGTCATAGCCGAACACCCCGAACAGGCCCGAGATCATCGGGGGCAGGTCGGCGGGAATGTCCAGCCGGTGAGCCGTGACCAGAGCGCGCAGCGACTCAAGCGTCGGCGCGGCCTCGGCCTCATACTGTTCCGCAGCGATGGCCGCTTCGCCTCTGGCGACTTCGGCGCGCTCACCAAAGCAGCGCCAGACCAGATCGGGACGCAGGGTGAGGATCGAATACCGTCCGGCCAAAGCGCCGCCTTCGACCGATTCGAAGAGGAAGGCGAAGGGACGCTGACGCGCCAGCTTCAGATAGGCGGACACCGGGGTTTCGAGGTCGTCGGTCAGGCGTCGTGTAACAATGACCGGCTTTGCGGAGTCGTAACGGGCGGCAAACGCGCTGACGCCCGTGTCGTCGGTGGCGGCGGCCATGATCATTTCGCCGCCTTACCGGCCTCAGCCGTACCCGAGGCCTTGGCGTCGCTCTTGAAGCTGTCGGGAGTCAGGCCCAGCGCCGAGATGGCGTTGTTGGCGTTGGTCTTGGTCTTGACGACCTTACGCGCCGCCTTGCGGATATCGGCGCTGACGTCCTGGAACAGGCCGTAGGACACCGAACGCGCGGCCATGGTGGCCATCTGGTTCACGGCGGCGGGTTCGCCCTTGTTGATGGCGGTCACCTTACCCACCACGGTAACGGCTTCGTTGGCGCGGGCTTCGAAAATCTCGTTCGGCTTGGCCGAGAAGATACGGCTGGCGATCTCGGGGCCTACGGCCTGCTGAGCGGCGTCACGGGGCAGGCCATCGCGGGCTTCGATCTTGAGGCCCATGGCCGAGGCCACGGCTTCGATCGTTTCCCCCTTGCGCAGACGTGCGGCGGCTTCGCTGGCCTTGCCGGCGACGCGGTCGATCATGGTCTTCTGAGTCCAGGCCATGACCATCTGCGGCTTGATCTTATCCAGCGGCGGGACTTCCGACGGAATGATTTCGTTGACGCGCAGGGCGAAATATTCGCCGTTGCCCAGCTCGGTCACGTCGGTTTCACCGCCCTTGGGCTGATCGAACGCCGCCTTCAGGATGACGTGAAACTGAGCGTAGGAGTTGCCATCGGCGGCCTGACCTTCGGCGGTCATCGGCGGCAGGTTGGTGATGCGCACGCCTGCCTTCTGAGCGGCCGCCATGAAGTCTGCACCCGCGGCGCGTTCCTTTTCAAAGGTCGAGGAGGCGTCGTAGGCCATTTCCTTGGCCTTATCCTTACGGTATTCGGCCTCAAGCGTGCTGCGGGCGGTGTCAAAACCGGTCACCGAAGCCGCGGTGATCTTGCTCACCTTGACCACAGCCAGCGCGAGGCTGCCCTGAATGGCGCCCGAAACTTCGCCTTCCTTCATACCGAAGACCGCATCGGCCACCTTGGGGTCGGCCACCGCCGTCTTGGGCTTGGCGTCATAGGCGACAACCGTGCCCTTGTTTGCCTTGGCGGCGGCTTCGGCGGACGCGCCGCTCTTGAGCGCGTCGCTTACGGCCTGAGCCGCCTTGGCGTCGGGAACGGTGATTTGCGTAAAGGTACGGGTTTCCGGGGTCGACATGGAGTCGCGGCGGAATTCGTAAAGCTTCTTCAGTTCGGCTTCGTCGACCTGAACCTTCGAAGCGAAATCGCCGGGAGCGAAGGAGACAACGGTAAACTGGCGCAGTTCCGGACGGCGCAGGCGTTCCTTGTTCTCGTCGTAGAACTTGGTCAGTTCGGCATCGGTCGGAGCACCCGGCTTTTCGACATTGTCAGGCGTGACGACCAGAAGCGCGATATTGCGGGTTTCGGCGTGGAAAGCGCTTTGAATGGCGCCATAGATGCGCGGCGGCTTAAGACCGGCGACCGACGCCTGAATGAACTGGTTGCTGGCGATGTCGTCGCCCATGATCTGTTCGAACTTGACCTGATCCATTTTCATCTGGGTGGCCAGTTCCTGCTGGTACTTGGCCTTGTCGAACTTGCCGGTGACCGAATCGAAGAAGACCGGATATTTGGCGATCTGATCGGTGATCACCTTGGCCGACGGGCGCACGCCCGCCTTGGTCAGCCAGGCAGCCACCGAATTCATATCGGCCAGTTCTTCCATGATGCGGACGTGCAGACCTTGCTTGACCGCGTCTTCATAGGTGAGGGTCTGGCCGCTTTGCTGCTCAGCGCCGGTCTTCCAGTCGTCGAACTGACGGCGGAAGTCCTCGGTCGTGGTCTTGCGCGCCCCGGCGTCGACCACATCGCGCGACAGCGAGGACGAGAAGATGTCGTGCATGCCGACCACGGCAAAGCTCAGGACCAGAGCCGCCATCAGAATCTTGAACGTGATGGATTTGGTGAACTGACGGAAGTTGTTGATCATGAAGAAATCGGTCCTGAGGCGGCCATAGGCAGAATGCCGGATGCGGAATTGTGCCGCATCAGGTGATCCGGCGGGGTGACATATAATTGAGCAACCGTGACAGGATCAAGGCTGTTACAAAAGGAATCGAATTGTTTGCCGGTTTTTTCTTGGCCTGAGCGGTCCGGTTGGTTACAGGTATCAAACTCAACTAATAAAATATGATGCCATCCATTTTATAATGCCAAATCAGCCGCTCATCGCGGGAAACTGGAAGATGCACGGCTTGAGGGAAGCCGTTCCGGAAATTCTCGCTATCGACATGGCCGCCCGCACGAGCCGCGCCCAGGTCGCTATTTTCCCGCCAGCCACCCTTCTGGCCCTTGTACGCAACGCGCTTCCGGCGCAGGACGCCTCCGTTCGCCTTGGGGGGCAGGACTGCCACAAGGTCGAGCAGGGGGCGTTTACCGGCGATGTATCCGCCGAGATGCTTAAGGACGCCGGAGGGGATATGGTCATTCTGGGCCATTCCGAACGCCGTCACGGCCATAAGGAAGCGTGCGATAGCGTCGCCTCTAAGGTCGAGGCCGCTCTGCGCGCCGGACTTGAGCCGATTATCTGCATCGGTGAGACCCTCGATCAGCGTCAGGCCGGTCTGACCCATGCCGTGCTGAGCAAGCAATTGCGCGACAGCCTGCCTGAGGCCCTGACCGGTCGTGTCTTCCACGTCGCCTATGAGCCGGTATGGGCCATCGGCACCGGACACGTGCCGACGGATGAGCAGGTGGTCGACGCCATGCTGCTGATCCAGAAATATCTGGCGCAACGCTTCCACGGTCAGGTAACGCCGCACACGCTTTATGGCGGTTCGGTCAAGCCTGAAAATGCGCGGCATCTTCTGTCTCTGGATGGGGTTGACGGCCTTCTGGTCGGCGGTGCATCGCTTAAGGCCGCCGACTTTAACCGTATCATTGCGGCAGCGGATTGAATTTCGGCCACAAGAATCCTTGAAAGAGCTATGGCCAATGCCCAGTCTTAGTGCTAAGGGCCTGCGCTTACGCCTTGACAAGGGTGCGCCTGTGGCGGGCCTGCACTCCGCTATTCGACAAGACACGATCAGAGATCCAGACCTTCCATGCTGTTTGTAATTTTGCTCTCCATCCAAATCGTCATCGGTATCGCCCTTGTGGCGCTGATCCTTGTTCAGCGCTCCGAAGGTGGTGCTCTGGGTATGGGCGGCGGTCCGTCGGGCTTTATGTCCGCGCGCGGCGCGGGCAACTTTCTGACGCGTGCAACCTCGATCCTCGCCATCCTGTTCTTCGCCAACTGCGTCGGCCTTACGGTGGTGTCCAATCTTGATCGTCGCGGCACCTCGGTCGTCGATCAGGTCGGTGCCGATAATGTCAAGCTGAACGAATCGGAAGTGTCTGCCGCAGCGGCGGCTGCCGCCGCCAGCCAGAGCGCCGCAGGCAATGCCTCTTCGACCTCGGCGACGCCGTCACTGACCGATCTGCCGTCGCCGACCGCAGCGGCTCCGTCGCTCAGCAATCTGCCGGCGGCGTCCAGCTCTTCTTCTTCGGCGTCCGCGTCGGCTAAGGCTCCGGCCAAAACCCCGGCGAAAGCCGCTGCGTCCTCTTCTTCGGCCCCGGCATCTTCTTCGTCCTCGGCCTCAAACTGATACGACGCTTTTAAAATCCAGACTGAAGACCGGCTCACAGATCACTTTGTGAGCCGGTCTTTTTGAATATATATGAGTCAAGGGAATCGCCTCATCGGGCGCTTCCGGTAAGAAGGTTTTCCGACATGCCCACGGTGAACAAGGATATGGCGCGCTTTGTATTTATTACGGGGGGCGTGGTGTCCTCGCTGGGGAAGGGGCTGGCTTCGGCCGCACTCGGGGCCCTGCTTCAGGCGCGTGGCTACAAGGTACGCCTGCGCAAGCTCGATCCTTATCTGAATGTCGATCCCGGCACGATGAGCCCGTATCAGCATGGTGAGGTCTTCGTCACGGACGATGGCGCGGAAACCGATCTCGACCTCGGCCACTATGAGCGCTTCACCAGCGTCAGTGCCCGCAAATCCGACAACATCACCACGGGCCGCATCTATTCGAACATCATCGAGAAGGAACGCCGTGGCGACTATCTGGGCGCGACCGTGCAGGTCATCCCGCACGTGACGGATCAGATCAAGAGCTTCGTCCTGTCGGATCAGGGCGATGCCGACTTCATTCTGGTGGAAATCGGCGGCACGGTCGGCGACATCGAAGGCCTGCCGTTCTTCGAAGCCATCCGTCAACTGGGTCAGGAATTGCCGCGTCGTCAGTGCTGCTTCATCCACCTGACGCTGCTGCCCTTCGTCAAGACCGCCGGCGAGATGAAGACCAAGCCGACCCAGCACTCGGTCAAGGAACTGCGCTCCATCGGCATCCAGCCGGACATTCTGCTGTGCCGCTCCGAATATGAAATCCCGCGCGAGGAACGCCGCAAGATCGGCCTGTTCTGTAATGTCCGCGAAACGGCGGTCATTCAGGCGCTCGATTCGGCCAATATCTACGCCGTGCCGATCGATTATCACCGGGAAGGCCTCGATACCGAGGTACTGAACGTGTTCGGCATCGAGGATGCGCCGGAGCCGGAACTGGCTCTGTGGGAAGACATCACCAGCCGCTACTCAAAGCCGGACGGCGAGGTATCGATCGCCATTGTCGGCAAGTATACCGTGCTCAAAGACGCCTATAAGTCGCTGATCGAGGCGGTTTATCACGGCGGCATGGCGAACCGGGTGAAGGTCAATATCGACTGGGTGGAAGCGGAAACCTTCGAGGACGATCCCGAAACCGTGCGTCAACGGCTGGAAAACGTCCACGCCATCCTCGTGCCCGGTGGCTTTGGTGAGCGCGGTGCTGAAGGTAAGATCGCGGCGGCCCGCTTCGCACGTGAAAACCAGATTCCCTATCTCGGCATTTGCTTCGGTATGCAGATGGCCGTCGTTGAGGCGGCGCGTCATCAGGCGGGTATCG
>JASGGL010000094.1:0-11521 GCA_047605065.1 Asticcacaulis sp.
ACCAGATCGGCGCTCTAAGTTTTTGCTTTAACGCGCTTCTTTTCCGAAAAGTGGTGCCCACTTTATCGGGAAGCGCTCTAACGCAGATGCGCAGCCCGCAAAAGGTCGTCGGCGATGTGATAATGGTCCTGAAAGAAGACCTCCTGCAGTGATTCCAGTGCCTCTACCGATACCCAGCGCGTCGCCGCGGCGTCATCACCGGCCTTCGCCGGGGGCAGATCAAGACCGCTGAGGTCATAGATAAATCCGTGCGTTACAGTGCGGCCCCGTGAGCAGCGATGCGGGCGGTCGAAAATCCGCGAGCCCTTAAAGCGATCTTTTAACACTGCCGAGGACAGATGCAGGCCCGTTTCTTCGGCGACTTCACGTAAGGATGCCGCCATCAGCGTCTCGTCGGTTTCGACAAAGCCGCCGGGCAAGGCCCACAGATCCTTGCCCGGAATTTGGGCGCGCTGGATGAGCAAAATGGCACCATCACGATAAAGCACGCTGTCCGCCGTCACCAGATTGACCGGATAGGGTGCCAACGCCCACGACTGCATGTATTTGCGGATCATCCGGTGCTCAGCCACCAGCGCATCCCATTGGACCAATGTGCGCAGATCATCGAAAAGCGCCGAGGCGACCGCGTCATCCGATAAATGCCCCTCGTACCCCTCGTCACGCAACCTGACCGTATCCGCGCGGGTGTCAGGCACGGACCATACCTTCAAGCCCAGAGCCTCCGGGTTGAAGTCATCCTCAATCACGCCCCAGCTCCAGTTATCCGGTGCACCCAGCAGAGGCTGCAACTGTGTGAGCAGATCAGCGTCGTGGTTATACTCTCCGACCTCAATGATCTCAGCAGACTGTTCTCCCAAAACTGACGCCACCGCCGCGGCCTGTTCGGATGTCGTCCATGGATAACGGGCTTCACGGCGTTGCTGCATCCCGACCACCACGACCACAAGCCGCGATAATACGGCCCCAGTGGCTTTCTGGGCGGCTTTCAGGATATCGATATGCCCGGAATGCAGGGGGTGAAAACGGCAGATCAGAACAATATTCATCGACATCTATCCATAGCGCTTAGACCATATATCCGGGGGCGCATCAAAACCGTATTGTCAGGACGCTGGCAAGTCCGCCATCTGGAACTGCACCGCAATCGCCTTGCCTGTACCTTCGGCGGCGACATTGGCCTGTGATGTGCCCACCGACCCCACACGCAGCAACGGCTCACCTCCCTGAGGCTGATTGCGCAATTGCCCCAGCACAGGTTGCGCCGCCAGCAAGGCCTGATGGAAGGCCACCGAACGCTCCAGCGCCAGAGACTGCGCGGCGCGGCCCTCAGGGGTAAAGGCATCGATATTGACGACGCCGAGAATCATCACCGCCGATACTCTGGTTTGCCCGGTACAATCCGACACAGCCACACCATAGGCAAGACACGGCAAACGACGCGCGAGACTTGCCGCCAGCTGATCAACTGTCTGACGACCCTCGTCCGACAGGTCCGCCGTCCCCGGCCGGAACAAACGGTCCGCATCGAAACGCGTTGAGCCGTCACTCAGGCTTACCGAAACTTCGGCCTTAGCGTCACGCATATCCTGACTAAGGCTGGCCGCGAACAGAGCCTGATCGGCCAGCACCTTTTTCTGGGCCTCTGAGACCTTATCCAGAGCACCGGCCCCGGAATAGGCAAAGCAGCGCTGATCACCACGGCCACCGGTTTCCAGAAGGTCAGTATCCTTGATGCACACCACGCTGTTCTTGTAATCGACCGAGATATCGGCATTCCGGGTTTTCAATCGGTCGCCACCTTAAGAAGGGCCGTCGTCTGAGCATCCTTGGCGCTGGTCAGTTCGGCGGTCGTGTCCCGGAAATGCAGAGCGAAATAGGCCAGCATAATAATGAAGATGAACAGCACGCCGACCATCAGGTCGGTCATGGAGACATAATAGCTTTCGCCCTCTTCCAGTTCATCCGCGCGACGGTGTCTGAAACGCATAATCAGCCCGCCTTGCTCAGCGTGTCTTCCAGACGCTTCAGGCTCTTGAGCTGTTCAAGCGACACCTTTTCCGGCGGCATGAAGCCGACGCAGCTATCAAGGGTCACGAACAGCCCGGCTTCAGCCTCTTCATCGCCTTGCGGCGGAAACGCGCGACGATACGCAGGATGATCGATGCCAGAACGCCGGCAATCGACGTCCAGAACTTGGTCGCCGCAATGGCCAGAAGCCCCATCAGCGCGCCTTGCATCTGCGCACCGCCACCACCAGACGACATGGCGGCTGTGGCCTCGGACAGAGCGGCCACGATACCCAGAAAGGTGATCACCAGACCCACAGCCACCAGAATATTCGCCCACCATTCCAGCGCGCGGGCCGGTTCGTCCAGACGATCGAAGGCTTCGGCGGCACGGATCGAGGTCACAAAACCATCACCTTCGCTGTCGACCAGCAGGCTACGGTAATTGGCCCAGCCCAGCACCAGAGCCGCACTGGCATGGCCATCGCCCGAAGTGCCCGAAAAACGGCTGTCGATCTGAGAAAACTGTTCGAAAAACGCCTTGCGACGACTGCCCCCTGACAAACCGGTCAATAGGTTCCAGCGATCACGGATTTCCGCCCGAAGCGGGCTATACCCCTTGATGCCGCTATAGATGATCAAGCCCAGAGCAAAAAGCAAAATACCGCCCGCCAGAACCAGTGCCACGCCAGGCGAACCAAAGGCCAGCACCACAAGACCGGTTACGGGATCGAGCTTGTCAGCCATGTCTGCTCCTGAAATCGCACGCCCTGCATTCGGGTCTGAATACGGCGAAAATAAAGAAAAATAATAAAATTTCGATCGATTGATCGCGGGCACACAACCCTAAGCAGGCGGCGACGTCAAGTGATCTTCGGCCCAGATCTGCGCTTGCGTCTCCGCGGCGATATTACCGCCGGACAGAATGACCAGCACGGTTCGCGGCCCTGACTGAGTGGCCAGCCAGCGCACCACTCCGGCCATCGACATGGCCGAGGTCGGCTCGATGACCAGCTTGAGCAGATGGGTCAGCCACTGAGTCCAATAGATGATGTCGGCCTCGTCGACCTCGTAGAAGCCGTCGAGTTGGCGCAGGTAAGACAGGGTCCGCGCCGATACCGAGAGCGTGCGCACGCCATCGGCAATGGTCATCGGCGTCTCAGGCAGCTTAATAATGTCGCCGCTCTGCACCGAGCGATGCGCGTCATTGGCCATAGACGGTTCGCAGGCGAACACCTTCGCCTGCGGCCGCGCCAGCCGTGTGGCAAGAAAGGTCCCCGACATCAGTCCACCGCCGCCGCACGGGGCGAACACCGCGTCCGGTTCGGCCCCGTCCTGAAGCGCTTCGAGGCAGGCCGTTCCCTGTCCGGCGATGACAAACGGGTTGTCGTAAGGGTGCACGAAGGCCGATCCTGCGGCGATATAGTCGGCGACCGAAGCTTCGGCGATCTGACGCGTATCGGTCAGCACCACGTCTGCCCCACAGGCCCGTGTAGCGGCGATTTTCACGCCCGAAGCCTGCTTCGGAATGAAGATGGTCGCCTTGCGCCCCAGTGCACGCGCGGCGAACGCAACGGCCTGCGCGTGATTGCCGGACGAAAAGGCGCACACACTGTCCGGCAACTGCCCGGCTTCGTCCAGAGCGCGCAGGGCATTGGTCGCGCCGCGCAGCTTGAACGCCCCGATCTTCTGAAGGTTTTCCGCCTTGAAGAGAATGCGGTGACCCAGCATGCGGTTGAGGGTTTCCGACTGCACCAGCGGCGTACGATGCACCTGACCATTGATGCGGATCTGGGCGGCCGCAACATCCTGTGGGGTAACATCGCTCATGGGTGCACCCTTTCTTCCTCGAAACTGCGCGCCATGGCAATCAGCGGCAGTTCAGCAAACCAGTGACGGTTACAGCGCGGCTCATAGACATCGCCGTGGCCCAACTGAATTTCCGCCTGATCCTCGGTCTTCTTGAAGGATTTGTGCGCCGGCTGTCCGCACATGGCGCAATGGGCCCTCAGCTTGACCACCTCGTCGGCCATGGCCATCAGCAGGCCGGTCACCGCAAAGGGCTCGCCCTTCCAGTTGGTATCGAGCCCCGCCGCAACGACGTCGATCCCGGATTCCAGCAGGCCCTTCACGACCTCCACCACATCGCGGTCCATGTTCTGAAAAAACTGCACTTCATCGAGGCAGATAAGATCGGCCTCGGGAAAGCGCGCCTCGACATCGGCAAAGGCGCGCAGGACCACGGCTTCGGCGGCCAGACCGTCATGGGTAATGACCTCGGTGTGCGAATAGCGCACATCGAACTCGGTCTTGAGCACCAGCACATCCTTGCGCTCGCCATTGCGCGCCCACAGGATGCGTTTCAGCAGTTCCGTCGTCTTGCCGGCAAACATAGGTCCGCAAATCACCGTCAGACGACCATACATGCCAAACTCCTCCCGATACGGATAACGAATCGCTGAGCAGTTTACACGCCCCGCCGTCCGTTCACACCCGAATGCGCGGCGCGACTGTGGACACACCGCGGCAGCAGCGGGCGAGCGCGGCAAGAAAAGACTTGTCACCACCGGCCTGTGGATTACAGTTAACCCTGTCGGGGAGGGATAGCCATGCAGGACACTTACAAGCCGGTACGCCGTTTTGAGCCGGGCAAGGCGCTCATCGTCATGCTCGAAACCGTTCTGGGGCTGATCGGCGTCATCACCCTGATCCTTTACTTCTATGCCGGCTCCTTTACCGGCGCAGGCCAGAAACTGGACGCCGGGATCAACGCCATCCTGATGTTCATCCTGCCGCTTCTGGGACAGGGCTGACGCGTCCCTCACGCCATCACAGGAAATGTGACGCTTCAGGGCACGCATTTTCCCCAAAACCGCATCACACTTTTTGGAATGCGCTCTAAAGCGGTTGACCCGCAGCCCCTTATGCTTTTATGCGCAGACCCGCAGATAGCATACGTGCGTGGAGGCCGTCATGGTTCAGAACCTGATCGACAACAACCGCCGCTGGTCGCTTGAAAAGACCCGCGTCGACCCGGACTTCTTCTCCCGGCTGGTTCGTCAGCAGCATCCTGAATATCTGTGGATCGGCTGTTCCGACTCGCGCGTCCCCGCCAACGAAATCGTCAATCTCGATCCGGGCGAGCTGTTCGTTCACCGCAACGTCGCCAATCTGGCGCCGCAGCAGGACGCCAACTATCTCAGCGTGCTGCAATACGCGGTCAATGTGCTGAAGATCAAACACGTGCTGGTCGTCGGCCACTATGGCTGCGGCGGGGTGCGTGCCGCCATCGAATCCACCGACCACGGCCTGATCGATCACTGGCTGTCGCCCATCCGTGATGTGGCGCACGACCACCGCCATGAGCTGGCTGCCTGCGAGACGCAGGAGGATCGCGTCGACCGCCTGTGCGAACTGAATGTTATCGCTCAGGTGCGCAATGTGGCGACCAATCCGATCATCCTCAACGCCTGGCGTGAAGGTCAGCCGCTCGCCATCCATGGCTGGGTCTATTCGATCGCCAACGGCCTTGTCACCGATATGAATATCTCGGTGCGCAATCTGGCCGAGCGCGAGCGTTTGTTCGGGATTTAATCCTCGAAAAGGCTGCGCTTTTCGAGATACCAGTCGACAAAAGCGCCCACCCCGGCCTTAACGTCCGTAGACGGACAATAGTCGATCAGCGACTCCATCAGGCGCGGCGAGGCGTAAGTACGCGGCACGTCACCCTTTTGCATGGGCAGCATCTTACGCTTAAGTCCGCTGACCACGCCGCGCGACGTCAGGGCCTCTTCGACCGTGTCCACAAAGTCGATCAGCCCCACCGGCTGCCCGCCGCCGATATTGACGACGCGGAACGGCCCCTGCGCCGACAGGGTATCGCCCGGCATGCGGTTGTCTTCGGATGGCGGCACGGCGCACAGGCGCACCATCGCTTCGATCAGGTCATCGATATAGGTGAAGTCGCGCGACATGCGCCCTTCGCCATAGATTTCGATTTCCCGGCCTTCCAGTGCGGCCTTGACGAATTTGAACAGCGCCATGTCCGGACGCCCCCACGGTCCATAAACCGTGAAGAAGCGGAACGCCGTCACCGGTAGCTTATAGAGGTGAGCATAGGCGTGGGCCATGGTTTCGGCGGCCTTCTTGGTCGCCGCATAGACGGTCAGCGGCTCATCCGCGCGGTCCGTCTCGTAGAAGGGCACGGTCGGATTGGCGCCATAGACCGAAGAGGTCGAGGCCAGCATGACGTGCTTGATATTGGCGTTGCGCGCGATATCGAGCATGTTCCACGATCCCACCTCATTGGAGTCGATGTAGGATTTCGGGTTTTCCAGCGAATAGCGAACGCCCGCCTGAGCCGCCAGATGCACCACCACCTCGGCTTCGGAGGTGGCGAACGCCGCTTCGAGCGCGTCGCGGTCTTCCAGACGTCCGACCTGATGGGTATAGCCGTCGAGCTTAAGCAGCTCAGCCACCCGTGCCTCTTTCAGGCGCGGATTATAATAGTTGGTCATGCCGTCGAAGCCATGCACCACGTGGCCGTCGGCGATCAGACGACGGATGAGGTGAAAGCCTATGAACCCGGCCGAGCCGGTGACGAGATAACGCATGCAATACAATCCGAATAAAACTGCCGTTTCGGGCCTAACACCGAAACTGTCAAGACTTCCTTTAGGCCGAAGGCACCTGGCTTCGCAATGCCTCTAACCAAACGGTTGCGGCGGCGTCAGACGGTGCACGCCAGTCGCCGCGCGGGCTGAGCGCCCCGCCGGAGATCAGTTTGGGGCCATTGGGTACCGCAGAACGCTTGAACTGCGAGATCGTGAAGAAGCGGAACAGGAAGACCTCCATCCACTTGTAGATGCCCTCCATGCCATAGGCGCGCCGGTCGGCTTCGGGATAATCCGGCGGCCAGTCGCCGGCGGCCGCGTCCTTCCATGCCTGATACTGCAAAAAAGCGATCTTGGCAGGGCCGAGGCCATAGCGCGTCAGGTAGAAGAGCGTGAAATCCTGAAGCGGATAGGGGCCGACCTTGTCCTCGGTGCGTTGCGCCTGACCGTCCTGCACCGGGATGAGTTCGGGCGAGATTTCGCGCTCGAGGATTGAGCGCAGCACACGCGCGGCCTTAGCGTCGAACTCCGTGCGCGCCGCCCAGCGGATCAGGTGCTGGATCAGGGTCTTCGGCGCACCGCAATTGACGTTGTAGTGGCTCATATGGTCGCCGACGCCATAGGTACACCAGCCGAGCGCCAGTTCCGACAGGTCACCCGTGCCGACGACAAAGCCCTTGTGCTGACCGGCCAGCCGGAACAGGAAGTCGGTGCGCAGCCCCGCCTGCACGTTCTCGAACACCACGTCATAGACCGGCTCACCCTTGCCATAGGGATGGCCGATATCCATCAGCATACGTTTTGACGCCGGGCGGATGTCGATCTCCTCCGCCGTCACGCCCAGCACCTTCATCAGCTTGTGCGCATCGGATTTCGAGCCTGAGGTCGTGCCGAAACCCGGCATGGTGTAACCGCGGATCTGGGTACGCGGCAGACCCAGACGATCGAAGGCCTTACACGCCACGATCAGGGCATGGGTGGAATCGAGCCCGCCCGACACGCCGATGACCACGCTTTGGGACTTCGTGCTCTCTATACGCTGCATCAGGCCGTGGACCTGAATGTTAAAGGCTTCGTAGCAATCGTCGTCCAGCCGCTCACGGTCATTCGGCACATAGGGAAACCGATCGACCGTGCGATAAAAATCGGTCAACTCATGCCGCTGATGCGCGAACAGACGCCGGGGGACGGCCTCCCAGGCACCGATACGGCGGGCATCATCGAAGGTGGCGGTGCGCAAACGCTCCTGAGCGATGCGTTCGACATCGACATCCGCAAAGGTCAGGGTATCGCTGGCGAAACGCTCACCTTCGGCCAGCAGCCCACCCATCTCGTAGATCAGCGATTGCCCATCCCACGCAAGGTCCGTGGTCGATTCCCCCGGCCCCGACGCGCTGAAGGCGTAGGCGCACATCAGGCGCTCCGACGTGGCCTCGCAGATGCGCTTACGCACCCGCGACTTGCCCACCGTTACCGGCGAGGCCGACAGATTGACCAGCACCGTCGCGCCGCTCAGCGCCAGACGCGTCGAGGGCGTGTCCGGCGACCACATGTCTTCGCAGATTTCGACGCCGAGGGTGAAGGCGGCTTCGCCTTCGGCCTGAAACAACTGGTGTGAGGTCACCGATACAGCAACGCCGTCGATGTCCAGATGCGTATCGAGGCCATGGCCGCTGTGGAACCAGCGCTTTTCGTAAAATTCACGGTAATTGGGCAGGAAGATTTTCGGCACCAGACCCAGACAGCGCCCGCGATGTATGACCGCGGCGCAGTTATAAAGCGCCCCTTCGATCAGCAGAGGAACGCCGCACACCACGACCGCGCGCCATTGCGCCGACGCCGCGATCAGCGCCTCCAGAGCGGTTTTCGCCGCGTCCTGAAGCGTCTTTTGCAGAAAGAGATCATCGATCGCGTAACCGGTCAGGCTCAGTTCGGGAAACAGGACGATATCTGCACCCGCCGTATCCGCACGCGTCGACAAGGCCACGTGCTCCGCCAGATTAGCCTGAGGATCGGCAAGGTGCACAGCGGGCGTGGCGCAGGCAATGCGCACGAAGCCATGAGTCGCCGGAGAATAGAAATTAAGGCCCAAATCGCTCATTTTTCATTTCCGCAATATTGCGATTTTGCGGTTATAGGCGCGATCCGGTGTTTTTGTTATGGCCTGAATACCGAAAATTGGACGAATTCGATCAATTTTCGAAACTGAATTTTCCAAATTTCACAAAATGGTTTCATATTAAACTTTATACCCCCTTATCTGTTTACCGCA
Organism: Asticcacaulis sp.; assembly: GCA_047605065.1. Taxonomy (GTDB): domain Bacteria; phylum Pseudomonadota; class Alphaproteobacteria; order Caulobacterales; family Caulobacteraceae; genus Asticcacaulis. The sequence continues at coordinate 8,895 of JASGGL010000094.1, forward strand.
ATCCCTGTTTTTATCTTGGGTTAGCGCCGTTGCGTCTGGTATGGGAGGCGCATTCGCCCATCTCAAACCCCGCGCATCCCCACTCATGAGCCTTAGCCTCGACACCATTCAGGCCGCCGCCGAACGCCTCAAAGGGCATATTGTCGAAAGCCCCTGCGTCTTTTCACCAAAGCTGAGCGCCCTGACGCGCACCAAGCTGTGGGTCAAGTACGAGAACCAGCAATATACCTCTGCCTTCAAGGAACGTGGTGCGCTGAACAGGCTGGCGACGCTCAGCGCCGATGAACGCGCGCGTGGCGTCTATGCGGCTTCGGCGGGCAATCATGCGCAGGGCATCGCCTATCACGCTCAGCGTCTCAGCATTCCCGCCACCATCGTCATGCCGCACGGCACCCCCTTCGTGAAGGTGCAGAAGACCCAGAGCTATGGCGCAAAGGTGGTCATCGAAGGCGCGACCTATGACGACGCCTCGGCCCATGCACAGACACTGTGCGAAGCGGCGGGCGCGGTCTACGTCCATCCGTTCAATGATTATGACGTCATGGCCGGTCAGGGAACGCTGGCGCTTGAGATGCTCAGTGCCGTGCCTGACCTTGATGTGCTGATCATCCCTATCGGTGGTGGCGGCCTGATCGCCGGTATGGCGACAGCGGCCAAGGCGCTCAAGCCGTGGATCAAGATCATCGGCGTCGAAGCCGCCATGTATCCCTCGTTTGCCGCGCGCCGCCGCAACCTCAGCATGCCGACCGGCGGCTCGACCATCGCCGAAGGCATTGCCGTGCGCGAAGTCGGCGATCTGTCCTTTGCCGTGGCCAATCCGCTGGTCGATGACGTTCTGGTCATCGACGAAGCCGATTTCGAACGTGCCATCGCCGCCTTCGTCAATGTCGAAAAGACCGTGGCCGAAGGCGCGGGTGCCGCCGGTCTGGCCGCCGTCATGCGCTATCCCGAAAAGTTCGAAGGCCAGAAGGTTGGCCTTATCCTGTGTGGTGGCAATATCGATATGCGCCTGCTGGCCTCGGTGCTGCAACGTGAACTGGTCCGCGAAAAGCGTCTGGTCACCTATCGCATTCTGGGCGATGACCGCCCCGGCATGCTGTCGCTCATGGCCGATGTGATATCACGCAAGGGCGGCAATATCGTCGATGTGGCGCACAACCGCCTCGTCCTCGACGTGCCCGCCAAGGGCGCAGAGTTCGATATTCTCGTCGAAACGCAGGACGCCCGCCATGCCCATGAAATCGCCGAGGCGCTGCGCGCTACCGGCTACGCCCTACGTATGGATTAGATCACTCGATCAGATTGCATCAGACCGAGTGATCTATTTTTTTGCTTTTACGCACTTTTTAATCCGAAAAGTGCGCCACATTTTTCGGAAAGTGCTTTAGAGGTTTCTCCCGATGATGATTTCGACATGGATCAGACCGGTCTGTCTTGCTGCGGCCCTTACGGCCTCGCTGTCGCTTGCCGCCTGTAATCGCCCGGACCCGGCCACCGAGGCCGCCGCCGCGGCCAATCAGAAGGCGGGCGAAACCTTCCTCGCCGAAAAGGCCGCCGATCCGGCCGTGCATAAGCTGCCCAAGGGCATCCTTTATAAGGTGCTCACCCCTGCCACCGACTCCAACGCGCCCAAGCCGACGGCGCGCGACACGGTAAAGGTGCATTACGAAGGCCGCCTGACCGATGGCACCGTCTTCGATTCCAGCTTCGAGCGCGGCGTCCCTTACGTCTCGGACCTCGACAGTCTGATCGAGGCGTGGAAGATCGCTATTCCGGAAATGAAGACCGGCGAAACCTGGGAAATCTACGTGCCGTCGCAGGTCGGTTACGGCGAAACCGGCAGCGGTCCGATCCCGCCCAACAGCGTGCTGGTCTTCAAGGTCGAACTGATCGGCATTCAGCCCTAGAGCACGTTTCGCTCAAATTGAACCGTAAACGTGCTCTAAATTTTTGTTTTGCTGGATTTTTTAGCACCTCGCCGGGCGGTGGCTACGCCACCTTGGCCGCCGCCTCAATGGCGACCTAAGATACACCCTGAGCGGCAGCGCGGGCGGATTTCAGCACCGCGCCTACCGCCTTCATCGTATCGGGTGCGGCGTCATTGGCACACACCGCCCCAACCATCCCGGCCTTCGGGTCGATCAGGACTTCGCCGTACCACAGGGTGTTCGAGCCATTGTGCCACAAACATCCATCCGGACGCACGACCCAGCCCAGCGCATAGGTGTCGCCGAAGTGCGGAGTGTGCAGCATCTGCCAGCTTTCGTCCTTGAGATAGTCCGCCTTCCGGTCGCGGTGCGCCCTAAGGTAGACGAGCATGTCCGACACCGACATGTGCACCCGCCCTGCCGGCCCCAGCGCTACGGGATTGTCGTTCGGGCTTCCCGGCCCGGCGGCAATCGAACGGCGGTTATGGCCCTGCACCGCGTGGCCCAGAGGCTGATCGATCTGGCCCGGCCGCCCCGGTGCACCGAACCCGGCGCTTTTGATTCCCAGAAGCCCGAACACCTCGGTCATCATCAGATCTTCCCAGCTTTTACCCGTCAGTCGCTCCAGCATGCTACCTGCGATGATGTAGCCGTTATTGGCGTAGACATTCTGCGCGCCAACCGGACCGACCGGCTTCT